>PFRF01000029.1 GCA_002788395.1 Candidatus Levybacteria bacterium CG_4_9_14_0_2_um_filter_35_21 | reverse complement strand
CATTTAATTTTTGATTATGTTTTACGGCTACTAATCAAAGCCGGCTTGCAGTTTTTAAAGTGCGAATCCTGTCGATGCAATGCATCCCCATTAGTCGATATTATAGCAAATTTCTAATTCAAAAGTCAAATACCCAAGGCTAATCCCCGCCTAAAATAAAAAGTAATTTTTAACAGGGTTTTTGTTTTCTTTTTCCTTGTTGAAAATTGTAAAATATTGATGTAAACTCCTGCAATGACAGAAAGACCCCATTTTATTATTGAACACCCAATTCCCATATCTTTGGGAGAAAAAGTTTTGCCTTTCCGGGAGACACAAGACTATCTAAGGACTATGCCAATAGCAGAACCCCGAAGCGAACTGCTCTGGAGGGCACTACGCTACAAAAATATGGATGGCTGTGTTAAGGCTACTGCGGTTGACGTTTTCCAATCAGGCTGGGAAGAAATTAAAAAAGCCGAAATGCCACTTGGCCCGGTAAACATAAGCGCTATCGCCGATACCAACAGTGCACAAATTCAGGAAACCCCATTAACACTAGGCATGGAATTTAATATTAAAGATATCGTTCAATTAATGGATATTCGGATGCTGGAATGCGAAATAATCGTGGGAAATAAGAAATATTATCTAAATTGGAGTGATCCGGAAGATATTTTGGAAATTAGTAAAAGACTAAAAACCGGCCGAAACGGATATTTGTCCAGGGAGCTTAAGACAGACCAGGGAAACACTGTTCTTCTTCCATTAGACCTTTCTAAGCTATCCGAACAGGTAAGCATAGAAGTTGTGCCTGCAATGGAAATGTTTATGAAAAAATATGGAAAGCTTTTTCTTCCTGAAACTCTTCACTAACCCTTAATCCCTCGCCAGAGTTAACCCAATAACCCGCTTTGCGCCATTTCTTTTTAAAACATTTGCGCATTCTAAAAGTGTCGAACCTGTTGTTACCACATCGTCCACCAACATCACATTTTGAATTATAAATTTTGAATTATGAATTATGGAAAAAGCTCCTTTTATATTGGTCTTTCTCTCTTCCACTTTTAACCCCACTTGGGTTTTGGTATTTTTTACTCTTTTTAAAAGATTTTGAGTCTCAAGATTAAGTCTTTTTCCTAATTCTTTAGCTAAAATTTCTGCCTGATTATAGCCTCTTTTTTTAAGCTTTGAAGAATAAAGAGGGATTGGAACAAAAAACCAACTATTTGAATTTTGAAGCTCACGATTAAATCCTTCGTTTTGAATTAACCCCTCATAAAACAAATCACTTAAAACTTTACTAAGGTCTGTTAAATACGGTTTATATTTAAAACTAAAGATTAGTTTTTTTGCAGTTTTATTGTAAGGAAGTGCGGAAAAACAGCCGTCAACTGTGTATTTCCCGGAACATCCCGGATGAGTTAAGCCGTTTACCGAAGGTCTATTACAAACCAAACACAAACTTTTAATATCAAAAGAAAGATAGGAAAAACACTTATCGCAGATGTATGCGCCAAACTTTTTACACGCAACGCATTTTTTGGGAAATAATAAATCCAGAATTCCCATATTATTTTTATTTTAGAGTATAATTGGATATAATTGTTAAATTGTTTTATTGTTAAATTGCTGATAATTCATAATTCATTATTCCTAATTCTTAATTCATAGCAAAAATGGCAAAAATTTTTATTTTCCGGCATGGACAAACTACAGACAACTTATCCCATACTTTCTCCGGCTTTCGGGATGTTGATTTAACCGAAAGCGGAGTTGAAGAGGCTAAAACAATAGGAGAACAATTAAAAGACGAGAAAGTAACCCGTGCCTACTGCTCCGACCAAATCCGTTCCAAGCATACATTGGAACTTGTTTTAAATGTTTATCATAAGGACGTACCGGTTCTTGAAGACGCAAGAATTAAAGAGCGTGATTATGGAGATTTAACCGGGAAAAATAAAGACGAAGTTGCCAAAGAATTTCCGGAGCAATATCCATTGTGGCACAGATCTTTTAATGTTTCCCCTCCGGGCGGAGAATCCGTGGAAGATGTTCAAAAAAGGGTTCTTCCTTTTTTAGATGAACTTATGTCAACCGTAAAAGAAGATGAAACAATTTTTATTTGCGCTCACGGGAACTCAATTAGACCAATGAGAATGTATTTTGAAGGAATTACGCCCGAAGAAGCATCTTCCTACGAATATACCCCAGGAGAAATTTTTTACTACTCAAACGAGGAAGAACAAACCTGATTTAACTCTGGATTCATTGAGCAAACTGTTCGTGCTGTAGTGCGGAGGAGGTGGGATTCGAACCCACGCGAGCTTATTCAGCTCAGAAGGTTAGCAACCTTCCGCAATGGACCGTGCTATGCGACTCCTCCGAGTGTACCGAGAGGGATAGTCCCGCGACTGGGACGACTCCTCCAGGCTCACCCATTATAGCATTTTTTGCTATTATAAAAGAATGGATTTAATTTTAGAAAGAGAAAAAGGCTTAACCGCAAAAGAAGCTGAAGAAAGGCTAAAAAGAAACGGCTATAACGAACTCCCCTCTCAAAAGAAAAAAAATATTTTTGCACTTTTACTCACGCTTATAAAAGAACCAATGCTGCTTCTCTTAATTGCAACCGGAAGCATTTACCTTCTGCTTGGAGAGCCAAAAGATGCTTACATGCTGCTTGTTATGGTCTTTATGGTTATAGGAATTACTCTTTATCAACAGCAAAAAACAGAAAAAGCACTCGAAGCACTAAAAAATCTCTCTAGCCCCCGGGCACTTGTTATTAGAGACGGGGAACAGCAAAGGGTGGGAGGGAAAGAAGTCGTAGCAGACGATATTGTTATTCTCCGCGAGGGAGATAGAGTTGCTGCAGACGCAATAATCCTATGGCAAAGCAATTTAATGATTGATGAATCTCTTCTAACAGGAGAATCTCTTGCCGTACATAAAACAGATTGGGATCAAAAAAAATATTTTAAGGAATTTAAACCGGGAGAAGAAAAAATTCCGGTTGCCTATTCCGGAACTCTTATTTCCCAAGGGCACGGAATAGCAAGAATAGTAAAAACAGGTATTCAAACCGAAATGGGCAAAATAGGAAAGTCTTTGCAGTCAATACGCGAAGAAAATACGCTTCTTAAAAAAGAAATTGATAATTTAGTAAAGGGATTTGCGTTATGGAGTGTTTTTCTCTGTGGAATTGTTATTGTTCTTTATTTTTTGCTTAGGGGTAATTTGTTACAAGGATTTTTGTCCGGACTGTCTTTAAGCATGTCTCTTATTCCCGAGGAGTTCCCTGTAGTTTTTATAGTTTTTCTAACCTTAGGAGCATGGCGCATTTCCAAAAGCAATGTTTTAACCCGTAACACTTCCGCAATAGAAACTCTTGGAGCCACCACTGTTCTTTGTGTAGACAAAACCGGCACAATCACTCTTAATAAAATGCAGCTTGAGGCTCTTGTTGCGGGAGAAGATACTCTTGTTCTTTCTCAGGGAGAAAAAGGACTTGAGGAAAAGTACCATCATCTTTTGGAATATGCCATTTTAGCAAGCCAAAGAGATCCCTTTGATCCAATTGAGAAAGAGATTAGACAAGCCGGACTTAAAAAACTTGATAAATCCGAACATAAGCATATTCACCATGATTGGAGCTTAATTAAGGAATATCCTTTGTCTAAAACTCTTTTTGCTCTTTCCCATGTATGGAATTCTCCAGATAAAAAAGAATATGTTGTTGCGGCAAAAGGAGCACCGGAAGCAATCGCCGAGCTTTGCCATTTAAATAAAGCTGAGGAGTCAAAAATGCTTGAGAAAGTTAAAAAACTTTCGGATGAGGGGATGAGACTTATTGCCGTTGCAAAGGCAGTCTGCAGTAAAGCAGATCTGCCTAAAAATCAGCATGATTTTAAGTTTGAAATAGTCGGGCTTCTTGGATTTTCCGATCCGATTAGACCTGGTATTCCCCAGGCGGTAGAAGAATGTAAAAAAGCAGGAATAAAGGTAATAATGATAACCGGAGATTATCCCGGAACTGCTCGGTTTGCCGCAGAAAAAATTGGCTTGAAAAATCCTCACAAATTTTTAACAGGAGGAGACTTAGAGAAAATGGAGGGAAATAAACTAAGAGAAATGATTAAAGACATCAATATTTTTGCAAGAGTTGTTCCCGATCAGAAACTTGCTATAGTAAACGCGCTAAAAGCAAATGGTGAAATAGTTGCTATGACAGGAGACGGAGTAAATGATGCTCCGGCGCTAAAAGCTGCTCAAATAGGCATTGCCATGGGGGAGCGCGGCACAGATGTTGCGCGGGAAACAGCAGATATAGTTCTTTTAAAAGATGATTTCTTATCTATAGTAAAGGCTGTTAGCTTGGGTAGAAGAATTTTTGATAACCTTAAAAAGGCAATTGCCTACGTTATGGCAATTCATGTCCCGATTGCCGGAATGACTCTTTTGCCGATTATTTTTAATCTGCCTCTCGTGCTTTTTCCGGCGCACATTGCTTTTTTAGAACTCATAGTTGATCCTGCATCATCGGTAGTTTTTGAGGCGGAAAAAGGGGAAAAAAATTCCATGAACCATCCCCCGAGAAATCTAAAAACACCGCTTTTCGGCAAAGGTGCATTATTATTAAGTATTTTACAGGGAACAAGTGTTCTTGCAATCGTATTTATTGTCTATCTTCTCTCCTTATTTTATTTTGGAAAAAGTGAAAACGATGCCAGAACGATTGCATTTGCGGCAATTGTGTTTTCCAACTTAATGCTAATTCTGACTAATTTGTCCTGGTCAAAAAATATTTTGGACATATTCAGAGAAAAAAACATTGCACTCTTCTTGGTTGCAGGAGTTGCCATTTTTCTTCTTGCGATAGTTATTTATATTCCTTTTTTGCAAGAGCTTTTTCACTTTACCCCGCTTCACTTAAACGATATTCTAATTACTTTTAGCGCAGGTCTAATTGGTGTTTTGTGGTTTGAGGGGTTAAAGTTACTAAATGCGCAAAGAAATCACAAAACCCCTGTTTTGCCTATTTAGACTAAAAAGTATTTAGCCTCAAGCCTCTAGCAATTAGCCTTCAATTTTACTATAATAACTCCGGACTAGTTGCTAGTTACTGGTTTGTGGAGAGATCGCATAGTGGACTAGTGCGGCGGTCTTGAAAACCGCTAGGGGCGCAAGCCTCTCGTGAGTTCGAATCTCACTCTCTCCGCCTTCGCCTCGCTAAAGCTCGGCTTCGGCGAGATGAAATCCGCCAAGACGAGTTAAAGCGGTTTTATCTTATGAATTACGTCTATATATTGATGTGTTCAGATAATAAGACCTATATTGGTTGTACAGATGACTTAATATCTCGAATTCTGCGTCATCAAAAGGGAAGTGTCGTGGCGACAAAAGATAGACTACTTATTCAACTCATTTCTTATTTTGCATTTTCTAATAAATATACCGCATTTGACTTTGAAAAATATTTAAAATCTGGTTCAGGAAGAGCATTTATAGTGAAACATAAAATTATCGCATAATGGAATTTCATGGAAGACAAGTTTCTGGAGCTTCTGACAAAAATATCAAATTTAGAGAATTTTTTACGCTACCGCCTATATTTATCAGTTAATTTAATTCTATTAAATAAGCTTTTCCGTCTGTGTAAAAAGCGTCCCCGGCAAAATTTCTTCCTGTAGTTTTTCCAACAAGCTGAATTTTTTGGTAATCTAAAATCATGCCGCTTTTTAAAAGGTCTTTAAATAAATATTCCCGTTCTGCATCAATATTTGGATCTATTTTATGGGTAATTAACCATTTAATTCTCGTATCGTAACTTGCCGTTCCTACATAAAGTCTTTTACCAAAGATGGTAAAAATATTTGTTTTCCAAAACCTAACATGATGACGCTCCCTAATAGTATTCTTAGGAGTTGGTTTTTGGAAACTTAAATCATGGACATTGCTGTTCCAAAAAGAAGGAGTCACCGGTCCAGTAAGATAACTCTTATTTAAAGCGCTTGTTTCTACGAGTTTTAAAAGAGAATAGCGGTTAAAATAATCCGCCTCATACCATGCAGACTTTTTGAAAAATTTAACGAGCTCGTTATCGTTTTTTGCCAAAATTAAAAAACTCATCGGTTCTTGCCTATTTCCCCTTAAGGTTTCCGAATATTTTGGCAGACTATTTTTTTTATATTCGGATAAGGCGTTATTGGTCACGATATTTACCACTGAGGTAGACTTAAAATTAAAAGGCTGTTGGTAATTTAAAGCAAAACTAACATAGAATACTAGCTCTACCAAGAGTAGGGAAAGAATTGTTCTTTTACTTTTTAGAGAAAAAGGGATTACTAAAACCTTTTTAAGTTTTTGTTTATAAGCAGACCATTCAAAGATAGAAATCGCAATAATTAAACACAAAAAACCTAACAAATAACCACCGATTATGTCACTAAAATAATGAAGACCTAAATATATTCTGCTAAAGCCAATAAAAAAAATTATTATAAAAAATACGCTTAAAACATTTAATTTTTTTCTTCCTCCTTCTCTTGTCCTAAAAAGTACATAAACAATAAAGCCATAAAAGGCAACCGCAATTGCCGAATGCCCACTTGGAAAAGAATTGGAGTTTTCAATAAAGATTGCGCTTTGTGGACGAGGACGGGCAAAGGCAATTTTTCCTAAAGTATCAAAAAACTGAGTTCCGATAACAGAAGTCCAAAGAGCAAAAACGTAAGCTCTTTTTCTTATTATCCAAAAAATTATTGATAGAATAACGCCAAAACTAACGATTATCTGCCAATTTGCAAGAAGCGTAATCCAGTAGAAAAATCTAATTAACTCATCGTCGCGAAAAACATATAAAAGGTTCTCTATTCTTAGATCTAAACCATAAATTGCACCGGAAAAAACAAGGTTTTTTACAAAACCAAAAAATAAAAATAAAACGTAAAAAAAGGCAATAGATAAAAGCGTAAAAGGGAGTCCAAAGAAGTTTTTTCTTTTAAATCTTGCGGCGAAAAAATTAAAAAAACTAGGATATTTGTTAACAATACTTGTTTTAAAAAATGTTTCTTTTGCAAAATCTGCGAAAAAATTAAAAACTCTAACTGAAAACTTTACCTCTTTAGACGAAAAATAAAGATTTATTAAATAAGTAACAATTAGAAAGAGAATTAAAAATGTGATAATAATTTGCACACGGTTAGAATAGTTTTCGGCTATTTGCCACGCTTCACCAAAACTAAAACCTAAAAAAAGGTATAAAATCGCCCATAAAAAACCGCTTAAAATATTCCAAAAAAGAAATTTTTTAAAATCCATACTAAAGATACCGGCAATAAAGGGAGCAAGCGATCTTAATGGACCTGTAAAACGTCCGAGGAAGATGCTCTTTCTGCCGTGTTTCTTAAAAAAACTCTTTCCCTTTTCAAGATTTGCTATTTTTAAAATCTTATTTCCTTTTTTAAAGAATCTCGTACCTTTTTTACCTAAAAAATAACTTATAATGTCACCAAGAATCGCGCCTAAAAAAGCCATAAAGATAATTAGGGGAATATTTAAAAATCCTTTGGTAAGCAAAAAACCGACAAATAATAAAAATACCGTTCCGGGAACAAAGAGCCCTATAACAACCAGCGATTCTAGGAGAGAGATAATAAAAATGGCAAGGTACCAAAAAGCGCCAATATTTAAAAACTGAAAGCTAAAATTATTGAAGATGTCCATGATTTCTCCTATTTTATTCTTCTTGCTTAAGTTTTTCAAATTTTTGTATAGGTTACGGAGTTATTAGACAATCCTTCTTTTAGAATGAGGTAGTCTATTGGAGAAATTAAT
>PFRF01000028.1 GCA_002788395.1 Candidatus Levybacteria bacterium CG_4_9_14_0_2_um_filter_35_21 | reverse complement strand
AATTGCGGTACCGATTGCGCCAAGATTTACGCTGGTAGGGGATGAAGCGGCTCCGGAATTGGTTGTCATGGCAAACCCTGTTGCGTTACAGCCTGTATTATCATCTTTTATTACAACACCATTGGCAATTCCCGCAATAGTCATAGTTATTGACGCGTCTACTATTCCCGATACGTAAACGCTTTCGATAGATGCAATGGCAACGTTTGCGGGTGCTTCTGCATCAAATCCTCCGCTTGTATGACTTAAGCCTATTCTCCAAAGATCCGAGGTCCCAATGGTTTGGCTTTTGGTTGGATTAATTAATTGTGGAGTAGAGGAGCCAATAGTAACTGTTACTGTTGCGGTGGTCGGAATTAATGTGCTAACAGTACATTGTATGTTTGGCGCAGAAACAGATATTGATCCGCAGACTCCGGATGTCGCGCTTACGGTAACATTAGCAGCCTGCAAATTATTAAAGGCAAAGGTGGTTGCAGATGGTGAGGCGGAATTATCCGCAGATCCCGGAAATGTGATTTTTAGAATATCATTTACGGCCGCTGTCTGGCTTACTTTGAATACAATTGTATGTTTTGCGGTTACGGCTGATGTTATTATACTGCCAAGGCTATGATTTCCTGTTAATGCGCTTGTAAACCATATTTTTGTTCTGTCAGCAGAGGAAGATGCAACTGTTGCGAGTTCTTGCGGTGGTCCTCCCCAGAGTTTTGCCGCATCCGAAGCAAGAAAAGTAGAAAGATTTGCAGATCCGGCAACAACAGTAACGGAGGAATCATTGGTGGCCGCGTTAGCGCTAAGAGGAGCAGAAGCGGATGGACGGGAAGTGGTAATAGTATCGGCAGCCGACGTAAAAGCATGAGCCTGTTTTGGTAACAGGAAAAACAAAACTACGATAATTACTAAAGATATTTTTTTCACTTTTTAGTTATACCTTAATTATCAAAAAAATCTATGAGTATTGTCAAGTGTTAAAAGGCTTAGTTTTAGCTTCGAAAGGTTACCATTTTAAGTTTTTAATTTTTTTTGCAGTTTTTTTATTATTATTAATAGTAAAATTACCGCTATAAAGCTTCCGATTATAATTAGAATGGGGAAGCCAATAAAATAAATTGTTTCCCTTAAAACCGGTCCGTCTTCGGTTAAGGCAATAGCAAGCGTTGCCGTATAAGGTCCCAACAATAATTTCTCACTCCATAAGGCTTTTTGAGCTTCCCAGGATTTGGCATCTATTTTTAATTCTTTTGCATCAAATTGATCCGAACCGGGAATTAAACGTACCGAATGGGCAAGAATATTTACGGGTAATAAATCAACTCTACCGATTGTTTGTCCAAACATATTTTTTATTAAAATCGATCCCCGGGGAGTAATAAAAAAATTACTTTGGTTTCTAACTTTAATGTTAAATTCTACAGGACCCTTTTCTAAAAAAAGAGGAACGGAAAATTCCGTTATTTCTCCTTCGGCTTTGGTTTTTGGACCGATAGATAAAAGTACGTTTGTAGCAATACCGGCCGCATTTTGGGAAGCGTTTAGAGTGCTTTCTATTTGCGTCTTAGATACTTCTGCAGGTTCGCCGCGAGATACAAAGACTATGGAAAAGTAGTAGTCTGATGGGGTTTCGCCTTTTGGAATATCGATATTCAATTTTAATTTCTTTTCCTGTTTTGGGGCAAGGGTTATGGAATTAACTTTTTTATTTTCGTCGATAACCTTAATCCGGTTAAGCATTAACGGATCTGTTCCGAATTGGTCGTTTGCAAAAAGATAGGAAAGCTCACCGTTTTGACTATTTGCAGCTTTAAACGGTTTAATTATAATGTTTAAATCCCGGCTTTTTTCACCTTGGTTTTGGATTTGAATGTCAGCGGACACATTGGCAGGGGGAGTTGCATTAATTTGTATAATCGGAGGGTAAACACCAAGAGAAATTGAGGATGCCTCAATTTCTCTCAAGTTAAAAGTTAAAAGTGAAAAGCTAAAAACTATAATCCAAAAAGAAAAAAGAAAAATAAATAAAATTCTCCTCATAGTTAAATTTACGCACACAAGGCGTCCCCTTGCGTGGCTAATCGGTTTCCAATTCGATTAATATTTCCCGCGCTAACTCACCTTCATCTTGCTGCCTTAAGAAGTCCTGGTAGGATAAATTTGGATAATCTTTAGAAAAATAGGAAAGAATTTCTTCCGGACAAACCCAACCATTCCCGCTTGGCGAGATGTAATCATCATAAGATGAAGGAAGTCTTTGGTTTAAATTGTTGTCCGCTTGATTATGAATATATCGGGTTAAATGCAATAGCTGTGGTTCGCTGGAAACCAATACTGCTTTGTACACGTCCTGATATAGAGATCCGACTCTTTTATACTTACGGTTAAAATACATCGTATATCTCGTACATAAAGAATTCATAAATCTATCAATCGATTCTGCTTTTGCCTGTTTTATTAAAAAATGAAAATGGTTTGGCATAAGGCAATAGGCGAGAAGATGGATGTCATTATAAAAATTATTCAAACGAAGTTCTCTTAAAATCTTATCTCTTTCTCGGCATGAAATAGTTGGATGGGAAAGTTTTTCCATTAATTTTTTCTCCTTTTTAGGTAATAGGTAGCTTTTAAGGTAAGACAAAAAAACGGCATAATCTTGAGAGTCTAAGAAGATCGTACGTTTCTCAACACCACGATTATAAATATGATAATACCCATTTTCCAGATACTGCTTTATTGAGTTTTTTGCAGGCATATCCTTTTAAGTTAAAATATTTTCATTTTTCTGTCAACCTTCCATTTACGCAATTTACGCACGCAAGGCGTCCCCTTGCGTGCGTAAAGTTAAAAGTTGAAAACCAAAAGAAAAATATCCCAATTTTGAATTTTGACTTGCAATTTTGCATTTTTTTCGTTAATCTTAAATTTTTAATCATAAGTCTTAAACCTTACCCTGACTCGGTCAATGTAGAATTTTTTTACTGCAACGCGGAGAAACTTTACTTTTTAAATAAAATTAATTGGCGCTAGCGCAGATTGCAAAAATTCCACATCTCCCTCGTCATTCTTAAGTCTTAAATCCTAAATCTTAAATCTTACATTCTAATCCGTCGGGGCGGATTAGAATGTAGGCGTTGCGATATATGTTACCAGGTTTGAATAAGCTCCTCCAGGTTGCATATTCGAAACATTTACTTTATAGGTAATTTGAGACTGCTTATTTATGCCGACATTTATGCCAGTCATAACTATGGTTGCGGTCGGGGAAGCGGAGAATGGTTTGTAAAAAGTAGGTGTGGCAAATGCCGCTACGCAATCGGTGCCGGAAACATTATCGCAGCGGTAGCCAAAGCCGTAGGTGAGGGAGCTTGTCCAGGCGGTTGCGTTGGAAGGGGAGCAAAGACCGTTGTCGCAAGTTGTGTCCGGGATCATAGATCCGGAAGACGGCATAAGCATTGGGTGATTTTCGGATCCGGTAACAACATATCCTCCTGCGGATTGGTTGTTAACGGTTAGGACATTAGTTCTTGTAACAGGATTGGCAGGAGAAATAGTGCCAAAGTCAATGGAAGTTTGGGAAATTTTAAAAGAAAAAGGATAAAGGGTGTAAATGTACTGAAAACCTGCCCTTACTTTATAGTTTGCCCCGGTATAAAGGCCCGACCCGATTTGTCCCATGGTAAAACTAACTTTGCCCCCTGCTCCGGTTGGTTTACCCGCAGCCATGTTAAAATTACCCATCTTTAAGATATACCAGTCGTTGCGCATAGTCTCGGCACTCGCCGGCTTCAAACTAAAAACTAAAAACGTAAAACTAAAAACTAAAAGTGAAAAACAAAAAGCAGAGAACAGTAAGAGGGGAATTTTCAATTTAAAATTTTTAATTTTCATTCAATTTTTAATGTTTTGATTTTATAATTTGAATTTTGAGTTTGATTAGAAATTAGAAATTAGTAATTAGAAATTCAAGAATCAAGGATTTGATTCTTGTCTCAGGTCCTCTGTCTCTTCGAGAATTTCATTTAACTTGTCTGTTGTTTCCGAGCTTAAGTTTTCTTTTTTATCTCTAATTACCTCTTCAACATCTTCCGAAATCGTGTCTGCTGCTTCTTTAGTTCTCTCTGCCATAGCTTCCATTTCCTCGTCTTTTTTATCGGATTTTCGAAACTCATTTCCAAAGAAAAAGGCAAGCGGGGAAATAAGAAGCAAAGGTGCCAGGCGTAAAAGATTGCCGGAAACATCGTCTTTAAATGCGCTGGGAATAAAAATTAAAATACCTCCTAGCATAAACACAAAAACCGTCATTGGTTCAAAAGCAAAAGCAATCCCAAAGACTAAAAAATAAAGGAGAAAGAAAATCGGTGAAGTTATGCCTCCTGTTGCAAAAATTAAAAGTAAAATTACCGTGTTTAAAATAGAAATCGTCCAAAGGCTATTGCCGTCCAGATTGAAAAAGGGTTTGTTTTTCCTGCGACTTGATACCAACAGGTAGATAAAAACTAAAAAACCCAATGCAGGAACGGTATATATGGAGAGATCTGTTTGCTCCCAAACATAAATAACTAAAAACGATAAAATTAGGATGGCAGATTGGGTAATAAGTTTCATCCCGTTAGAAGCAGATCGCGATCTACTTGCATCTCCTTTTCTTTTATAATCTCGTTTATTTTCATAATTGGCATTTGCTTCCATTATTACCACTTGCTATCGTGGCTTCTAACGGGATCATAATTTAAATATAAAACAGCAAGAGGTAAATAGCAAATGGCTTATGGTAGGTAGCTAATTTTCAATTTAAAATTTTTAATTTTCATTCAATTTTTAATTTATTAATGTTTAAAACATTTTAATTTCATTAGAAATTTTAAATTAGAAATTAGAAATTAATTTTGGCTTGTGGTTTATTGTGTAGCCTTAACGATCCGGTATCGTTAGATTCAAAAATTTTGTTTCTCAAATCCTCAGTTCTCGGTCCTAAGTCCTAAGTCTGCCATGTGTGTAGGAGACGAGGTCTATACTTTTAGTTACGTTATTGTTAAAATTGCCTCAGTGCTATGAAAAAAAGTATCGCTAAATATAATCCTTCCGAAATTGAACCCAAATGGAGAGAAGTTTGGGAAAAAGAGGGAACATATAAACCGGATTTAGAGAGTTCCGATAAACCCTTTTATAACCTAATGATGTTTCCATACCCCTCGGCAGAAGGGCTTCACGCAGGCAATATGTACGCTTTTACCGGCGCGGACATTTACGGTCGGTTTAAGCGCATGCAGGGCTTTAGTGTTTTTGAACCGATTGGATTAGATGGTTTTGGAATTCATTCGGAGAATTACGCCTTAAAAATTGGTAAACATCCGATGGAGCAGGCGAAAATTTCGGAAAAAAACTTTTACAGATTGCTCCATGAAACCGGAAACAGCTATGATTGGTCTCGAACGGTCGAAACTTATGACCCCAAATATTACAAATGGACACAGTGGATCTTTACTCAAATGTTTAAGAAAGGGCTGGCTGTTAGAAAGAAATCTCCTGTAAATTTTTGCCCGTCCTGCAAAACCGTGCTCGCAGATGAACAAGTCATAACAAAAATCAAAAATCAAAGATCAAAAATCAAAGATGGTAAAGAGGAGCTCGATGGGGAAAAGGTAGGGGTTTGTGAAAGGTGCGAAACAATTGTTGAAAAAAAGAACCTGGAGCAGTGGTTTTTTAAGATTACAGACTACGCCGAAAGGCTTTTAAACAACATTCCAGAGCTAAATTGGAGCGAAATAGTCAAAATTGCCCAGACTAATTGGATCGGCAAAAGCGAAGGAATGTCAATAGAATTCAAAATTCAAAATTCAAAATTCAAAATTGAGGTTTTTACCACCAGGCCGGATACTCTTTTTGGGGCAACGTTTTTGGTTTTAGCTCCGGAGCATGAAATCGTCGCTTCGCTCCTTGAATCAAGAATCAAGAATCAAGAATCAAGAATAGGGGAAATTAGGGAATATGCAGAAAAGGCAAAGAAAAAGTCGGATCTTGAAAGACAGGCCGAGGGAAAAGAGAAAACAGGCGTTTTTTCCGGTCTTTATGCCGTTAATCCGGTTAACAACGAGCAGATTCCGGTTTGGATTGCAGATTACGTCCTTGCCAGTTACGGAACAGGTGCGATTATGGCAGTCCCTGCTCATGACCTACGGGATTTTGAATTTGCTAAAAAGTATAATCTTGGGATAAAACCAGTAATTCGTGATTTAGAAGAAAAGAACAAAAATGAATTAGCAGAAGCATATTCGGGAGATGGAGAGATTATGAATTCCCAGGATTGGAATGGCTGGAAATATCCCCAAGACAAAGAAAAAGTATTTAAATGGCTTGAAGAAAAGAAGATTGGTCAAAAAAAGGCGCATTATCATTTGCGCGATTGGCTTATTTCCAGACAGCGTTATTGGGGACCGCCTATCCCAATCATTTACTGTCGCAAATGTTGGGAAGTTAAAAGTGAAAAGTTAAAAGTTAAAAGTGAACAGGGAAAAGATTATAAGTTAATAGACAATGAAGAATGGGCAATAGTACCTGTCCCGGAGAAGGATTTGCCGGTTGAACTGCCGTATATCGAAAATTACAAGCCAATTGGTACGGGTAAATCGCCCCTGGCAACTCATCCGGAGTTTTATAACGTAAAATGTCCGAATTGCGGGGGAGATGCAGTTAGAGAAACCGATGTTTCGGACACGTTCCTTGACTCGGCGTGGTACTTTTTACGCTATTTAGCAACGGATTGGGACGACATGCCGTTTCCATCGGTAAAGTTTGCACAAAACTTAAAACTTAAAACCAAAAACTTAAAAGAAATTGAGAATTCCGCATTGCGGGTAGCTTGGCTGCCGGTTCACATGTATATTGGCGGAGCAGAGCATTCGGTTCTGCATCTTTTATATTCGCGGTTTATGACAATGTTTCTTCATGATTTAGGCTTGATTTCGTTTGAAGAGCCGTTCTCCCGTTTTTTTGCCCACGGGCTCTTAATAAAAGAGGGGGCAAAAATGAGCAAATCCAAAGGGAATGTCATAATCCCGGACGCATATATTAAAAAATTCGGGGCAGACACAATGCGTTGTTACTTAATGTTTTTGGGACAGTTTAGTCAGGGAGGGGATTTTTAC
Source organism: Candidatus Levybacteria bacterium CG_4_9_14_0_2_um_filter_35_21 (assembly GCA_002788395.1). Lineage (GTDB taxonomy): Bacteria > Patescibacteriota > Microgenomatia > Levybacterales > UBA12049. The sequence goes on along the minus strand of PFRF01000028.1, from coordinate 5,715 downwards.
GACACCGGAATAGAAGGAATGAATAGGTTTTTAAAAAGGATTTGGGTACTTGCTCAAAATGTCAATTTATCCGAAAAAGAAGAAGACAAGGAAGTGCTTCGGGTTTTACATAAAACAATTAAAGGAATAACAGGAGATATTGAAAAACTTTCCTACAACACTTCTCTGGCAAAACTAATGGAGTTTTATAATTTTATTTCGGATAAAAAAACCATTGGCAAAGATGTTTTAGAAGACTTTCTAAAACTACTTGCGCCGTTTGCCCCGTACTTAAGCGAAGAGTTGTTCCAACTCTTCTTAAAATCAAAAATCAAGAATCAAAAATCAAAAATGAATACGAATAAGCAATTGAATAACAAGACTGCTAAATTTAATTCAATTCATCTTCAGAAATGGCCGGAGTTTGATCCCAAGTTTCTTGTTCAGGACAAAGTGACAATCGTGGTTCAAGTTAACGGCAGGGTTAGAGACAATTTCAAATTTCAAACTTCAAACTTAAAACTTAAAAAGAACGTGGAGGAGGAGGCGAAGAAAAGCGAAAAAGTAAAAGCCTATCTGGAAGGAAAAAAGATTATTAAAATTATTTACGTTGAGGGAAAGATAATAAACTTCGTTATTTCATAACGAAGTAATTTTCAATTTTAAATTCTTAATTTTCAATCAATTTTTAATTTATTAATGTTTAAAACATTTAATAATTTGGATTTGATTAGAAATTAGAAATTAAGAATTAGAAATTTTATTGATATGGACGACCTGGCTCTAACAGATAAGGTCTCTAATTTTATCCGCAAAAATTTTTTTGTTGTAATCCTTGCCAGCCTTGGAATGATATTCTTTGTATATGGTTTGATAGGGTTATTAGGATCAGCTTCAAAAAGTGAAGATATCGCCATAGAGCCAAGTGGACAAGAAAAAACTACGGAAACAATTACCGTAGACGTGGAAGGTTCAGTTGTAAAGCCGGGAGTATATTTAATACGTCTTGACTCACGGGTAAAAGATGCTCTAATTGCGGCATCCGGTCTTGGAAACGATGCGGATAGAGATTGGACGGCAAAGAATTTAAACATGGCGGCAAAGGTTTCCGATGGTTCAAAAATCTATATTCCCAGACTCGGGGAATCTGTTCAGGCTGATGTATCTAATTCGGGAATTGTCGGGAATACAGGCTCAATCAGTATTAATTCTTCCGGCGCTCAAGAACTAGACAGCTTGCCGGGTATAGGTCCTGTTACAGCCGAAAAAATAATCAGTAGTCGTCCGTACGGATCCATAAACGATCTTTTGGATAAAAAGGTAGTTAGTGAGAAAGTTTTTAATCAAATAAAAGACAAAATCAGCACGAACTGATAACTTGAAACTGACAGCTAAGCTAACAGCTAATGGTTGAAATAAGATATTAAATTCCAAATTTAAAATTTTTAATTTTTATTGAATTTTAAATTCTTTAATGCTTAAAACATTAATAATTGATTTTAAATTAAGAATTAGAAATTAGAAATTTATTCTGACCAACAACTAATAACTACCAGCATATGCCTAAATTAACAGTAATTATATTTCCGGTAATTCTTCTGATATTACTTTCTATCCGTGTGTTTTATTTTTACCAATCAAAACCTGTTTTTACAGAAGGGCAGAACGTTAATTTTAAAATAATTTTACTTTCCGAGCCTCAGATTTCGGGAAGAATGCAAAAGTTCCAAATTAATGTTTCGGGTACGAAAATTTATGTTTCCGTTCCACGCTTTCCGGAGTATCATTATGGAAATAGCCTCAAAATAAGCGGGGTAATTAACACGGTAACCTCGAATACAAGTTCGTTTAGCAAACGAAATCTTATACTGCTTAAGAATATAAAAATTGAAAGTAATTCTCAATCGGTATTTGGATTAGCAGTCCTTTCTTCTTTCCGCCAAAATATAGCCGGTTTTTTCAAAGGTACTTTGCCTCCGGTTTCCGCAAGTTTGTTATTGGGAATTGTTTTTGGAATAAAAGATTCAATGCCAAAAGAGTTTATGGATAGTCTAAGAACAACAGGGGTATTGCACGTAATTGCCGCATCGGGAATGAATGTTACTTTGATAGGAGGTTTCTTAAGCGGTTTTTTACTATTGTTTTTCAAAAGACAGATTGCGCTTGCAATGAGTATTTTAGGGATTATTATTTATGCAGTTATGGCAGGACTTGAACCGTCAATAGTTAGGGCGGGGATTATGGGAGTTTTGGTTTTTTCTTCTCAAATTCTGGGAAGGCAAAATTTGGCATCTTATTCACTTTTTTTAACGGCGTTTTTAATGCTTTTCTTGTCCCCTTTCTTAATTGAAGACATTGGTTTTCAACTCTCTTTTCTTTCAACTGCCGGAATTTTGTATATTCAACCGATCTTGGCGGATAGGGTAGGACTTAGTAAGTTTCCAATCGTTGGAGAAGCTACCATAACTACACTCTCTGCTCAAATTGCAACCCTACCGATAATGCTTTTAACCTTCGGCACGCTGTCTTTATGGTCGGTAGTAGTTAATGCGTTGGTCTTATGGACAGTACCCATTTTAACAATCCTTGGGGGAATTGCCGCTTTAACCGTGTCCTTTTTTAATCCTCTCTCAAAACTACTCTTATATCTTTCTCTGCCCCTGTTATTATTTTTTGAAAAATTAGTAACCTTTTTTGCGGCAATAGGCGGCATGGTTAGTATAAATAGCCTCAATCCATTTTTAGCTGTCGGATATTATCTTTTGCTTTGTTCAATAATAATTTATTTGAAAGCTGAAAAGGTCTCTGTATGAAAAAAGCCCTGATTATTTTATCTTTCCTGTTTATTGTACTTGGGGGAATTTTCTTTTACCAAAAGGCGATTTTTTTTGATGGGAAATTGCACGTAGTTTTTTGCAATGTCGGAGAAGGGGACGGAATATTTATCCGCACGCCTACTGCAAAAAACATTTTAATTGACGGCGGACCGGATGATTCTATTCTTTCCTGTCTCTCCAAAAACATGCCATTTTGGGACAGAAAAATCGATATAATTTTTTTGTCCCATCCTCACGCAGATCACCTAAATGGTCTAATTTCCGTATTAAATAGATATCAAGTGATGCATTATGTAACAGAAAAAGTAGAAAATGGAACTCTTTTAGAGAAAACAGAAAAACAGCTTTTAGCAGACAAAAAGTTGACTGCTAATTATTTTTCGAAAGGCGATCGGATTGTTATATCTGAAAAAACTCAATTTAAAACGCTGTGGCCACCTAAAGAACTTACAAATTCGAGGCTAAAATCGTCCAAAAATGACAATTTAGACATAAACGGTTTTGCTCTTGGGCAGCTGTTAATTTATAAAAATTTCCGGGTTTTATTTACTTCGGATTTGGAAATTCCGGCAATAGATCGGATAGCGGAAGAGGCAGGCAGGGTAACTGTTTTAAAAGTAAGTCATCACGGTTCAAGAAATGGATTGGATAGAACAGTCTTAAACTTTGCAATGCCAAAGCTTGCAGTAATTTCGGTCGGTAAAAACAGTTACGGACATCCCACGCCCAAAATCTTAGGCTTGCTTGATCAGTTCGGAATCAAAACGCTTAGAACGGATCGAGATGGGGAGATAGAGATTGTATCTGATGGGGAGAAGTGGGGAGTAAGATGAATAAAATTTCTAATTTCTAATTTCTAATCAAATTCAAATTATTAATTTTAAAACATTAAAAATTCATTAAAAATTTTAAATTAAGAATTAAAAATTTATTTCTAGTTCAGTGTCATTAGCTTCGCAAGGTCTCACCTTGCGAAGCTAATTAATGGTTAGGAATTGGTGGGAAGGAAGTGTCTCTTCCGGTCCGCCAGCTGGCGGATTTTCTTTTTGTTTTTCAGTTTTAACGTCCAATGACAGAGGAAGCGTAAAGGAGATCTTTGTTCCTTTTCCAACCTCACTTTCTACCCAAACAGTTCCACCGTGCGCTTCCACAATACCTTTTACAATATAAAGCCCGATCCCGGAACCCTTTACGGCAATTTTTTCGTCTGTTTTTTTAAGCTGATAAAACTTTGAAAAAAGATGGGTTTGGTCTTCTTTAGATATTCCCATTCCGGTATCGGCAACAGACATTACTATATAGTCTGTTTTTACAGATGAGGAAACGGTTATTTTGTCTCCTTCGGAGGTAAATTTAAGGCTATTTGAAATAAGGTTATTTATAACTTGAGTTATTCTAATTTGGTCAAAATCCAACTGCGGCAAATCATTCTTGAGTTCCATATCAATTGCAACCTGTTTTTTAGTGGCAACCGGAAGCAATAACCCAATAGCTTCAACAATTGTTTTGTTTAAATCCGCTTGCTCTTTGTTAATTGTAAACCGCCCGGCTTCTATCTTGGAGGCATCCAAGATAGACCCGACTTCGTTTAATAAAACCTTAGATTGCTGCTTTACGATAGATAGCATTTGCATCTTTTCTTCTTCCGTAAGTTTGTCTCCCTTTTCAAGCAGTAACTCGGAAGAGGCTTTAATAGAAGTAAGAGGGGCTCTAATTTCGTGAACAACCATGTTGGTAAAGTCTTCTTTTACGCCTGCCAAGTCTTTTTCCAGAGTTATATCGTGAAGCAAGACCGAAATTCCAATTGGCTTTCTATTTCCCGTGTGGTTTACTCCTAAAACCGGGGTAATAAAAATCTGAAGGGTTTTATCTTCGAAGCTAACATCCCTATCTTCAATTGTTTCAGATTGTTTAAAACAATCATCTATTTTGCCGGCTAAATCATATTTATCTTTTGCCGCATTTATTAAATCGGAAAAAGACGGATTATCCTTACCGACTTTCAAAAAATTTCCTGCGGCTTTATTTACAATCAGAACCTCTTTTTTGTCGTCAATCATAATAACTCCATCTGCAAGGCTACCTATAAGCGAAACAAGCTTACCTTTTTCGGTTTCCAACACTTCCTCAAGTCTGGAAACTGCGTTGGAAGCCTGGGCGGTGATTTCATATAAAAGTGTCATTTCCGCTTCGGAATACAAATTTGGTTTAACGGAAGAAATATTAATTAAACCCATAACTCTGTTGTTAACCAAAAGAGGAATGTTAAAAAAGGAAAGTGGGGGATTTGGATTGGTATAATCTAAAGAGACTCCCAAGATTTGTTCATCCATTTTTTCCGGAAAATGACCTAAAAGGATATTTAATGAATCAAACATGGTCTTTTTTACGGTATCAATGTAAGTTCTATTTACTCCTTCCAAAAGATTTGTTTTAAAAATCGCCTTATTATTTTTAATAACAACAGAAGAAGCGCTTGTGTAAGAGAATAAATGCTGTAAACTTCCGGTAATTACGTCGATAATTTGTTCTATATCCAGTGAATAACCGATTTTATCCTGGATTTCTTTTAAAATTGTAATGTGGTAAGCTCTTTGTTTTTGTTCTTCTTCGTGATCAAGAATTATTTTTTTGCGTTTATCCTCTTTTTGGGAGTAATAGATGGCAATTATTCCAAAGAAAATTACAAGAAATATCGAAATTAGTTCAGACAGATCCATATGATTAAAAGCTAAAAGCTAAAAGCTAATTTAATTATCAATTGTCAATTATCAATTGTCAATCTTACTAACAGCTAATGGTTGAGATAAGATATTAAATTCCAAATTTAAAATTTTTAATTTTTATTGAATTTTAAATTCTTTAATGCTTAAAACATTAATAATTGATTTTAAATTAA
>PFRF01000045.1 GCA_002788395.1 Candidatus Levybacteria bacterium CG_4_9_14_0_2_um_filter_35_21 | reverse complement strand
TGGTCTTATTAATATTACTAGTCCTATTTTATTTTACCCTCTTAAAATATCTATCACAAGCTGTATTTGTCCTATTGGACATATTGCTTTCCGAATTATTTGTCGCATTTGTCTTATTGGTCCTATTGATCTTGTTTTAGCTTGCCAAATCAATCAAAAAAAAATGCAAATAAATGTAGCATTCTTCTGTCTTAACTGCCAATTGCAGAAAAAATAGTTTTTCCTAGTCCATAAGCTGCTTTTGGGACAATTAATATTAAAGAAAAAATTGCACCGGTTAATACAAAATTAAATATTTTTTAAGACAATCACTAACTGAATATTTTGTTAAAACAGCGGAAATACGCAAAATTAACATTATAGGGTACGTGCAACAATTTGAAATATTTTGATTAACTCTGATGCTTTATTATACGGTCAATAATTTAAAAATAAACACGAAAGTTTGTCAAATAAGCTCAAAAATATGTATTAAACACTATTTTCGTATTTTTTCTGATCTTTTTTTTAAATAAGATCAAATTTTTCTAAGAATTAACAAAAACTAACTACTCTAGGTTATTGACAACATAGTGTAAACTAACCTAATCTAATTGTATGCCCAAAAATAAAAAATCCCCTTTAACATCAAATAATCCGTATAATCTGTATAATTTCGTAGCTAGAGCGCTAACCTCTCCATTAGCTGTTCGGAAATTAATTATTATTTTCTCTTCATTCCCGGTAAGCTTTTCCCCTATTTTCACGGGCAAAAAGTTGTTTTCACAAGCACGAAAAAACTACAGGATAAAATCTTTTCAATTTCTAATTTTCAATTTCAAATTTTTAATCAATTTTAAATGAACAAACAAAATAAAAAAAATACGAAATTCGATCTTGAAGAAAGAACAGCGAGGTTTGCCGAGACGATTATTGTTCTATGCAAAAAAGTCCAAAATAATCCCGCTTCTGTTGTCATTATTAGTCAATTGATAAGATCTGCAACTAGTATAGGCGCAAATTATTGCGAAGCTAACGGTGCGTCATCGAAAAAAGACTTTAGAAATAAAATTTTTATCTGCAAAAAGGAGGCAATTGAAACTAAATACTGGTTAAGGTTACTCGTAAAAGCAAATGAATCAAGTGAGCCATTAGTAGGAGAATGCAAGGTTTTGTGGCAAGAAGCACAAGAATTAACTTTGATCTTTTCGAAAATTGCCAAGAGCAGCGAATAACAATGAAATTCTTAATTTTAAATTTAAAATTTTTATTGAATTTTTAATTACTTAATGTTTAAAACATTAAAGATTTTGAAATTGATTAGAAATTAGAAATTAAGAATTTGAAATTAATAATTATATGAATCTCATTAATCAATTCGTTGAGTACTTATTATCCCAGGAAAAGACTCCTTCCAGAGCTACTGTCAAAAATTACAGGGCTGATATTGGTCAGTTTGTGCGCTGGTATGAAGCTAAATATCAAAATTCGTTTGATCCTAAAAGCATAACTTTTAAAACAATTGAAGAGTACAAACAAAACAGAATCGAGAATAAAGAATCAGGAATAAAGGACCATGATTCGTCATTCGTAATTCATGATTCTGCAATCTCTGTTCGCTCTGCCGAAAGGCACTTGTCCTCTCTTCGAAAATTCTTTACCTTCTTAAAACTAGAGGGGCACATTCCCCAATCCCCTTTTGAGCTAGCGACCAACGACCAACGACCAACTGCGGATCCATACAGGCTTAAAGACTTTAAAAACTACCTTTACGTTTACAACGCAGCACATCTTACTATAAAGAACTATATCATTGATGTCCGCCAATTCCTTTCCTGGGCAGAAGAAGTGGCAGGCTTAAATGAATCATGGAAATCAGAGGACAAGAACTTATTCTCCAGCCTCGACTCTTCTCTGGTGGAAGAATACAAAAACAGACTTATTCAACAGGAATTTTCTCCTTTAACCGTTAACAGGAAGCTCTCTTCTCTTCGAAAATACTTTGGCTGGGCAGCGGAAGAAAAATTTCTTCCGAGTTCAAAGTTCAAAGTTCAAAGTTCAAAGTTACCCAATGAGAATCCAGCCACGCAAGGGGACGCCTTGCGTGCGCAAATGACTAGAGTTATAGAGACACAAGGCTTGCCAAATTCTAAATACTCGTCTTTTGCTCCGGTTCGCCTGTTTCAAAAGCTTGGCAAGGCTTGCGGGTTGGTTTTTGACAGCCTTGTCACCTCTCCGCTGGTCGGAATTGCTAAAAAAGGACAATATGCTGTTTGGAAGATAAAGGGGAAACCAGTCTTCGAACGAATAACGAATAACGAATCAAGAATTAAGAAGAAGATCCATAATTCATTATTCAATATTCATAATTCATCTCAAAGCAATAGTTTTCCTTCCGGCATCAGTAAGGCTTTATACGCACCGCTTTCTGTTTCGATAAGGAATTTTCCGTGGCACAAAAAAGCCATTTACCATCTTCGCTACACCCGACCAAATTGGTACAAAAAGTATCATTCCTATGCAATTACCCATTATTTTCACTTTGCGATCTTGGTAATCTTTATGTCTGCTATCGGATTTGGGTTTTACAATGCTTTTGTTTCCGGTCCCAAAAATCCGGCCTTGGCAGTTTTACCCACTGCCCCTCCGAGGCTATTGTCTTTTCAGGGAAGGCTAACCGATAACAGCGACAATCCCATAACCGCAAGCACCCCTCTTCGCTTTACGATTTATGATGACAAAACAGCCTCGGGAGGAGCCCTTCTTTGGCAGGAAATCTACACTGTCTCTCCGGACTCGGACGGAATTTTTTCCATTTTGCTTGGCACTAATACTGCCATTCCCTCTACTCTTTTTGCGGAAAATGCTGCTCTTTACCTTGGAGTAACCGTACAAACCACTTCCGAACTTACTCCGCGCCAACAGCTTGCCACAGTTGCGTATGCTGCTAACTCCGAAACCCTGCAAGGATTACCGCCGATTACTGCTCTAGGCTCCGCTGATGCAAAGACTAACACTGTCCTTGCCCTGGATAGCTCTGGAAACTTAACAATTAGCGGCGATGCCAACCCTGCGCCTGTTTTCCAAGCATCAAGCGGGCAGTTTACACTTTCGGGTAAAGTTTTGAGCCTAACGACGGTTGCCGGAACCAACACGAATGTTGTTGTAACCCCCGACGGCTTGGGAAATATTGATCTTCAAAAACCATTAATTAATAGCTCAAACAGTAACAATATTGCAAGCGCAATGGGAGCCGTAGAAGTAGACGATAGATTTGCAATTTTAGCCACTTCAAGTGGACAATCGGCCTTTACTATCAATCAAAACGGCACAGGTGATTTAATTAGCGCTTCCGCAAGTGGTGTTGCTAAATTTACCGTAGATAGCTCCGGAAATACAACAATTGCCGGAAATGGAATTTTCTCGGGAAACGTGGGCATCGGAACGACAAATCTTGCTACCTATAAATTGAATGTTGGCGGAGCGGTTAATTTTACCGGAGCTTTGTATACTAACGGAGCAAACGGGACAGGTACTCAGTGTTTGTTGGGAGGAGCTACCCCTGCCTGGGGATCTTGCGCAACAGGAACAAGCGATTTGCTCTGGCAGGAACTGGCAGGAGCTCTCTCCCCGATTAATACAAAATCTGATCTTCTTTTGGGAGCAACCTCCACCGCTTCTGCTTTAATTAAGTTTACGGGAACAGCCAATGGTAATTCCTGGATTAATACAGGGAATGTTGGCATAGGGACGACAACTCCTCTTGAAAAACTGGGAGTAACAGGTAACGCTTCTGTTTCGGGAACATTGGCAGTAAATACTATTAAGCCTCTAACGGGAGCTCTGAATCTGCAGTACAAATCAGGACTGAATGCTTGGAGCAATGCCCTAACTGTTCTGGATAATAGCGGGAATATAGGAATTGGCACAACAAGCCCGGGATATAAATTAGATGTTCAAGGCACTTTTAATATTGGTAATGGAACAGGAGGAAACGACATGATTAAAACAGGCGCTCTAACTTTTGACTTAGATCCAACAAACAGTGTTACTTGGGAACGAATAGCTTTTAAAAGCAATGGTGTTGAATTTGGAAGGATAGCTCCGGGCAGTGATTACAATAAATTTTCAATGAACCTTCCCACTATTATTGGGAGTACCGGAAATCCTACTGCGAGCCTAGATGTTGTTGGAGATGCAAGTGCTTCGGGTTCTCTTGTCTTTAGAGGAACAAGCACAAATACAATTGATTCTCTAAATGGAGGCCGAT
>PFRF01000011.1 GCA_002788395.1 Candidatus Levybacteria bacterium CG_4_9_14_0_2_um_filter_35_21 | reverse complement strand
CAAGGAGTAGAGGTACTTAGAAATATAGGTAAGACCAACTGGTCATATTTATCGGAAAAAGAAGATGGTAATTATTGTCTCGGAGAAGGAAAAACAACACTTACGGGTGCCGATTATAATCTCTATCCCCAGAAGGGTTGTGACCGTAATATAGGTATTTTTATAAGACAGGTGCAACTGGAAAAGTTTTCTCCTTCTTCTTCCTGTCAGAATAGCAGTAAAGTCGTTGTTTTTGTTTTCTGGTCAGATGGTAAGTGTGCCAACTCTAATGATCAATTTTGTCATTCTGTTCGTTTAGAGTCTTGTCTTTCTAATGTAAGCAATGTTTCGGAGTAAAAAATGAACAAAAAGCAAAAGAAAATCCGCCGGATAATAAACAAAAAAATACCTTTTAATTCTCAAAAAGGATATACGGTTGTTGAGCTTTTGGCGGTAATGGTAATATTAGCAATTATAGGATCGGTAATTGTTGGCATAGTATCCTCTACCCTAAGGGGGGCAGGAAAAGCAACCTCTTTAAATGAAATAAGACAAGTAGGAAATAACCGGCTTACGGGAGTGTCTAAGATGATTGAATTTGCCAGAAGCTTTGATGGAATAAGTATAGACGGTTTGACTTATCAAGATAATTGCATAGTTGAGTTTGTTGTGCCGTCCCTTGCTCCAACAGAATATCACTATTTAAAGGTAACTAACTTTACTAATAATCAACTTATTTTTTCTTGTAGTAATGATTTGGGGACAAATGAGCCTACCTTTGCTTCAAATAGCGCCTCTTTAATAGATACAACCACAATTGATGTAACTAACTGTTCTTTTACTTGCTCTCAAAATTATCTAACCCAACCGCCGATAATTGGAATTTATTTTACTCTTTCTAAAAAATCTACAGGAAGTGTTATAGGAAGTGCTTTAATTTCGTTTGAAACAAACGTTACCATGAGAAATTTGAGGAGATAGTCTTGACAGTTTTCCTTAGGCTTGTTACTCTATTTACGGATGGTAAAAAATTATATTAAAAGACAGAGTGGTCAGGCACTGTTAATAGTTGTACTGGTTATGGTTATAGCTTTAACGGTTGGGCTTGCCGTTGCCTCAAAAAGTATCATTGGAATGCGCATGTCAACCGAGCAATCCGAATCGCAAAAAGCACTTTCTGCAGCAGAAGCAGGGATCGAACAACTCTTAAGCTCTACCGGTTCTCTGCCGCCAATAACAAGCGGGGAAATTGGAAATAAGGCCGGATATACCGCAACTACGACTCAGGTTAGCGGGTCAAGCTTTAATTTAAATGGAGGAAATAATATTGCCAAAAATGAGGGATTTGATGTATGGTTGTCAACATATTCAGTCGACCCTGCGTTAATTTATACAAATCCCTGGGGAGGTGCGGGTAAATTGTTAACAATTAGGTGGGGTGATTCTGACGATGCTTGTAAAAACGCAGCTTTAGAAATAGTGGTCTTGTCCGGAACGAAAATTTCTCCAATTCTAACAAGATACGCTGTTGATCCATGCTCGTCAAGAAATCTCCAAAATCATTTTTTCCCGATTGGTCCAAGCGTAGAAGCTATTAATGGAAAAGTTTATTATTACGCGTCTTCAATATCAGTTTCAAATGGATTATTGGCCAGAATTATCCCTCTCTATTACAGTTCTCCAATCGGAGTAGAAGGTGAAGTTGAATTACCATCCCAGGGATCGGTTATCGAATCAACAGGCAGTCTTAATAAGACACAGCGAAAAGTTACCGTATTTCGGGGCTATCCAAGAGTTCCTTCAGAGCTATTTCAATATAGTCTATTTACACAGTAAACTATGAACAATAAACAACCGTTTGGCCTTGATATAGGTGCTACCACAATTAAATTGGCTTGGATTTTAGGCGGAAATAAAGGATATATCTATAAATCTTCGGTTATTGTTCCTGCTCCTGCAAAAGGAATGTTGTCGGAGTCACCTCTTGACGAAGAAGAGATGGCACAAGCAATAAGAAAAGCTATGGAAGTTGCAGGAATAACTTCAAAATATGTTAACGTTGCGTTGGCGGAAAACCAAGTTTACACAAAAGTCCTGGAAATGCCGGTTTTATCGGAAAAAGAATTAAGATCTGCGATTTACTGGGAAGCGGAGCAATACATCCCGGTTCCGCTTACAAATATAACTTTGGCGTGGAATATATTATACAAACCGGAGATAGTGGACTCAAATCAAAAAATGCAGGTTCTAATGGTCGGTGCCCCGACGATGTTAATAGAAAAATATCAAAGAATATTATCCATGGCAAGTCTAACGATTAATTCTTTAGAAACGGAAATTTTAGCAACAGTAAGAACCCTTGTTATTGGAGAAAATTATCCAACCACTATAATAATTAATATCGGTTCCGTTAGTACGTCTTTTGCGATAATTAGAAACGGCATAATGATTTTTACCTACTCGATGTCAATTGGTGGAGCGGCTATTAATAGAGCAATTGCCTCGGATTTAGGATTAACACCTGCTCAGGCGGAAGAATATAAAAAAGCCTATGGGGTATCCGATAAAACTTTAGGAGGAAAAATCGGAAAATCCACAGAGCCAATTCTAACTTCAATTTTAACAGAAGTAAAAAAATCAATTGCTTTTTATAATCAAAAATATAAAGATGATGCGCCTGTAAGACAAATAATTCTCTCAGGAGGTACTTCAAAATTGCCGGGAATTGATGTATTTTTTGCCAGTAATTCCGGAATAGAAACTGCCATCGCAAATCCTTGGAAAATTCTTGCTTCTCAGCAAATTCCAAAAGAAATTTTAGATAACGGTCCCGATTATACAATTGCAATAGGGCTTGCTATGAGAAGTTATGAGTAACTATATAAACCTAATTCAGAATAAAGATGAAGAAATAAATAAAGAAAAGAAGAGAATAAAAATTTTAAACTTTATAGCTGCCTCTTTTCTCACGATAATTGTTCTTTGTGCAATAATAATTTTTATTATCAGTACTCAATTTTCTCTAGCCTCAATTAAAAAAGATCAGAACACAGCAATTTTTGGAATATCCCAACTTAAAGATAAAGCAGGTAAATTATTAATGGTAAACGACCGGATAAAAGGAATTGCGGAAATTTTAAATAAAAGAAAAGATTACTCAAATATTTCCAATTCTCTTTTAGAGTTGGTACCTCAAGGAGTAGTAATTAAATCGTTTAGCTTTGACAAGGATAATGTTGGAATCTCTGTCTCTTCCAATTCTCTTGCCTTAATAAATACTTTTTTGAACTCTTTGATAAGTTTTTCTTCGCAAAAAAAGCTAATTAAAAACTTAGTCATGGAGGGAATAATTGTTAATACAAAGACCGGTCAATATACATTGAGTATCGGAGGCACAATCTTATGAAAAAAAAGATTAACATAGATCAAGAAACAATAGTTTTTCTTTACAAAAAAAATAAAAATTATATTCTACCCGTATTGATAATTTTTGTATGTATTTTCCTTTTTTTTCAAGTTATCATACCGCAAATAAACAATTTATTTGAGTTACAAAAACAAGCAAAGGTCGAGCAGGTTAAATTAGAAACATTAAGAAAAAATCTTACGTCACTTACTAACCTCGATCCTTCTGTCTTAGAATCACAATATAAAATAGCTACGGCTGTTTTTCCGGTAAATAAAGATTTTGCGGGTATTATAGGTGCAATATCAGTCGCAGCAGGTAAGTCGGGGCTGTTGGTTGGAGATTATGATTTTTCAGTCGGAGATGTTTCAAAACCCCAGACTGACGTTAAAAAATTTCCTTTTCTAAAGATATCTGTTAATCTTTCCGGGGATATTAAAAATGCTTCTGGTTTTATTTCCGAACTTTATAAAACTGCTCCTCTCTCGGAGGTAGTCTCTTTAAGTTCTTCAACTAATTCCATATCCTTAACAATCAATTTCTATTACAAAACTATTCCGCCAATTAATTTTAAAGAAGAAATTCCGTTGCAAGCATTGTCTGTCGATAGCCGGAAGAATCTTGATGATATTGCCAAGTGGTCGAATTTATCATTTTTTGATGCTTTCTCTTCCCCCCCTGCTTCTTCCAGCGGAACAGCCAATTTAATCCCTTTTTAGATTTTCCTTAGAAGATCTGGTCTTAATTTGGTAGTAATTTTTATTGATTCATCAAGTCTCCACTTATTGATTTCCTTATGATTTCCGGAAAAAAGAATCTCCGGAACTTCTAATTTTTTAAATTTTCTTGGTTTGGTAAAATGCGGATGTTCAAGATTGTTAAAAAAAGATTCGGATGTTGCAGCTCCTTCTTTTATTACGCCTGTAAGAAGTCTAATTGTTGCGTCTGTAATAAGCATTGCAGGGATCTCTCCGCCTGTAGCTATAAAATCTCCAATGGAGATTTCACCATCAATAAAATTTTTAATTCTCTCATCAACTCCTTCATAGTGCCCACAAATAAGAATTAGATGTTTAAGCTTAGATAAATCACTTGCCATTTTCCAATCAAATTTTTTTCCGTGTGTTCCAAGTAAAAATACTTTTTGCTCTGTTTTTTTTAATTTTTTGTCTTTTATTTTTTCTAAGGTTTTATGTAAAACATCAACCCTCAAAATCATTCCCGGTCCTCCGCCAAATGGTCTATCATCAACTAATTTATGTTTTCCGAGGCCAAAATCTCTAATATTGACAAAATTGACTACTGCAAGATTATTGTCTTGAGCTCTTTTAATAATAGAATATTCAAATGGTCCCTTAAACATCTCGGGAAAGAGCGTGAGAATGCTTATTTTCATATTCGGCAGATTTTTATAGTGGTTTTTCTAAAAGAGATATGTAAATTCTTTTATTTTGTTTTATAGAGGGAATTTTCATAATATTTCTGATAGCTTTAATTACTTTGCCATTTTTACCAATTACTTTGCCCATATCTACCGGAGCAACATCAATCTCAAAATTTACTACACCATCTTGCTCATTCTCGGTAATTTTTACTTCTTCCGGTTTTTCTAAAATAGACGTAACAATGTAGTTTAATATTTTATTCATATTTAGGAGACAAGTTCTAAAATTGTATCGCTTGCTTGTGCTCCTTGAGAAATCCAATACTGATAGCGTTCTTTATTTATTTCTTTTGCACCCTTAGGTCCTTTTTCATACCAACCGAGTGTTTCGATTGGCTCTCCGTCGCGGCGGGATCTTTTTTCCGACACAACTATCCTAAACTTTCTCTCTCCCTTTTTACCTGTTCTTGTTGATCTGATTACAACTGCCATAGCCTATATATTACCATTATTTTGCTTTTCTCTCAAGTGCCTGTTTTGCAGCCATTTCTTCTGCTTGTTGTTTGGATTTACCCTTTCCTATTCCGAGAAGTTCCCCTACGATATAAACGCCCACGGTAAATGCTTTTGCGTGTGCCGGTCCTAATTCTTCTAGGACCTTATATACGGGAGAATTTTGTTTTTGTGCCTGAACCTTTTCTTGTAATAAACTTTTTGGATCTTTAAAAATATTGTTTTTTACGAAATAATCTGCTTTCGGTAATAGAACTCTTTCTAAAAATTTCCAAATAATTTCAATTCCTTGATCTAAGAATAAAGCTCCAATATATGCCTCAAGGCAATTTGCCAAAAGACTTTGATTTTGTCTTCCCTTGGATTCCTCTTCTCCTTTGGAGAGCTTTAGCAAGCTTCCAAAATTTAGCTCTTTGGCAATTTGCGCAAGACTTCTTGTGTTAACGAGTAGCGATCTTAAATTAGTTAAAATTCCTTCATTGTAATTTGGGTAGGTTTTATAAACATATTGAGAAACAACAAAAGAAAGGATGCTATCTCCTAAAAATTCAAGTCTTTCATTGGAGGAAATTTTCTGTTTAGATTCATTTAAGTATGATCTATGCGTAAATGCTTGTTCAAAAAGTCTTTTATTTTTAAATTCTGGAAAGTTTGTCATTTTCTAAAATTTTCCCAAGTGCGCCATTTACAAATGACGGACTTGTATCTCCTCCGTATTCTTTAGCAAGCTCAACAGCTTCGTCTATAATTGCCCTTGGTGGCTCTCTTTTTTTAATTATGAGTTCGTATACAGCAAGTCTTAATATTGCAAGGTCAACTCTATTAATTTTATCGATCGGAAACTCCGTGGCTGCTTTTTCTATGGCGCTATCAATAAATTTTTTTTGCTCAAGAATAGTTCTTGCTTCAGGGCTAATTTTTTGCTTATGAAATTCAATTTTAAATAAATCCTCTACCAGTGCTTGTCTATTTTTATGCCGTGGATCTAGAGGATTTTTCATTCTGAAACTTCACTTTTCTGTTCCTTTTTTTTGGTTTTAATTTTAAGTACAGATTCTCCTTTGTAATATCCGCACTTCTTACATGCATAATGACTGAGCATTGTTGCTCCGCAATTTGCACAAGAAATAGACATTTTAACAGCTAATTTAATTACCGCTCTTCTTTTACCTTTTCTTCCAATAGAGTGTCTTCTTTTTGGCTCTTGTGACATATAATATCAGCAGTCTAGTAACTAATGGCTAGTGGCTAGTGCCTGACAAGTATTTTACTTTATTTTCCGCTTTTTCGCAATAAGTGCCTAGAGGTTGGAAAGAATTGTTGAGAGTTTAGATAAATTTGGTACAACAATTTTTGCTCCAGCTTTAAGCAGATCTTTTTTTGAATATGTTCCACTACGACAAATACTTGTAATACCTGCTTCAGTGCACACTTTTATATCTTCCAGGGTGTCTCCCACAAATACGGTCTTCTTAACAAAAGAATTAAAAGGTACTTTAAAATATTCCGATGCTGCTCTAAAGTGTGCTAATCCTTTTTTAAATTTAGGTTGATTTGGGCGAATGCCGGCATAGAAATCTATGAATTTGATAAGATTTGCTCTCTTTAGATCATCAACTACCACTTGCCCATGTTGCCCCGATGATACAAAAAGAAAAAATCCATTATTGCTTAAATATTGTAGGACATTATGTATTTCCGGAAATGGTTGTGCCTTGATGCGTTTTCCTAGGAGCGCAGCAATTTCATTTGCTTGTTTAAAGATTTGTTTCTTGGATAAATTAATATTATGCTGTTTAAGCACTATGGCAAGCTGTATATCTGTTGGTTGTCCGGCAGTGTTTTTGAAGACTATTTCTGCTTTTTGCGCATTGACGTTATATTTGGTTTTAATTATTTTTCCCCACTCTTTTGTATAAGCAGAAAAGCTATTTATAAGAACTCCATCCTTATCAAAGCCAATGTATTTGATTTTTTCATCTAATTGGAGGTTTGTCTTCTTATTTTTAGACATATTTACTAGTCCAAACAAAAGCTAAGTATTAAGAGCGTAGGGATATCCTGCTTCAGTAGCATCGCCATCTAAATAAACATATCTCAAAAGCCCGAGAGTTTCCATCTTGGCATATTCCGCCTTACCGCTTTCGGGGGTAGGAACAGGAAATAATCGAACTTTGGTTCCCGATTGAAAGGGCTGGTATTTGTTAATCATATGCATAATCCTAGCGAGTTGTGGGGCGTGAGAGACAATTGCTAGCTCTTCGTTTTCATTAAGTTCATAAGGCAACTGAAAAGTCCTAACTTGATCTAGGGTTATTTTTATGTCTCCTCCGATAATATTCACTTTTTCTTCTGGAATAATTGTTTCCTCTCTGGTTAGAACATCTGCAACAGTATCATTTTCAAGTTGTGTGCCGTTGTAAACAATATCCGGACCGAATTGTTTAATCATGCTTTCAATTTTTTGCTTTCTTTGTTTAATGTCTACAAAAGTGCCACCGCTAAAATCCTCTCCGCTGCGTGCTTCTGCTATTTTTCTTGCCAAAAATGCTCCATGATTAAGTCTTGTCCTGTCCATTCCCCAAGCCCACTCAAAATCCTTATATTTATCATCTTTTGCCGGAAGATCGTAGGTTCCAGGACCGGATATTATCCAAATAGCAGCAATATTCTTTGCGATTTCGGGAGACATCACTATTCTCGACTTTTCCTTTTCACCAACCCGTTCAAGATGTTCGATCTCACTAGTAGTGTCGGATATTAAGGAGATAATTCTATTCTGGGAAATTTCTCCATATTCGGGATGTTCTCTTAAAGCTTCTTGGTATAAGTTGCCAGGATTTAGTAATTGTGTTTCGTTACCCATTGATTTAGCTTCCATTATTATATTTTATAAGATATATTATAACAAATTAATCCGGGGTTATTTGTTTTGTGTTGATTTCATTAATTTTTTGTTCCAGATCCGGAAATTCCTTTAATTTTGGGTAGATTTTATCCGCCTCGCTTTTGGCCTTTTTAATAAGCGGAAAATCCGAAAAACTGGCGATTTTTAGTTTTGGAATACCATGCTGTAGTGTTCCAAAAAGCTGTCCCGGACCTCTTAATTTTAAATCTAATTCTGCAAGCTCTGCGCCAAAACTAATTTTTTCCATTGCCCTTAGTCTCTCCAATGTCTTTTCGGACTTACTTTCGCTAAATAAAAGACAATAAGATTGTTTATCTCCCCTGCCTACTCTGCCGCGCAATTGATGAAGTTGTGAAAGCCCAAACCTGTCTGATGCTTCGATTAGAATAATTGTTGCATTCGAAATATCTATCCCAACTTCAACTACAGGAGTTGCGACCAAAATATCAAATTTTTTCTCTTTAAAATCTGTTAAAACCTTTTCTTTCTCTTTTGATTTAAGCTTACCATGTAAAATCCCTAATTTTAATTTTGGAAATTCATTTTTTTTAAGTCTCTCAAATTCTACAGTGGCAGCTTTAACAGTTACCATACTCTCGGATTCTTCGATAAAAGGGCAAATTATAAACGCTTGGCTTTTATTTTTAATGATTTCTTTTTCAATCCATTTATAAGCCCCGTTTCTTTTTACCTTCGGAACAAGCCAAGTCTTAACTTTTTTTCTGCCAATAGGCATTTCATCGATGTATGACAAATCAAGATCCCCATACATGGAAAGTGCAACAGTTCTGGGGATAGGCGTTGCTGTCATAGTTAAAAAATGTGGATTTTTACTTTTCTTTCTTATTAATGCTCTTTGTTCAACCCCAAATCGTTGCTGCTCGTCAATAACTACAAGACCTAGTTTGTTTTGCTCTAATTTTTGATATAAAACTGCATGGGTTCCAATTAAAATATCAAAGTCGGATTTTTGATCTTTGATTTTTGATCCTTGATTTTTCTTCTCAGATTTTGTACTTGAGGTTATTAATTTAACCTTAACTTTAAAAGGACATAAGAGTTTTCGAATAGTAGCATAATGTTGCATCGCTAAAATTTCTGTTGGAGCCATTAATACGGATTGATATCCGTTTAAAAACGCAAGGTAAATTGCGATTGCCGCAACTATGGTTTTTCCGCTTCCGACATCTCCTTCTAAAAGTCTGTTCATTGGTTCGTTGGATTTAATATCGGTAATAATTTCGGCAAGTGCTCTTTTTTGCGCATTGGTAAGTTCAAACGGTAAACTTTTAATAAAACTATCAATCTTATTTTTATATTTTTCTACCTCAAGCGGAGATCCTAAAGCACTTTTTTCCCATTCCATCCGCCGTTTCTTAGCGGAGAGCTGCATCAAAAATAGCTCATCAAAAGAGAGTCTTGCTCTTGCTTTCTGTTCGTAGTCTAAATTATCAGGAAAATGTATTTGCCAAAGGGATTTCTTTAAATCCATAAAATTATTTTCCTTAATAATTTTCTCCGGTAAAAAGTCAGTAACGTTGTTTATGCTTTCAGAAAGGATTTTATAGGTTTGTCGCCTAAACCATTTGGAGGATATGCCGTGCGTTACAGGGTAAATCGGTACCAATCTTCCGGTGTGGATATTTTTATAATTTTCATTTAATTCGATTTCGAATTCGGGAGATTGAAAAATTAACTTATTAACATTTTTTTCTACTTTACCCGATAAAAAGATAGTATCGCTTACGTGAATAGATTTTAATAAAAAAGGTTGATTAAACCAAATTACGTCGATTATTCCCGTTTCATCTTTAACTTTTGCCTTCTGAATTCTTTTTGCTCTTTTGGTATATTCATTCTTTATTTCTACAACTTTCCCTTTTACCGTAACAACTTCTCCCTCTTGAACATTAGCAATTTTAGAAATAATAGAAAAATTATCGTACCTAAAGGGAAAATGGTAAAGAAAATCTTCAAATTTTATTATTACTAAATTTGCCAAGCGCTTGGCGTACATTTTATAAAGCCTGGATGATGAACTGCTAATAGGTTGTAGAAGGTCCATATTATGATTAAAGAGCAAGAAAAGGAAGAAAAGATGTAGCAATTAGTGCAATTGTGGAGATAGCTACTATTATTGTCCAAATCCATTTATGTTTTCTAAATAATTCCATATAGATATAATACCAAAAAATCGCGCGGATGTCTAAGAAAAGTCGTATTTAACTTAAAAGTGTTATCGATGTATCTCGTTTTTGTATAAGGCGGGAATGCGGACAAACGAAACGAAGTGATACTAAGCGCTTGGTTAACAAGTTAATTAACTAATTAATTCCTATTAATTCCTAATTATTTGCTCCATTATTTAGTTCAATGATTCAAATCATTGAACTAATAACAATAAATAATAAATTATAAGTGCATTGGTTAAATTGTAAAAAATATAATTAATGAAAAAGATTAAAAAAACCCAATGCTGAGTTATAATAGAAATTATTAGAGGATATTAGTTCTTTCCAATTTTGACCTTTAATAATTATTTATCTCGAGCAAGCTGAAAATTTTGAGTAAAACCGAGGTGCTTGTCCTGAGTTGAGCCGAAAAGAACGCTGCCGAAAGATTATAACCTTAAGTTTACAGAAGGACTAAAAACACCTAAAGAAAATATAGACTTTTTAAGAAGAAAGGTCAAGAGCTTGTTAGAGATGAGTACATCGGTGACACTTTCGTCTGGTAGTAACTATCAAGATACACTAGCGGTGACTTGTAATCAAGGGTCTGGTGAGG
>PFRF01000004.1 GCA_002788395.1 Candidatus Levybacteria bacterium CG_4_9_14_0_2_um_filter_35_21 | reverse complement strand
AAATAAACATGCACTTTCTCCGGAAGGATCGCTTTTGGACAGTAAAAAAGGACCGGTTAAAAGTTGGTTTGCATCAATTATCCATAATGGAAGAGAATCAACCTCCGATTCCCTCGCGGGACTTAGCGAATTCTCCCGTATTGCGGATGCTCATGGACTAGAAATGGTTAAAGCTGCAACTAGCGGAAGAACATCCGAGGTCCACGAAACTACTGTAGATTTTCTTAACTCAAGTGGCTACGCAGATCATTTTTCCGAAGTTAATCTTAATCCCGATAAAAAAACCCATTCATGGAAAGAAGATGTTGCTAGAAGAAAGTTAAATGAAGGATATGACATGGTAGTGCATTTAGATGATGATATTCGGGCTGCAATGAGTGTTGCCAGAGTGGACGAATATCGAGTTATTGTATTCTTAATTAAAAATTGGTCTAACGCAAAACCCCTTTTGTGGATTGGAGAGAAAAGAGGTCTACAGCTTCCTCCAAACATTTATTTTGCAGATGACGTTTTAGACGCATCAAGGATATTTGAACAAGCAATTCTGGAAAAAGCTGCTTAATACCACTAAAACAATTGCTACAGATTAAAATCTGGAGTATAATTTAAGATCAAATATTTACTATGGACCCCGATGATCTTTACTTGCTCCCCGCGTCAAACGCGGCGGTCGCAAGAGCAGATAAACGGGGCAGGCAAACGTATATGGACAAATTGATTGTAAAAGGAGCACGGGAACATAATCTAAAGAATATTAGCGTTGAAATACCCAAAAATAAGCTGGTTGTGTTTACAGGATTATCGGGAAGCGGAAAGTCTTCCTTTGCATTCGACACAATTTATGCAGAGGGTCAAAGAAGATACGTAGAAAGTCTTTCTTCTTATGCAAGGCAATTCTTAGGAATTATGAAAAAACCCGACGTAGATTTAATCGAAGGACTTTCTCCGGCAATATCTATAGACCAAAAATCTACTTCCCATAATCCCCGAAGCACTGTTGGAACGGTAACGGAAATTTACGATTATATGAGGCTCCTTTTTGCCAGAATCGGACATCCTCATTGTCCAAAATGCGGCAAGGAGATATCGCACATGTCCAAAGAGCAAATTGTTAATGCGGTACTAAACCTTTTAAGCACGTCCGGCAATAAAAAACTAAGAATAATGGTGCTTGCGCCGATTGTTAAAGACAGAAGAGGCGAATATACGGAACTTTTTACCGACCTTAAAAAAAGAGGGTATAAAAAAACCAGAATAGATAATAAAATTTATTCTTTGGATGAAGATTTCGTACTAATAAAAACGAACAAGCATACAATAGAAGCTGTAATTGATCAAATCGTACTTTCTAAAGAAACGGAAAAAGAAAGAATTGCAGCCGGTGTTGAGCAAGGGCTAAAACTGGGAAACGGAGAAGTAATTATTTCCATAATTAAAGACGCAGGTTTTTCTATTCCGGATAAACCTAAAGAAATGCAGGATGAGTTTTTTTCCGAAAAATTTGCCTGTCCTATCGATAACATTTTTTTGCAGGAAATTGAACCGAGAATTTTTTCTTTTAACACGCCTCACGGGGCTTGTCCAAAGTGTAACGGATTAGGCATGATTCTAACAATTGACCGCGATTTAATTTTTAACGATAATCTGACAATAAACGAAGGGGGAATTTTACCATATGCGAACATGATTTCTCATGACACCTGGTTTTCCAGAACGCTTAAGATTTTTTGCCGGGAAAATAATATTCCACTTACCAAAAGAATGCCTGAAATTAGCAAAGAAAAAAAGGATCTTTTGCTAAACGGAACAGGAAACAAAGAATATATAGTAGAGGGAGAAAACAGGTGGGGAAGGGATACGGTAATACACGAACCTTTTAAGGGCGTTATCGAAGACTTGCGGAAAAGATATGAGTCTACAGAATCTGTTTTCTTTAAAGCTCAGGTAGAAAAGTTTATGCGAAACGTAGTCTGCAACGAATGTAATGGAGCAAGGCTAAAAAAAGAGGCTTTATCTGTAACAATTGAGGATAAATCAATCGTTACTGTTTCCGACATGCCAATAGGAAAAGCTTTCGATTTTATGAACAGTTTAGAAACTAAGGTATCAAAAAGAGAGGGAGAAATTAGTGGCATAATCCTTAAAGAGATAAAGCAAAGACTATCATTTTTAATCGACGTTGGGCTTGAATATCTAACACTTTCCCGGGGAGCTCATACTCTCGCAGGAGGAGAAGCGCAAAGAATTAGGCTTGCTTCTCAGATTGGTAGCGGTCTTACGGGTGTGCTTTATGTTTTAGATGAACCGTCGATCGGACTTCACCAAAGGGATAATAAAAAACTAATAGACACACTTAAGAAGCTACGCGATCTTGGAAATACGGTTTTAGTTGTAGAGCACGACGAAGAAACAATGCGAGAGGCAGATCTAATCATCGATTTTGGTCCCGGAGCAGGAGAAAATGGCGGCGAAATAGTTGCAATCGGAACCTATGATGAAATTTCTAAAAATTCTAACTCTCTAACCGGTAAATATTTATCCGGGACAAAAAAAATTAACACATATAAATCAACAATTGATATTGCAAGCAACAACTATTTGGTTATAGAGGGTGCCAGTGAACATAATTTAAAAAATATTGACGTATCGTTTCCACTTAATAAATTCGTAGTTGTTACGGGCGTTTCGGGAAGTGGAAAATCAACTCTGGTAAACGACATTTTATACCATGGTCTAATGCAAAAAAGTAATCCGTTTCATAAACAAAGACCGGGAGAACACACGCAAATATTAGGATATGAAAAAATTAAGAATGTATTTTTAATTGACCAGTCCCCAATTGGCAGAACCCCGCGGAGCAATCCTGCTACCTATACTGGTGCATTTACTTATATCAGGGAAAATTTTGCCAAGTCAAAAGATGCAAAATTAAAAGGCTATGGACCGGGAAGATTTTCATTCAATGTTAAGGGCGGAAGATGCGAATCTTGCCAAGGGGAAGGAAAAATTAAGATAGAAATGCAATTTTTGCCGGATGTATATGTAACGTGTGAAGTCTGCAACGGAAGAATGTACAATAACGAAGCATTAGAGGTTCTATTTAATGGTAAAAATATTTATGACGTTTTAAGTATGAGCGTTGCCGAAGCGCTGTCCTTCTTTTCATTTTCCTCCGGACTTTCTCATAAATTACAGACTCTAAACGATGTCGGACTTTCCTACATAAAACTTGGACAATCGGCACCGACACTCTCCGGAGGAGAGGCTCAAAGAGTAAAATTTTCCACCGAACTATCAAAAAGAGGCGCAAACTCTCTTTATCTTTTAGATGAACCGACAACAGGTCTCCACTTTGCGGATTTAGAGAAGTTACTGCTGGTTTTAAGACGCTTGGTCGATCAGGGGAATACGGTTATTGTAATCGAACACAATATGGACGTAATTAAAAATGCAGATTACATAATTGATCTTGGACCGGAAGGCGGAGAAAAAGGCGGAGAAATAGTTGCTACCGGGACTCCTGAAGAAATTGTTAAAGTTAACAAATCATATACAGGACAATTTTTAAAAAAAGTTTAGTATACTTAAACTAGGTGAAAAAAAATTTATTCTTTTTTTTAGTATTATTTTCTAGTTACTTATTTCCGGTTAAGGTATTTGCAGTAAGTAATTTTTCCGCAGATTATAATGTTTCTTACAACGTCTTACCGACTACTTATACACATGTAAATATCGATGCCTCGCTAACCAACTTAACCGGTCGGTATTACGCTTCATCGTACAAAATACAGCTGGGATTTAAGGATATAGCTAATATCCGTGCTTCTGATACGGGCGGTGTTGTTATTCCTACAGTATTAAAAAACTCCCGGGGTAGTAGCATTGAGTTAGTTTTTAACAATAAAGTTGCCGGAGAAGGAAAAAAAACAATCTTTAATCTTTCCTTTGATACATCAGAAGTTGCTCAAGCTCAAGGAGAAGTTTGGGAAATTAATATTCCCGGATTATCAACGCAAAACGATTTTAAAAGTTTTAATGTTTCCGTTACCGTTCCGCCTTTTTTAGGAAAACCTGCTTATATAAAACCTTCTATTAAAACTGCTTTTATGGCAAACAAATTAACTTTTAATAAGGATGATCTTGGAACATCGGGTATTTCTATTGCTTTTGGAAATTCCCAAATATATAATTTTAACTTAAGATATCATCTGGAGAATAAAAATTTATTTCCGGTTAAGACGGAAATTGCTCTTCCACCAACTACAAACTATCAGGATGTTGCAGTTGATTATATTTTTCCAAGGCCAACAAATGTTACCACAGATAAAGACGGAAATTGGCTTGCGGAATATTTATTACTTCCCTCTCAAACAGCTGTAATAACAGTAAGGGGAGTGGCCAGGCTTTTTTTAAACTCAAAGCAAGAACCTCTTTTGACAGATGAATTTAATGAATTTTTAAAACAACAAAAATATTGGGAGACTTCAAACAATAAAATTAAAGATATTGCCTTAAAACTAAAAACCCCGAAAGAAATTTTTGGATATGTTGTGGATAATTTACAATATGATTTTTCCCGTGTTATCGCTAAAAAACCAAGATTGGGAGCCTTAAATGTTTTAGACGACTCTACGTCTGCGGTTTGTCTTGAGTTTACGGATTTATTTATAGCTCTTTCACGTGCGGCGGGTATTCCTGCACGAGAAATTGATGGATACGCCTTTACTAAAAACACAGATGAAAGACCTCTTTCTTTAGTAGATGACGTGCTTCATGCGTGGCCGGAGTATTACGATACGGAAAAAAAAAGCTGGATAATGGTAGACCCTACATGGGAAAACACCACAGGAGGAGTTGACTACTTTAAAACTATAGACTTTGACCATTTTGCATTTGTCTTAAAAGGGTACAGCAGTTCTTATCCTATACCTGCAGGTGGGTACAAGCTTGCAAATAATAAAAGCGGTAAAGATGTCTTTGTTAGTTTTGGTAAAGAATTCAACCAGACAAAAACATTAAAAGTTACTTTTGACATTCCGGAAATTATTTATACAGGAGTATCTGTAAATGGGAAAATAAAAGTAGTAAATACCGGAAATTCAGTTACAGACCCTATGGAAGTAAAATTATCAAGCAAATTATTAACCGGAGAAAAAACATTTATTTTAGATAAAATACCTCCATACGGATTTAAAACAATTCATTTAGAGCTAATAAAGCAGCCTATTTTGACAAATAAAAAAGATACTATTACAATACATGTCGGAGGTTATTCTGTAAGAAAAACCGTTAAGATTACACCCTTATTCTTAAATAAATGGATATTAATAGAGGGCTTTTTAATTGTTAGTTTTTTCTTCGTCTTATCGCTTATTATCAAAAGAGCCGGGCGTGTACCTCTTTCTGGGGGAAAATGACCGGGTTATTTATGTCGGCAAAGCTAAAAATCTAAAAAGAAGGGTATCTTCATATTTCTCGTCTTCAAATTTAGGAGAAAAAACTTCCCAGCTTGTTTCTAAAGTCAAAAAAATTAAAACAATTAAGGTTTCATCGGAGATAGAATCACTTCTACTTGAAGCTAATTTAATCAAAAAATATAAACCTCATTTCAATGTTAAGTTAACAGATGGAAAAGCTTATCCCCTAATTAAAATTACAATTAAAGATGACTACCCAAAAGTATTAATTGCAAGACGCATGGATAGTAAAGATTCCACTTACTTTGGTCCTTTTCCTAACTCAAGTGCTTTAAGACTGGTTCTTAAATCTGTAAGAAGAATATTTCCATACCAGTCTGTAGTTAATCACCCTAATAAACCTTGTTTATACAATCACATTGGTCTTTGTCCTTGTCCTGGATATTTTAAAGATCCTTATTACAAACGTACAATCAAACATTTAATTAAATTCTTAAAAGGAAATACCTTAAGAGTAATCTCCGATTTACGAAAAGAAAGAAAGGCAGCAAGTAAAATAGAAAATTTTGAACTGGCAATGAAAATTCAAAAGCAAATTGAGGCTATAGAATATGTTACCCAGCAATTCAGAAACCCCTTTGAATATGAACAAAATCCAAACCTTGCTTCGGATATTAAATTTAATGAACTAAAATCTTTAATAGAGATTCTTAATCAGGTCGGCTATAAACTTGATAAATTAGAGAGAATTGAATGTTTCGATATTTCTAATATTGCCGGAACATTTACTGTAGGAAGTATGGTTGTTTTTACCAATGGGAATAAAAATCCCTCCGAATATAGGAAATTTAGGATATTGGGCACCGAGGGCAAGCCAAATGACACAGCTTCTATAAAAGAAATGCTACAAAGAAGACTAAAAAAGAACGGATGGGAAATTCCTAATCTAATCATTATTGATGGGGGAAAAGGACAAGTCAGCGCCGCTAAGGATGTACTAGGTGAGTTAGAGCTTGAAATCCCCGTAATTGGACTTGCAAAACGGGATGAAATCATCGTTACACAAAATTTAAAATTGCTTAGTTTATCCAAAAAATCCGAAGCCTTACATTTAATAATAAATGTTAGGGATGAGGCTCACAGATTTGCAATTAAATATCATAAAAAAATACGAGGTAGGGCTATGCTAAATTAATTTTTTCGTGAGACAATGTATTCGTAAGGAAAATATAAAAAGGAAGCAGGAGCGTCATCTAGTAGATATTTTTGAAAATCTGAATATATTTTTTGTCTTTTACCAATATCAACCGTTTTTCTTCCGTCTTCAAGCAACTTATCTATTCTCAGGTTTTTGTAATTCGTAATATTATTTTGTTGTTCTGAATGCCAAATTGTATATTGATCCGGATCTTTTGGAACCCTAAAATCAGCTAGAAGTGCCTGAAACGAGGATGGCATACCGTTAACGATCTTAACTTCTATTATAACCCCGAGTACACTCCAGGCCTTTTTTAACTCTTCGGCTGTTTTTTTAAACTTAGGTAAAGTCTTAAGTTCAATTTTTAGCTTGCTACCTTCGGTAGCACTATCTGCTTTTGATAACAGGGCTTTTGCATGTTCAATATCTTGCTGATTTACTAAGGGAATTCCTTCCTCTATCCATGAATTTGGAGTAAATGGTCCGAAATTCCGCTTTCCTTCTGGGAATTTATCGGGAAGAGCATAAGTTAAGGCCTGCCTAATCCTTTTGTCTGATAATATTTTGTCCTGATTATTATAGAAAACCGTTACCAAATTTTGGTCATCCTCTTTTTGTTTAATTGATGTATTTTTAAATTTAGAAAATTTAGTGTTTTGAAAGTCCAAAGATCTAAGACCTGAAGCGACAGTAATCTCTCCTAAGGCATATGCGGTTTTTACCGCATCCTCCGTAGGGTACATTTGGTAGGAAATAATATCATAATCATTTTTTGTTGATGTAATATCAATTCCCTGAATAAAATTACCGTTTAAATTTATACCTTTCACTTTATAATCTCCAACACCTGTGAATCCATTTTTAAAAATAGACCTACTTACCGTTACCAAAAAAGGTGCATATGAATCTTTTAAGATAAAAACGATTGTGTTTTTATCCGGTCGTTCTTCCTTAACATCTAGAAATGAATATTGTATAGATCTAGAATCCAGTTTGCTGCCGTCACTAAAGTAAATGTTACTTCTCAAGTGAAAAATATATTTTTTCCCGCCATTTTTTATTTCCCATGAGGAAGCTAAGTCCGGCTTTGGTGTTCCATCCTTGTCAATTTGAGTTAACCCCCTGGATACTTTCCGTAAGATTTCGTCAGGAATGTTATTTATTGTGTATGTGCCGGTAATTCCAATAATTGTTTTATTCACAAACGGAATTTTATTGGAGAAATAAGCAAATAAAAACCTAAGTGCGAAGAAAAAGATTAGGCCAAAAACGAAAAAAAATAAAATAGTTTTTTGCCATCGTTTAATATAAGCTTTTAGTATCCAAAATATTAATCTTCTTCGTTTTAAGAAAATCATAAAACTATTTCGAGGCTAGGAGTAGAATAGAAACAACTGCAAACATACCTGCAAGTCCAACTGTTGCCCAGACAAGTAGTTTCTCTATGCTTCTTTTACTTCTGTAAAAATCTCCACCACCACCGCCAAATGATCCCGATAGCCCACTTCCTTGCATTTGTAATAAAATTACCGTAATTAGTAATATTGCGATAATAATCTCAAATATCTTTAAAATAATCACGTTAATATTATAGCTTTTGCTCTAAATCATTTCAAGACACATCTTTCAGTTCTATTTTTGCTTTAAAAAAGTTTTAAATTAGCAGGCAAAATACATCGGCAATAATTTTAAGGATAAAGAAACGGAAATTTTTATAGTCAATTTTATTAAAATATTTAGATTTGTATGAAAGGTAAATTAGATTTTTTTGATAAAATAGTTATTTTTAGAACATCGTTAATCAATATATAGAGTATATAGAGGTTGAACCTCTGCAGAGGTTCAACCTCTGAGAGAACCATTGGAGAGATTTCTAAGGGTGAGCGGTAAATTTGACAGAATTAATTATTTTATGATATAAACAAGGTTACTGTCAGTACTCTAGGATATGAAACACGAAGTTGCGTCGCATTCTGCGACTTACATGGTGGAAGAAAATCCAGGATTAAGGACCTCCGGTAACGAAGGCCAGGCT
>PFRF01000052.1 GCA_002788395.1 Candidatus Levybacteria bacterium CG_4_9_14_0_2_um_filter_35_21 | reverse complement strand
TAAGAACAATAATTATGTCGGAAAAATTCCCCAAAAATTGCCAAACAAATTGCAGTAAATAAATTGCAACTGCGATTGTAAGTAAAACAGACAGAAGCTTTAATGATATGATTTCTTTTTTAAAATCTTCAAGCATACATATATAGTAGTATGAATTTTCTTAAGAAGCAAGCCTATCTCGCTGTTATGTTATAGCCAAATTAATTTTTTTGGTGATTTGGTTAAAATTTCAACTTTATTCCCGTTTAATAAAATTAAGTCTTCGATTCTGACTCCGCCGAAATCTTGAATATAAATTCCCGGTTCAACAGAAAAAACCATACCGGATTTTAGATAAGCTTTTGATTTTGGGCTAAGCAGAGGTGCCATATGCACTCTCCTGCCGATTCCATGACCAAGTCCATGAGGAAAAGCAGGATACCCTTTGGATAAAATGTATCCTCTTGCTGTTATATCTATATCTAAAGCTCTAATTTTTATAACTGATTGTTCGATTGCTAAATTGTTTAATTGTTCTATTGCTTTTTGTTGTGCCTGAAGAACTGTGTCATACATTCTTTTTTGTTCAGTGCTTGCTTTTCCAAAAAACAATGTACGTGTCATGTCGGAGCAAAGTCCGTTTATTTTTGTACCGAAGTCAAGCATAATAATGTCACCTTTTTTTAGTTTTCTTTCGGTAGGGAATTGATGATGAATTTCTGCCGAATTCTCTCCAAACGCAGCAATTGTTTTAAAAGCCAATCCGTCAGAATGTCTACGGATGTATTTATTTATTTTTTTTACAATTGCTTTTTCGGTTACATTTTCAACAAGATGGGGGAGAATATGTTTAAAGGTAGCATCGGTAACTCTACAGGCTTTTCTAATAGCTTCAATTTCCGCAGTTGACCTTTTCATTATCTTACAATGGGGGTTAGTTTTTTCCCACTTCCCGTAGAAGGAATAATAGTTTCGGAATTATCAAGAACGTTTGGAGCAAAAATAATTTTAGGGTTTTTTGGAAGGATTGGGAAAATAATTATTCTGGTTGCAAGAAGCTGATCTTTTACCCGTTTGTCCCAATAACCGAAAACAATTGTATTTTCGTTATTAATTATTTTAGAAAAACCGGATGTCTTTATTCCGTTATCTGCAGTATATTGGAAGGTTTTTGTTATTGTTTCTACGTCAACTGTTATTCTTTCCGATTCTCCGGCTAGCTTGAAAGTATGATTTTTAGGATCTATAGCTACAACTGCTCCTTGGAAAAAAACAGGCAACGTTGTAGTTTCGATCTCTCTTGCCATAATTCTTCGTGACTGTTTGTTATAAAGTCCAATTACGGAAATTACAGTATCTTTGGAAATATCGGATAGCCCAAAAGACTTAGACGATGGGGATGAAAATTTTGTCAACTCATCAACGTCGACATATCTTTTTTCTTTTTTAATATCCTCAAGAACTATTTGCGTCCCGGAGGTTTCTTTAACTGTTCCTGCAATTGCTCTTTTTTCAACAAGGTTTAGTTGAGCAACTCTTGAAGCAATGCGGGTTTTTAAATCGTCCAACTGAGCAGTTTCCGGACTTGGCTCCGGAGTAGCGGTTGGATTTAAAGCAAAAGATGAAGATACTTTCGTTCCTGAAATTATTAATAGTAAAAGGATAATAATAAATATTTTTTTCATATTAAAAGTCTTCGGTTGTAAAACCCACTGTTCTCTCAATCGTTTGTTCTTCGCCGTTTGGCGCAATTGCCGTAATTCTAATAATGTTTATGCCGTCATTTAAGTTTATTGTGGTAGAAAAATTGCCGACAGAAGATGGTTTGAGAACGTCAAAGTCTGATTTGGTCATTATCACAATAGTGGCATTATCTTCGGTTTTTCCGGAAACTGTAACAATTTTTTTATTAAAAATTTTTTCGTCGGATGGTTCATTTACTAAAAGAAAGATCGAAGGTTTAGGAGTTGGAGTAGGAGCACTTATAGAAACAGTTTTTGTTTTTGCAAGTGGAAGAATTTTTGTATATTGATAGATATAAAACGCAATTCCTGCAAACAGTAATCCGATTGTTATTGCAATAAGCGAAAGTACGGTTCTTTCTTTTTTCATAGGCTTTGGGCAATTTATATTACGAAAAAAAGATTGCCTTGTCAAGAAAAAATAGATATGATAGGATTGAAAAATGGAGATTACATATTTAGAGAATAAATGTCTTAAGATTAAAGGCAAAAAAACTGTTCTTATATTTAATCCTAATTTATTGATTTCAAAAACTGTTGGAGATGTCGTAATCTTCTTAAAAGATATAAATTATGATCTTAAAAAGGTAGATGAATATAGGCTTGTTATTTCCGGTCCGGGGGAATACGAGATTGGAGGAATAAAAATATCCGGTAAAGAATCAGAAGGAGATTTAATGTATAGCTTGGTGTTGGAAAAAATGGAAGTTATAATTGGAATTGCAGAGGCAGTTGCCAGGCTTAAGGATAAAATAAAAGTACACCAAATAGCGATTTTATGTGTCGATGGAGAACTCCAAGAATCGGTAATTACAGTAATTGAGCCTAGAATAGTCGTTTTATATGGCGATAATTCTTTGGGCGGAGTAAAGTCATTAGGTAAGGATGTTGCTACTGTTTTAAAAACCAAGAAATTGTCCACAAGTAAAGATAAACTTCCCGAAGAAATGGAAGTAGTTGTATTACAGTAGTTTAGGGTATAAAATGAATTTTCTATGGCAACCACAAGGGTTCTTCCGCACAATGAGGATGTAGAGGCAAGCGTATTAGGCGCTGTTCTTATCGATAAGGATGCGGTATCTGTAATTTCGGAAATAATCTCGCCTAAAGATTTTTATAACAATATAAACGGTTTTATTTTTTCTGCAATGCTCTCCTTATATGAACAAAGTAAGCCAATAGATTTAGTTACACTTACGAATCAACTTAAAAAGAATAAAACTTTGGAGAAAGTAGACTCTGCATATCTGGCAGGATTAATAGAAACAGTTCCGACTGCTGCAAATGCAGAACATTATGCGCGAATAATTAAAGAAGCATCTTCGAAAAGAGCGCTGATTAAAATTGGCGGAGAAATTACAGAAATGGGTTTTTCGGAAGATAAAGAAGTTAATGAGTTAATTGATAAAGCAGAATCTTTCGTATTTTCGATTTCCCAGGGACATTCAACCAGAGGATTTG
Source organism: Candidatus Levybacteria bacterium CG_4_9_14_0_2_um_filter_35_21 (assembly GCA_002788395.1). GTDB lineage: Bacteria > Patescibacteriota > Microgenomatia > Levybacterales > UBA12049. The sequence continues at coordinate 6,231 of PFRF01000052.1, read as the reverse complement.
TGGAAATTAAAGAAGCACTTGCTGATAGTTTTGACCGAATAGACGAACTGCATAAACAAGGACATGGGATGAGAGGGGTTAGAACTGGCTTTAATGATTTAGATAATGCTTTAGCGGGGTTTCAGGCATCAAATTTAATAATCTTAGCAGCAAGACCGGGGCAAGGCAAAACGGCAATGGTTGTAAACATGGCTCAACATATTGCAGTCGCAGATAAAAAGCCGGTTGGAATATTCTCCTTGGAAATGAGTCAAGAGGAACTGGTGGACAGGCTCTTGGTTGGGCAAGCCGATGTAGACGCATGGAGGCTTAAAACAGGAAAATTATCAGAGTTGGATTTTACAAAACTTTCCCATGCAATGGGTGAGTTGGCAGAGGCTCCAATTTTTATCGACGATACGCCGGGTATAAATATTTCTGAAATGCGCACTAAGGCAAGAAGATTGCAACTGGAGCACAATATTTCTATTCTTATAGTTGATTATCTTCAACTTGCTAATCCTGGAAGGCATTACGACAACAGGGTCCAGGAAGTATCCATGATTTCACAGTCTTTAAAGGGTCTTGCAAGGGAGCTTAAAATTCCTGTTCTGGCAGTATCACAGCTTTCCCGTGCAGTAGAGCATAGAGGAGAAAAAAAACCACAGCTTGCGGATTTAAGAGAATCAGGAGCAATAGAACAGGACGCCGACGTTGTTATGTTCTTATACAGACCGGAAACGGAAATAATTTCTAATGTTATGCAAACAAAATTATTAATAGCAAAGCATAGAAACGGACCAACTGCGGAAATTGATTTACTTTTTCGTGGAGATAGGATAAAATTTTATAATGTGGATACAAAAAGAGAAGGGGGTGATTAATAATGGATGATACAACAAACCAGGGAATGTCAAATTTAAGCACGAGCCCTATAGAGCCTAAGCCTGTCGATCCGATCGTTCCGGGAGGACCACCTATTAGCTTGTCTAGTGACCCTGTCCCGGCACAGCCGGCAGCAACAACAGATTCAGGGCTGGTAATGCCTATTTCGTCTGACACTCCGAATGATGATGGGGATCTGACAGCAGCTTTAAAGAGAATAGAAGATAAATTATCGGCTATAGCTTTAAAAGTCGGAGCTTAATTAATATAAATAGGTTATAAAGTTAATGCAAAATTAAGTATTAATTTTTAACCTTTTTATATTTTAAAATGATATTTTCATTAGACCAAATAATTGGGTGGTTGGTTGTTTATAGGTATTTTATTCTTTTTCCGGTAATGGTTTTAGAAGGACCGATTATTACCATTATTGCCGGATTTTTATCATCCTTAGAACTTCTAAACCCTTTTTTAGTATATGCAGTTGTGGTAATTGCCGATTTATTCGGTGATTTTGTTTATTATGCAATTGGCAGGTGGGGAAGGAAAAACTTTATTAATAAATGGGGTAAATATATCGGTCTTAGTGCAGCAAAAATCATAAGATTGGAATCCCACTTTGAAAAACACACCAGAAAAACTCTAATTTTTGGAAAAATTTCTCACGCTTTTGGAGCACCAATTCTAGTTGCAGCCGGTGTTGCAAAAATACCATTTTGGGAGTTTATTTGGTTTAATTTTTTAGCAACTTTACCCAAATCGTTAATTTTCATCTTAATTGGGTATTATTTTGGTCAAGCTTACGTAAGACTTGATAAATATTTGGATTACCTCACAATTGGAGCTATTGTTTTAGCAATTATAATTTTAATTTCTTACTATTTGTACAATAGATTTAGAACTAAATTTGACAAATTTATCGAAAAACTTAATAAAGAAGATGTTTTAAAAACTGAATGAAAATTGCAATTTACTCTGACAATTTTTTCCCTGAACTAAGTGGAATTTCCGATACAATAATTGCATCAGGTAAAGAGCTTGCCAGGAGGGGACATCTGGTAAATTATTTTGTTCCCAAATATATAAAAAAAAATTACGATTTACTTAATCTATCTTATAAAGAGGTCTTTTTGCATAAGAACATAAAAATTACTCGTTTTCCATCTTTTTCATTTCCAACAGGTACAAAACAAAGCAGGTTTGTAATTCCGTCAGGACTGGGTTCATTTAGCCTCAAAAAATTTAACCCCGATGTAATCCATACAAATCTTATTGCAGGGGTTGGAATAGAAGCGCTGTTGGATGCAAAATTACTAAAAAAACCGTTGGTTGGGACAAATCACACCCCAATTGTTCAATTCTTATCATACTTTCCGATAAAAGGAAAAGTAGTACAAAAAACTGTTTCTAGATATGACGCATGGTATTATAATCATTGCCAATTTGTTTCTTCTCCCTCAAGCCCAGTTTTAAACGAAATGAAAAAATACGGATTTAATGTTCCTTGCGGAGTTATTCCTAACCCGGTTGATATTGATGTCTTTAAGCCGCCAAAATCAAAATTAGAATTAAAGAAAAAATACGGAATTTCTGACTTTAGCTTGTTTTACGCCGGTCGTCTTGCTCCGGAAAAAAATGTAGACATGATGGTAAAAGCAGCAGCTAATCTAAAAAAGATTATCCCGGAAATTAATTTTGTAATTGCGGGTAGGGGATCAAGCGAACAAGATCTAAAAAAACTAATCGAAGACTTAGGTCTTGGTAATAATTCAAAATTTTACGGTTTTATTGAAAGTCCGCAAAAGTTTGCCGAGCTTTATAATGCAAACGATGTTTTTGTAATGATGAGCGTTGCCGAAACTCAAAGTATTTCCATGATGAATGCAATGGCCTGTGAAATGGGAGTTGTAGCAACTAATGCCTGGGGACTTGCAGATTATGCCAAGGATGGAATTAATTCACTCGTTGTTGAACCAGGAGACCAAAAAGCTCTTGAAGAAAAAATTCTCGATCTTTTTAAAAATAAAAAAAAATTGGAAGGATTAGGAAGAGAAGCTCGAGAATATGTCTGTCAATTTTCTCCGGAAAAAATTGCCAAAATGTGGGAGGATGTTTACAAAAATGCCATAAATAGCTATAAAAAAACCTAGAATAGACTTTTTAAAAAGTATATAATATGCAAATAGATGATGATTAGCTTTGTAATTCCCGCCTATAATGAAGAAAATTACCTCAAGGATTGTTTGAAATCAATTTTCCGGGAAACAGAGAATAAAAATTATAATTATGAAATCATCGTTGTAAATAACGCCTCAATCGATAAAACCATAGAAGTTGCAAAATCATTTAAGAATGTAAAAATTATAGACGAGCCTAAAAAGGGATTAGTTTATGCCAGAAAAGCAGGATATTTGGCTTCAAAAGGTGATTTAATTGCCAATATTGATTCAGATTCAAGACTTACTCCGGGTTGGATAAAGACTGTTTCAACCGAATTTGAAAACGATAAAAAGTTAGTTGCACTAAGCGGTCCATTTATCTTTTACGACTTGTCTACATTTATGAATAGAATGTTGGGTGGATTCTACTACTATAGTTATTGTTTATATTTTGTTGCAAACAAAATGTCTAAAATGGGATCCATGCTTCAAGGAGGAAATTCTGTTCTTAAAAAATCGGTTTTTGAAAAGATGGGGGGGTATGATGAAAAAGTTTATTCATTTTATGGTGAGGACGCAGATATAGCATTGAAGATGGGAAGAATGGGAAAAGTTAAGTGGACATTTAAATTGCCAATGTATTCTTCCGGAAGAAGATTGGCGGCAGAAGGACCGTTTACCATGATGCTCCGTTACACAGTTAACTATTTTTGGGTACTTTTATTTAAAAAGCCTTTTACAAAAGAATTTATCGATTTTAGGTTTAAGAATAAAAAAAATCTCTTGATTCATCCTAATAGTTCAATTCATGAGTTGATTAGTGCAGTTCTAACAATAGGAGCGGTAATTATTTTACCTTTAATTATTTTGATTCTAATTATTTACTTTGCTTATATCAGGTTAATTAATCTTAAAATCTTTGTTTAAAAATAATTAAAAGAATAGAGAAAAGATGATTCAGTTTAAAAAATGAGAAAAGAAACTTTTCTTTCTGTGGATCCGATTGCAAACGCAAGCTCATTTATGGAGGCTTTCTCCTTGTCAGAGACTGCGAAAGCAGAAGTGGAAATTATTTTTGGAGTTATTGTGAAAAAGGAAGGAAGATTTTTTAGAGAGCAAGATAGACGTTCGGTAAAAGCAACAATTAACGAGACCAAGGAACTTGCCGAAAATTTTACCGATATGTTGTTGGAAAATAGATTTGGACACTCCAACCTAAAAGAGACTTATGATTTTTGTTACAGTGCGGCAGAAGCTAATGTTTGGGATGATCAAGAATTTATTTCTCGAGGAGCTTCTTTGGCTTTTACAGCAACTGTCGGTAAAAAATTATTTGAAACAGTGGCTTGGGAAGGCGTTAGGGATTCATTCGACCGTTTATCTGCAGGATCAAATTTCGATTATTTATCAGATTTAATTATTGCTTCAGGCTCAATTAGCGACCATGCTATTTCTCTTGCAACCATAAAGAAGAGTAAAAAAGAAAGAAATCCTTATTTGCCACTTGTAAAACTAATGAGTATTGGAGCAATAGGTTTTCATTTTTCTTTAGATGATAATAGTGAAGGAATGGCAGTGGATTTTGCAATAAAAGAGGATGAAAAAAGTAAGATTATGACCTGTTCATTTCCTCAAGACTTTAAAATTGTAGAAATTGGTTCTCGGGATTGGGGAGAACCACTTGCGGGATTTGTTCAACTGACTTAAAAAATGTGCCGAGGAAGGGAGTCGAACCCTTATGGTCTTGCGACCAGTAGTTTTTGAGACTACCGCGTATACCATTCCGCCACCTCGGCAATTTTAGCTCAATACTTTTGCTCACTATACTTTCTTTCTTGTTCGCAGCGCGAAAAGTTCAACTTTTTAATAATGGTTTTCAAACGATAGTGTTCACTGCAAAAAAAGTATAACTCGCAAAGACTTCCAATGTTTTAAATTATTGCGTTTGAGCCTGATATATTATATACTTTCAATTATGACGTTACAAGAAATTTATGATTTGGCAATAGAGATGGGAAGTAAAGCAGATCCCAGGGGAAAAGAGGGAGTAAAGAAATCTTTAGAACGGGCAAAAAAGCAATTTGAAGAACTCCCGGAAAAAAAGAAGGCATTTTTCGATAAAGAGTCTCTAAAAAACCCATACGCCGATTCCAGAATTCTTCTTGGTGATTCTAAAACAAAAGTTTCAAAAGTTATTGTCGGCATTGATATTACAACTGGAGAAGTTGTTCTAACGGATAGGCTAAACGAAAAAGGTAAAAAGATAGACCTAATTATTGGTCATCATCCGGAGGGACAAGCTTTGGTAGCACTTGATGAAGTTATGGATGTACAGGTCGATGTTATGGCAAATTTAGGTATTCCAGTTAACGTTGCAGAGTCTTTGCTTCACGATAGAATAAATCAAGTAAGAAGAGGATTAAGTCCCGCTAATCATTTTCAATCTGTTGATGCCGCAAGACTTCTAAAGATTCCTCTTATGTGTATTCATACAATTTGGGATAATATGGGTCATAATTTTATTTCGAATCATTTGGCAAAAAGAAAACCGGAGACAGTTGGAGAAGTTTTAGAAGCAATCGAAGAGATCCCTGAATTTGCAGAGGCAAAAAAGACAAACTCCGGACCAAGAGTTACTGCCGGATCGGAGAAAAATAGAGCGGGAAAGGTTGCGATTACAGGTTTTACCGGCGGAACTTCAGGGTCAAAATTAATCTACGAAAGAATCACTAATGCCGGAATAGGTACAATTGTTGAAATGCATATGCCAGAGCAACATTATGAGGAAGCAAAAAAACACCACTTAAATGTAATTGTTTCGGGACATATGGCATCGGATTCTCTTGGTGCAAATTTATTCCTAGATGAATTGGAAAAGAGGGGAGTCGAAGTAGTTCCATTCTCCGGATTAATCAGAATAAAAAGAACTAAATAAAACTCATATGATATCGGTAACAGAGCTTAGAGCAGGAACGTTTTTTGAAGATCAAGGCAATACCTTTCAGGTAATCTCTTATGAGCATATTAAAATGGGTAGAGGTAGTGCTACAATTCACGTTAAAGTAAAGAACATTAAGACGGGTAACTCTTTGGAAAAAAGTTATATAAACGGAGCAAAAGTGAAGTCGGTTTCAGTTTTAAAAAGAGATCTCCAATTTCTGTATAAAGACGATGCAAATGCGTATTTTATGGATCCTAAAACTTTTGA
>PFRF01000034.1 GCA_002788395.1 Candidatus Levybacteria bacterium CG_4_9_14_0_2_um_filter_35_21 | reverse complement strand
AAGTCTAGGACAATTGAGATGTCGTTTTAAAGAGACAATTCAGAAGACGTGCAACAACCTATACAAAAACTTGACAAAATTCTTTAAATAACCGACTATATAAATAGTATTATTTGTTGCCTATGGATAAAAATGTTTCCCAACTTGACCCCAAGCTTAAAGAGGCCTACGACCGGGTTATGGGCACAGTTATAACTCCATCGGCAAAAGAATCACAGGTTATACCATCTACACTTCCTCCCTCAATCCCAACTCCACCTACTGCTCCAATCGAACATGTAAATACTACACCGATAGCTCATTCTGAACCTTCACCTATGGCAACGGCTGTTCAGCATCAAGCGGTTTCGTCTCCTGTCTCAACAACTCAGGTCATAACTATTCCTCATAAAAAATCAAGGTCTCGGGCGTTAATTTTTATGCTTGCCGGAATTATTTTTTTCGTAGTTTACGCACTGCTGTGGATAAAAATGTTTAATTTAAAATTCCCCATCCTAAATCCGTAAACAGAATTAAGAATCAAGAATTATGAATCTAGAATTATTTTAATAATCTCCTTTTGGTTTCTTCGATGGTAATTAATTCGCTATCTTTTGAAGTTCTTTTTTTCCACTCAGTCATATTATCTGTTTTGTCGCTGACAACCAATCTAACGGAAATTCCAATTAGATCGCAGTCTGCAAATTTCTGCCCTGCAGAAACTCCTTCCCTGTCGTCATACAAAACTTCAATTCCTTCATCCAGTAATTTTTGATAAACTTCATCTGCCTTTTTATTTAACCCAACCAAGTGAGCTTGATATGGTGCGATTTCTTTTGGCCAAATAATTCCTTTATCATCATTAAAAAGTTCTACTGCTATTCCAATTAATCTTGTAATGCCAATTCCGTAACTTCCAAAATATGGAAATTTCTTTTCTCCGCTTTTGTCTGTATAAGATGCGTTCATTTTTTCGCTATAATAAGTTCCGAATCTAAAAATATTTCCCGCTTCAATTGCTTTACCAACCCTTATTAGAGATTTACATTTAGGACACTTATCGGCTTCTTTAACCTCTGTAATTTCATCGTTCTGGGCAAACTCACACTTCTCACAGTAATAAATCGTGTCTTCTCCTGAATCACTCAAGACTTGATATTCATGAGTTATATTCTTGGTAAATACTCCTCCTCCTGCTTCAACGATCTTGACATCAAAACCGATTCTTTTAAAAATTTTTAAATATGCATCGGACACTTCCCAATAGTACTTATCTAAATCTTCTTCTGTTTCGTGCAAGCTATAAAGATCTTTCATTAAGAATTCTCTACCTCGCAAAATGCCTGATTTTGCCCGCAATTCACTCCTAAATTTTGTGGAAAAGTGATAAATCTTAACCGGAAAATCTTTGTAGCTAGAGAGGTGTTTTCTGACTAAGTCCATAACAATTTCTTCGTGAGTAAAAGAGAGCGCATAATCTTTATCATCTTTTTTAAATTGATACATAACCTCTTTCGCAGACTCCCATCGTCCTGTTTCGTTCCAAATGTTTTTAGGATGAAGAAGCGGCATTAAAACCTCTTCTGCTCCTGTTTTATTCATTTCTTCACGGATAATTTGCTCAATTTTTTCTTTAACCCGGTAACCAAGCGGAAGAAGAGTATATGAACCGGACATTAATTTGTCTATGAATCCTCCTCTTAAAAGAAGTTTTGCGTTAGTCGAAACTTCATCTTTGGGCGATTCTTTAATTGTCTTTCCAAAAAGCTTTGAATACTTCATAAGGCTAGTATATCATTCTTTGTTAATTTCTAGTTTAGCATAAATCCTAAAATGTGCTATTATTTCTTTATGCAAATTGACGAAATTATTAACAAGATAAAAAAAGAACCTCAATATCTAAGTCTTAAGAATGTTGTAGAAAATAATTCATATCACACTAACCAAGCTACTTATGATCACAGCTTAGAGGTTTTAGAACGTGCCAAAGAATTTTGTTCAGGTAATTTTATCGAAAACGAAGAGGCAAAGAAATTATTTAAAGAATTTACAAATCAAGAGGTTGGCGGATTAAAAATTATTGATTCTATGCTTTTGGTTGCACTTTTACACGATATTTCTAAGGGAGCACGTTATAAAGACAACAACGAGCAAGAGCAAGTAGTTTTAAAAACACTTCCAAATGGGAATACTTCCGGCTACATGCACGAATACGTTAGTTCACTTCTTGCACCACAACTATTAAAATACAAAGGACTTTCCGAAGAGGCTGTTAATCATGTTTGTAAAATAATAAAACTTCACGATGCATTTAACGAAGACTATTTTAAAATGGTTTCGGACTGGCCAATAGAGCAAATTGTAGATAATGTTAAGCTTCGTGCGGAAGGCGTTTATATCGAAGCTCTTTTTAATATTTACTGCGATTGTTTTACAGCAGAACCTTTTCAATTTGCGCTTGAAACAATTAAAAAAATCTTTGAATCTCCATCTTTTTATACTAAAAGAACATTTTATTTTTAATAAAATCTATAACAAATAGTAATTTTCTAATAAAAATGGTAGAATTTTACTCTAGTGGAAAATAAAGAAATGTTATTTAATCCTGAACAATTAATTTCTAAAAAAATCCTTCTCTGGGATTTAGATGGAACTGCTTTTTCTGCTGCAAATAAATTGCACGATGCTGTAACGGAAATTGGCTTTAGAGAAATTTATGGAGTGGAAGCACGTAAAAATGACGTTGTTACAGACGGAATGACAGATAAACAGCTTATTATAGAAGTTTTAAAGCTTCACGGCTTAACAAAAGAACAAGTAGAAGCAAGGTTTATCGAAATGATAAATGTAATGAACGAGAATTTTCTGAGACAAATTAAACCTGGAGACTATATCCCCCTACCTGGAGTAAAAGAATTAGCAACTGCAATACGAGCACAAGGAACACCCAACGGGATTTTAACAGGAAATCCAGAAATAATTGCGTGGGAAAAATTAAGAGTTGCAGGGATTAAGGATTTATTTGATTTTGGCGCATTTGGAGACTCAACAGACAAAAGAGTTGAACTAGTTACGGAAGCAAAAAGAAAAATTGATACAAAATTTGGAATAAATTATCCAATGACTAATTTCGTAATTCTTGGAGATACACCAAAAGATATTGCTTGCGCTAGAGATGCAGGAATTCCCGTAGTTGCAGTATCTAGCGGAAGATATACGTTTGAACAATTAAAACAAGAAAAACCGGATCTATTAGTACCGTCACTTACGGAAACCGCTAAAATTCTTAAATTTATTAGCTAGACTGCCAGGCTTCCTTCTACTACGTCTTCTGAGGGTAAAAGCAAAACCGGTTTGTCCACACCATCAACTGCAAACAACATTCCCGCGCTTTCCAATCCTCTTATTTTTCTTGGTTCCAAATTAACAACAAACGGCAGCTTTTTATCTATTAAATCTTCGGGTTTATACCATTCTGCTATCCCGGAAAGGATCTGACGTTTTCCAACTTCCGGACCAAAATCAACTTCCAATTTTAAAAGCTTATCTGCATTTTCCACCTTTTCGCAGGTTAAAATTTTTCCAATTCGAATCTCTATTTTCTTGAATTCTTCAAATGTAATATTCATAGCATTAACAATTTAGCAATATAACAATTCAACAGTTTTGTAGTGATGTATCAATACGCTATAACAAACTCACTAGTCATTTAAAATTCGAAAATTGATTGAAAATTGATAATTGATAATTGGAAATTAAAATCATATCTTATTCTTCTCCATGTATTGTGTGTAAGGACTGTAATCGGATCCAAATATTTTTGCCGTTAGTTCTATGGCAAGTTCCGCTGTTTTATTATCTATGTCTTTTGTCGAATTATATTCTACCAAATCCATTCCAACAACGTTACAGTTCTTGCCAATGTATTTTGCAATCGCGGAAATTTCCCTGTAAGTTAATCCCCCTGTGTTTGGAATGCCAACCCCCGGAGCGTAAACATAATCTATAACATCTAAGTCTAAACTTACCCAAATATTTTTTACTTTTTTATTTAAATCATTAATTATTTTAAATAAAGGGTTCATGCCGTTTGCCAAAAGATCCATTATCGTAAAAGTTTTAATTTTTTCTTTTTTAATAAATATTTCCTCCGCATTATCAAAATCATTTCCCCCAACTAAAATAATATTTTCTTTTTTTATCTTTCCACCTTTTTTATAAACATTAATTAATTTTTCGTTTCCATACCCTAAAACCGAAGCAACATGCATACCGTGAATATTTCCGGAGAGAGTTGATTTATCCGTATTAATATCTCCATGTGTATCCAAATAAATAACTCCTAAATCTCCTTTTAGAGCAACTGATGCGCCGGAGATTGTACCCAAGGAAATTGCATGATCTCCCCCAATTGCCAAAACTTTATTTTTGGAACTAATAACCGAATCTACTTTTTTAGCGGTAACTTCCGACACTCTTACTATTTCGTCTAAGTATTTTAAGTTTTTTTTACCTGCTTTTATTTTTTCTCTTGCGGAAATTTTTAAATTGCCTTCGTCTTTAATTTCTATTTGGGGATTTTGAAGTTTCTTAACAATCCCTCTTGTTCTAAGGGCTTTCGGGGCAGCATCCACCCCTAAATTTTCCGCCCCCAAATCCATCGGAATCCCAATAATTAAAATTTTTTTCTTACTAGCCATAGCGATAAATTACTAAACTAGTATAACATTAAGTTCAAAAAAGATGAATAGAGGTTCAACCCGCGGGGCTGGAAGCTCGATTTTTATAGGATTTTATTGAATCTTCGGGAGAATTGGCTAAATAAAAGATAATTAAATTAAATACTGCAAAGAGTATGCTACTACGTAGTAGTTATATTTTACGTAATATTCTTTCAATATTTTTATGGAGCTCGCTTTTCTCCTCCAATCTAGCCAGCACACTCCTAATTTTTTCTTTTTGTCTTTTACTGGAATTTTTTATTATTTCTTCCAAAAGTAATTCCGGCCAAAAATACATAGAATATTTTCTTTTGATAACGTCCCATTCCGATTTATTTTGCCAAGTTTTTGCATCTGATTGTTTGGGCAATTTATCTATAATTTTTCTAAAGCCCTCTCCTCTCTCCGAAAGCCAAGCCGCTATTTTTGCAACAGTTGAATGGCTTGCATAAATTTCCCTCGCAATTTCTTCGTAGGTTTTACCCGCTAGCAGAAGCCTTGCAATCTTGAGACGTTTCGAAAGAATTTCCATCTCTCTTTTCGTTAACAAATCTTGGAGAAATAATGCGGCTTCGGAGATACTTTTTGATTGAACAACAGCATTGACTAGATCATATACTAATTGTTCTTGATCTTTCTTTGATAATTTTTTAATTCTTTTTTTGTCGAAATCAAATTTCTTCATTTGTATGTTACTACATAGTAGCATATTTTTGTAATAAACTGAACAATGTGAATTTCGAGATAGATACCTCTTCGTTTTGGAATTTATTGAATCTTTGAATCTACTGAATCTTCGGGAGAATCGGCTGACCGGTAAAAAGTCTAAACAAATCGTGAAGAGTAATTACAGTAATAAGTCCTAATAAAAGAACCATCCCGATTGCATGAGCATAACCTTCAAACTTTCTATTAACTTTTCGTCCCGTAACAACTTCTATTAAAATGAAAAATAATCTTCCTCCGTCTAATGCAGGAATTGGCAAGATATTTAATATTGCTAAATTAAGCGAAAGAAGCGAAACGAAAGAAAGAATGGCATACGGACCAATCTGTACAAACTGCCCCGTAAGCTGAGCAATACCAACGGGCCCTGCGATTCCTTTTGGAACAGATCCAAATAAAACAAGTTGATAAACCATCATCCCAAGTCCCGAAGCAATCATCCAAGATTCGGCAAGTGCCTCCTGCGTCCCCAAGACCGGAGCTTCGTACCATGGATATTTTTTTATTAACACGCTTTGAGAAATAGAAATTCCCATCGGTCCTTCATTTTTAGGATAATTTTTCCTCGGAGCAACCTCCAATTCCTTGATTATTAATTTTTGTCCTGAACCTGTCGAATGAATGATCTTTATTATAATCTTTTCTCCTAAATGCTCTTTCGTAATCGTAATCAACTGCTGGGCACTGGTTATTTTTATGTTATTAATTTCCTCTACGGTATCCCCTACTTTTAGCCCTGATTTTGCCGCAGGAGAATTTGAGACAATCCCCGAAACAACTACATTTTTCCCGGGAGTTGGAACACCAACAACAGAAAAAAGATAAGAAATAATTGCAACAGCCAACACGAAATTCATCGCCACTCCCGCAATTATTACTAAAATTCTTTGCCAAGTCGGTCTTGCAAAAAACGCTCTCCCGATATTTTTGATTTTTGTTTTTTGTTTTTTAATCTTAGGGGAACCTGAACCCGCTTCGTCTTCTCCAAAAAGACGAACAAACCCTCCTATTGGCAACCAATTAACCGAATAAACTGTTTCTCCTCTTTTGAATCCAAATGCCCTGGGTGGAAGACCAAAACCAAATTCTTCAACCTTAATTTTAAATAATTTGGCAACTACAAAATGTCCAAATTCATGAACCAAAACCAAAACGGAAAGAATTAATAAGAATATTAAAATTGTCACAAACATATTTTAAAATTTCCAATAACCAATAAACAAATAACCCAATCAATACTATAATAATTCAATGCAATAATGCAAAACTAATTTATTTGAGATTTGAAATTAGTAGTATTGGTTTATTCTTCAAACCTGAAGCAGTTCTTCTTTTTTCTTATTTCCGAAATCTTCTATTTGTTCCATTAAATAATCTGTTTCTTTTTGAATTTCTTTTTCCAGACTGGAAACTTCATCTTCACCGATCTTTTTATCTTCATGTTGTCTTTTAATATCATTCATTGCCTCGTGCCTTACCTGCCTTATTTGAATTTTTGCCCCTTCCAATTTTTGCCCTACCAAATGCGTTAACTCTTCTCTTCTTTCCTGGGACAAAAGAGGAATCGAAATTCTAATTACTTGTCCGTCAATTGAAGGCGTAAGACCAATATTTGCCTCCATTATTCCTTTATTTATTTCGCCAATTATGGATCCATCGTATGGAGCAATTTGAAGCGTTTGCGAACCGGACGAGCTAACATGCGCAAGTTCCACCACTTTTAATCTTTGTGTCCCACCGTAAGCACTAATAACAATGTTTTCTACTAAAGAGGGAGCTGCCCTACCTGTTCTAAGAGTAGAGAGGTCGTCCTTTAAAACCTCAAGAACCTTTTGCATTTTTAGATGAGTGACTGAAATTATTTCTTCCATTATATTTCTAACCGGGAAATATTTTTTACAGTTATATTCTCTCCTAACTTACCGATTACACTTTTAACAAGCTTTTCTATTGTTAGAGAATTATCTCTAATATACTCCTGTTTTAAAAGTGCAGCAACATCTTTTGGGTTCATTGCAACAACCTGCATTGCAACTTCGTGCGCTAATTTTTTAAATTCATCTGTTTTTGCTACGAAATCCGTCTCACACAAAAGAATTACCATTGCCCCGACCTTTCCGTTTTGATGAATATATGATTCAACTAATCCCTGTGATGTTTCCCTGTCTTGTTTTTTTTCCGCTTTCTCGATTCCATGTTTTTTTAACCATTCCAATGCTTTTTTATAATCGTCTTTTGTTTCTTCGAGGGCTTTTTTAATATCCACAATGCTTGCCTGCGTCTCTTCTCTAATTTGTTTTAGTAGCTTTATATCGGTCATAATTTATTAAATTAAAAATTCAAAGTTTAAAATTCAAAATTGCCTAAACACTTTAACAATTGAGCAATTTATTTTTTTGCTTTTGTCTTTATAGTTTTTACTTTTTTCTCTTTAACTTCTGCCACTTTCTTATCATCTTTAACTTCAGCGACAAATGATTTTTCTTTCAATTCCATTGCCGTTTTTTCTTTTTCGCTTTTAGCTCTAAGCTTTTCGCTATCTTCCTGATATTTCTTTCTTCCCTCTTCCCAGGCATTTATAATATAAGTGACAATTAATTTGATTGATCCAACCGCATCATCATTTGCGGGGATTGGATAATCAATAATTTGCGGATTAGAATTGGTATCAACAATCGCAACCGCTGGAACTCTCATTCTAATTGCCTCTTTTACTGCCAAATGTTCCATGTGAGAATCAACTATAAATAGCGCATTCGGTGCTTTCGACATCTCCGAAATGCCACTATACAAAGACTCTAGTCTGTTTTTTTCTTTTTCGAAAAGTCCAAGTTCTTTTTTGGTATATTTTGCCTTTTCGGAAGCATCGGTAAGCATTACTGTAATATCTTTAAGCTTCTTTATATTCTTGGAGATTTCCAGAGTATTTGTAAGAATCCCGCCAACCCATCTTTTGGTAACATAAAAAATGTTATTTTCGGCATGTTTTATTCTTTTAACTTCTTCCTCTACTATTTGCTGTGCTTGTCTTTTTGTTCCGACAACTAAAAGAGATCCGCCTTTTTGTGCAAGCTCTTTAACATAAGCTGCTGCTTCGTCCAATCCTTCTTTGGTTTTACCTAAATCGATGATTTGAATATTATCACGGGATTCAAAAACAAAATCGCGGGCTTTGGGGTTTGATCTGATTATCTGGTGACCAAAATGACAACCAGCTTCTAACAACTCTTCTAATGTAATTTCTTTCATATCCTTAAACCTCCGCTTTGAGCTTTAATTAAACCTTAAATTAGGATATTCATCAAAGCGTGTGTGATTAGAGGATTATATCGCAAATTAAATTAAAAAACAATAGTTTTTCGTTATCTTGAAAATAAAACTGTTTCTACAGGAGCACATTTTTTTGCATATCTATACATTTCCGGAGTAACAAATCCGCTTCTAACTTGCTCTAATGCCCTCTTTTGTTCCTCTAACTTTCTTACCGCAAGATCTTCTTCCGTTGGAGGAATTAACTCAATTAGCGTAGTAAAATGAATAAACTTAGAAGAATGTCCGTTCTGATCCTCATGCCCATTTCCAGAAACTTCGGAAGTTTTTTGAGCCGGAAGCCAAATACCCAACCCCCTCGATACCAAATAATACCACTCTTTTGCCTCTGTCTCTGCTTCCCTAGAATCTTTGACTCCCATTAATCTTTCTTTTATTAACTTTCTTATTGCGCTTGTGCGGCCCCTTTTAGGATTTTCTAAAAGCGTTCCCCTAACTTCTGGTCTCATGGTTGTGTATTATAGTACTAATTTTAAAATTTTCAATATGCCCCACGACTATTGACACGTTCGACTTCGTTTAGGATTAGCTCGCTCAGTGTCTGCGCGCACGTAAGTCATAGCGCTTGACAATTTAGGTTGAATGTTAGATATTAGGATTCAGAGTTTTGGGTCGTTTCGGATTTCGATATTCTAATTTCGAATTTTATAAAGTTATGGCTAAAAAGCACTCTAAAAAATCAAAACCTTTTAAACTAATAGTAATTCTTGCAATTATTGCCGCAATTCCGGTTACTGTTTTAATGAGCCAAAGACAGCAAAATATTAAACAGGAAGCGTCTACATTGGGAGGAATCGGAACGGCATGCGTTTCGGATGCAAGTTGCAGCGCGGGGCTCATTTGCGCTAATTATAAATGTAGTCCATCCTCTTCCGGTCATCTTGGAACGTATCAAAAAGATGGAGATTATTTATGCAGCAGATGTAGCAATACAAGCAAGTATTGCTACGCCACCTGGCATGAAGGAGATATAAAATGTGACAGAAATAATGTAATTTCCGATACTACTTATAATGTTGACTGTAATTGCAAAACGGGTACTAATAAAGGTGTTTGCCCGGACGGAAAATCAACTGCAACCTGCGGACGATAATCCCAATATAACCTCACAAGATCAACTATCTGTTTTCTGTTATCAAATATTTATTAATCGGATTTCTGTTTATCAATCAAGTTTTTCAACTTTTCCCTAAGTATGCTACTACGTAGTAGCATACTTTTGTAGTAATTGTGCATTCTGCACTTTCTAGATTTACAAAACTTGCTAGGTTTACCAAATTTATATTTTCTTTATCTTTAGACCTACTTTATTTTTAGATTTGTTGTGTCTTCGAAAAGATTCGAGGCTCAACCCGCGGGGTCGGAAGCTGAAAAAAATTAGAAATTAGAATTTAGAGCTTGGGGTAATCTTCCTCTTGACAGAGTTATTAAGGTTTACTATGCTAAATTTAATGGATAATCCGGAAATTAAGGCACCTAGCGTCTTTAAGAGGTTACGAACTTATCTTGCTTCTGCCACCTATGCCCGAACCATCGGATTTATCGGACTACTAATTGTGATCGCCGCCATTCCCCTAACCGTCTTTATCGCCCAAAAACAACAAGAAACCCGTCAAAGAGCATCCGAAATAACATTTAAATGTCAGACAATGTGTGCTCCTGGATATCAAGCTAGCTATATTACACAATGTACAAAAGCAGATGGCACTCCGGGCTGCGAGCAAAATCTTAGATGCTGTTCTGTTGGTGGGACTGCACCAACGGTAACACCATATCCAACACCTAATCCAACCGACTACCCCTACGTAAATGGATGTCCCAGTACCTGTCCTACAACATCATGTAAAAGCGCTTTAATTAATGGCGTTAAAAG
Organism: Candidatus Levybacteria bacterium CG_4_9_14_0_2_um_filter_35_21; assembly: GCA_002788395.1. Classification (GTDB taxonomy): domain Bacteria; phylum Patescibacteriota; class Microgenomatia; order Levybacterales; family UBA12049. The sequence continues at coordinate 1,826 of PFRF01000034.1, read as the reverse complement.
ATATGGATGTTTTGATACAAGAACATTTTGCTTTCAATGCGCACAATTCTCAGGATCATCATATACGTGTCAAAAAACATACAATTGTCCAACAGGCGAGAATGATGGGTGTCAAAACGCAACCACAGGAGGAGGGGCTTGTCCAGGCCCAACAACTGGTGGAGATTGCGTTGAAAACTCAAAAAAAGGTGCTTGCCTAATTTGCAAAAAAGGAGTTTATGTCGCTGATGATAGTTTTTGCACTACAGGTTGGAATTGTAATGTGTCAACGGGCGTGTGTGAAAATCCCAATTCAACCACAAATACCTGCCAGCTTTTAGAAGATTGGAAATGTGTTTCTTCTACTGCAGACTGTGGAACGGGATGGATGACATATAGTAGTAAAAGTTGTGGAAGTACCACTAGTAAATGTTGCACTAAAAATCCTAATGTTCCAGATTGTCAAAGTCTCGGTACAGGAAATCAGTGCCTTATCGCTAGTTCTTGCCCCAGCAATAGACCACCGGCTAATGGTTTTTGCGATGGTGAAACAATTTGTTGCGGACCTGCTACGACTACACAAAACTGCAATTATAATGGTATTTGCGAGCCAAGCGAGAGAGAGACCGTTGCTAATTGTTCCGACTGCGCGACAACAACTACCTGTCCGAGTGGCACTAGCAAAACTCCTAAGGCTTGCTCTGGTTCAACATGTTCACAAGGAAAAAGCTCAACCTGCGTTGCTGATTCATGTACTACAAATGCTAATTGTGTAACATCCACGTCCACGTCAACATCAACAACGTCCACATCGTCAACAACCACTACAACTCCGCCTGCGGGATCAACTATTCTTGCCTTAACTCTTGGACTGGACGGCATTGGATCAACCGGAGACAACCTAAATCCAAGTTCTGTAGATTCTAATAAAAACCCTCTGCATACCACAAGAAATGTTAGTGTAAAGATTTATGACAAGGCAGGAGCGGAAAAAGTAAACGGTACAGGCTCTACTGCTTACAATGCAACAACCGGTAAATTTACAGGCTCAATTACGCTTGCAAGCTTTACCACCGGTGACTACATTGTAAAAGTAAAAACAGACGGCTTCTTAAGAAGACTTATTGCGGGAATTCAAACAATTAGGGCTGGCACAACAAATACAATGCCTCTTACCACTTTAATTAATGGCGATATCGACAACGATAATAAGCTAACTATCTTTGACTACAACTTACTTATCAACTGCTCCAGCTTTAAAAAGGACAAAATCAGCACTAACACGCCTGCCTGCAGCGCGAGTATTAAAATCCATGCGGATCTTGATGACAATGGAATTGTTAACCAATACGATTATCAGTTATTTATAAGGGAGTTTTCCGCTCAAGCAGGAGACTAAAATAGTTTAAAATTCAAAGTTAAAAGTCCAAAATTAGAATTAAAAATTGACAATTTTTTAAAAATACGCCATTATTTAAGTAGCAGTAATAAATATGAAATTAGACTTTATGCCAAAAAGAACCCTTGCTTTGATAATATTTTTAATCGTAGCAACTGTTGGACTTGTTGCACTTTCGGTTTATAACAAACCACCGGAACCCGCTCCTATTGTTAAAAAACCTGTAATTCCGGAATATGTTCAAACTATTATCTCCCTATCAAACAATATTACTCCTGTTGCAACCAAGCCTGGACAATTTCAAACAGAAGCAATAATAATTTCTACCGGCTCGAATAAAGTTACCGCAGTTCAGCTTGAATTAACCTACGACCCCAAAGCTTTATCTAATGTAACTATTACTCCCGGTACTTTTATAAAAGAACCAACAGTCCTTCTTAAAAAAGTA
>PFRF01000036.1 GCA_002788395.1 Candidatus Levybacteria bacterium CG_4_9_14_0_2_um_filter_35_21 | reverse complement strand
TGCCATAATTATTACTGCAACTCCCAGTGCAATTAAAGCTTCCACCATTATTTGCCCTGCTTGTTTATTCATTCTTAACTGTAATTCCTCCTACTGTATCTACAGTAATACTTTTAGTTTTACCATATCCCAAGATAGAAATTGTGTTCGCCCCCCCTTTTTCAACTTCAACACTGCCTGTAAGAATCGGAAAGAAGAAGGAGGTTAGCACTGCTTCGTCATTAAAAGTTATATTGTCCGGTAATGTTTTGGGGTAACCGGAAATTGAAGTATTGCTAAACGTGCATTTTAAATTTAAAGAATATGAGCTTTTGCTATTTATAATAACTTTATATCCCTCCAAAACGCCTTCGCATTCCGCCGGTTTAACCTGGGAAATTGCCCTTGAACGGGCCAAATTAAGTGTAGACACAACATCGTTTAGTGCTCCGTCAACCGATGCCGCTTTACTACCGCTAGAAAAAGAAGCTATACCAACAGTTGATAGAATTGTTAAGACAGATAAAACAATAACTATCTCAAGTAGAGTAAATCCTTTTTCGGATCGATAAATTTGTCTAAGTTTAAACATTTTATGGATTTTGCAGTGTAAATGATGTTGTACAAGAACCAACGACCGGATCGTCTTTTTGAGAGTCATTAGGATTTTCTAAGCAAGCCGTTATCGAATATGTTGCCGGAGGTGTCCCCGATGGCGTATAAGCATAAGTTACACCTGTTGACGGATCACAGGGAAGTTTTTGCATATAAATGGTTCCTGTTGGTGTTCCGTCCGAAGAAAAAATGCCATCGCAAGCGGGAAGAGAAAGAGAGTCGGGATAACTGCCTATATCTGCCCTGTAGAGTTCTAAGGCAGATTGAACTTGTCTTAAATCAGATTTTCTCTGTCCGTCCCGGGCTCTTTGTCTAACTCCAACAAAATTCGTCATTAAAAGAGTAGCCAAAATTCCAATAATGGAAACTACTATTAAAAGCTCTATTAAGGTAAAACCCCCCTGTAATTCTGAATTATGAATTCTAAATTTTAAATTTTTAATCATGGGCTTACATTCTGACTCGATACTCCGTAATTACAAACTCCTCCACAACTTGCACCCGACGGTAAATTGTCGCATACAGCTCCACCTTTACACAAGTTTTCATCTGCACCTCTAGCTAGATTAGCATACAAATAATATGCTTGTCCATCAGAAGTGGAATAGTAAACATAACTACCGGCAGAATAAGGACATTTTGGAACTAAATTCATATAAGGTTGCCATGTAGCGCCCCAGTCTACAGTATTTCCGCTGGAATTCGTTATTTTAAAATCAGCAGTTGGAAGAGGATACCTGCCGTTATCATCATAATATTGTTCTAAGGCTTTCTGAATCTGCGAGAAATCGGCTTTTATACGCGCATCATTTGCTTTTTGAATTTGAGTTATTGGATCTAAAGCAGCAATACCGATAGTTGCGGTAATAGCAAGAATACCAACCACAATAATCATCTCTAGCAGAGTAAATCCCGCACCCACAGTCTTACGATCAAAACACTTTGCAGTTTCACTTTGCTTGTATTGATTACCCCTCGTTCTGATAAACGAGATATTGCGGTGCGGAGTAAAGCCTAAAGATTTAAAATTGTGGCTATTATTTTCCAAATTTGATTTCCCAAAAACATTACGGTAAAAGTTCCAAAAACCATAAACGGAGCAAATGGGATTGTACTTTTTCCAAAACTTTTTTTCCCCCATAAAACGAGTATGATAGAAACAATTGCGCCTGTCAAGAAAGCTACATATAGCGCAACTATAATCCCCGGAAAACCAAGAATTAGACCCATTACAAAAGCCAGTTTTACATCTCCAAGACCCATACCTTTTCCCTTAGTTATTAAAAAAAGCAAAGAGAAAAATGCAAAAGCACCTAATGCGGAAAACACATAGTTTAACAAGAAGTTATTAGAAAAAAAAACGGAGTAGGGGAGTAAGATAACCAGCATGAATGCTAGAATTTTGTCGGGAATAATTCCATACTTTAGATCCGTTACAAAAATAGCAATAAGAGAGGACACAATAAGCAAATGATAAATGATAAATGATAAATGATAAATTGATTGGAAATTAGGATTTAAGATTTGATTGGAAATTGGAAATTGGAAATTGGAAATTAGAAAAAGATAAGTAATAGAAAATATTAATCCTGTTGTCAATTCAACAATCGGATATTGCCAGCTAATCAATGTTTTACAACTCTTACATTTTCTTTTTAAAACAAAAAAAGAAAAAATTGGAATTAGCTCCTGCCAACTAAGCTTTTTTTTACATTTATCACAGTACGACCGGCTGTAAATTATCGATTCTTTATTTGGGATTCTATCTATAACAACATTTAAAAAAGAACCAACGCAAAGCCCTACTAGGAATAAAAAAAATAAGCAGGTTAATAGAGTCACTAGAGGTTACTCCGTGCACCAATAGCACTGGTCATCTGGCGCCGTAGAACTTGGACATGTTCCCACTCCTCCATAAATTTCACCAGTTTGACCAAATTTAGTTTCGGGCGAAGATTTTTGAGATTTAGATTTTGGACTAAAACAAACATGCATGTTTGTTGCATCTGTATCGGTCCACGTAACAAATATTCTTTTTAAGTCATTTACGTTACTATTAAATCCAGACTTTAATTCTCCATCCCCAATTAAGCTAAATACCGTTGCACTAGTCCCAATACAATCAGATAACATTGGACCTGTTCCTATATCTAATGTAAAGGGACCTACACCTAATGCTGTACAATTAGCATTTGTCGAATTTGAATCATTCCAAGGAAAAGCGCTATGAGTTGTATAATACCTTATATTAGAAGTTTGAAACTCAACTAAAATGTTTTTTATTTTCGAATCGTCTGCTTTTTTAAGCTGTTCAAAAGGATCAATGGTTGCCACTAGGGCTGCTGCTAATACGCCGAGGATTCCGATAACAACAAGAAGTTCGATTAATGTAAAACCTTGTTGTTTTATCGCGGACAGTTGTTTTCTCATGCTCTTATTAAGTTTAACCATATAGTAAATCGCTTGTCAATACCCCAAAATAATTGAATTCCAGGCTAAATTATTGGATATTGGAAATTAAACTATAAATAGGTGTAATAACGGACATAATTAAGAATGCGACCCCAACGCCTAAGATAATCATTATAAAAGGCTCCATTGCTGTTGTTAATGTTTTTACCGTTTGGTTTACTTCGCGTTCGTAATATTCCGATGCTTTTAGCAAATTTTCGTCTACTTTACCTGTTTGTTCTCCGACTTTAACAAGCTGAACAATCATGGACGGAAAAAGAGGACTGGTCTGCAAAGCATCTCCGACCGACACTCCTTTTTCTACTTGTCTGGATACTTCTTTTATAGCAATTTTATAATAAACATTTCCCATAGTATCCGCAGTTTGTAAAAGCGCATCTACTACTAATGTTCCCGTCCCAACTAAAAGCCCGAAGGTCCTGGTAAATTCCGTTAGAATATTTTGTTTGATTAGATTCCCAAACACCGGGAGTTTTAAAATTAAGTCGTCCAATAGAAGTTCTCCTTGTTCTGTTTTTTTCCAGCGGGTAAAAAACAAAAAGAATAAAATAACACCTATAATAACCAACGGCCAAAAATTAACTACAAAATTAGACAGTCCGACAATTACTTGAGTCGCAAAGGGAAGCGGGATATTAAGATTTTTATACAAAACAGAAAGTTGGGGAATAACAAAAATCATCATTACAAAAACAACGACTACCATAAGCGATATAACAACAACGGGGTACATTAAAGCAGATTTTATTGTATTTTTTAGCTTTGCTTGTTTTTCCAAGTTATCTGCAAGCCTCTCCAGCACTTGATCTAAGAGTCCAGATGATTCTCCGGCTTTTATTAAAGAAATGTAAATCCTGGAAAAAACATCGGGATATTTTATAAGAGCCGAAGATAAAGTTTTCCCACCTTCTATATCCGTAATTATTCCTGAAATAACTTCTGCCATTGCCTGATTTTGAATTTGATCCCTTAGAATTTCAAGAGCCCTCATTAGAGTTAGTCCCGATTGAAGCATAGAAGAAAGCTGTCTGGTAAAAAGCACTAAGTCTGTAGTTTTTGGTTTATTAAAAACCGAAAGAATTTTTAAGACGGAATCGGGATCTTTTCTTTCTATTTTAATTACCATGTAATCCTTGTTACGTAGATAATTTGCAGCTTCGCTAATTTCCTTGGCGTCTATTAAACCCTGAATTATTTTTCCCTCTTTGGTTGCAACTTTATACCTTAGTTTCATAGATCATCCTATCATTCTCATTAACTCGTTGGGTCTTAGAGAATAACTTCTGGCAATTTCCAAGCTGATTGAACCGGACAAAACCAGAGAGGCTAGGGAAGATTCAAGAGTAGCCATCCCTTCTTCTTGTGATGTTTGTATAACCGAATCTATTAAATGAGTTTTACCTTCCCTAATATTGCTTAAGATAGCAGAGCTACCAATTAAAACTTCCACTGCCGGTACTCTTCCTCCGCTAATTTGTGGAAGCAAGCGCTGGGAGACAATTCCTTTTAAGGAAGACGCTAGCTGAATTCTAATTTGAGCTTGCTGGGTTGCAGGAAAGGTATCAATAATCCTATCTATTGTTTGTGAAGCCGAATTTGTATGTAAGGTCGAAAAAACCAAATGACCTGTTTCGGCAATTGTAATTGCCGCAGAAATCGTTTCCGGATCCCGCATCTCCCCAACAAGAACAACATCAGGATCTTCTCTTAATGCCGACCTAAGCGCCATTGCCCAAGAATGAGTGTCAATCTCTAATTCTCTCTGTGAAATAATACTTTTCCCGATCGGATAAACGTATTCTACTGGATCTTCTATTGTAAGAATATGGCATGCCCGTTTAGCATTAATTTCATTAATAATTGCCGCCAAGGTTGTTGATTTGCCATGCCCTGTTGGCCCTGTTACCAATACAAATCCCTGTTTTAAATCTGCAAAAGAATGGCAGATCTTAGGAAGCCTTAACTCTTCTATAGTTTTAACTTTGGGTTCTAAAAACCGAAATGCCGCACTTAAATAACCTCTTTGATAATAAAGATTTATTCTAAACCTGCCCAAATCTCCATAAGAACCTCCACCAAAGCCAAAGGAAAAATCAATTTCTTTATTATTTAAAAGCAGTTCTTTTTGATCCGGTTTTAAAATCGAAAAAAGCATTGTTTCGATATCTTGAGCAGTTAGCGCTTCGTAACTTGTTACGTAATTTAATACTCCGTCTATTCTAATGGCAGGGCAAATTCCAACCAAAAGATGTAAGTCCGACGCTTTATTTTTTATAGTAATATCTAAGAGTTCTTGAATTGTCATGTTATTCCTGTGCTACTCTAATAACTTCTTCTATCGTAGTTACTCCTTGCAATGCTTTTAGATAACCATCTTGTTTCATGGTAATCATTCCTTCTGCGATTGCTTGCTTTTCGATTGTACCACTGTCTGCACTTTGCAAAACAAGAGCAGCAATTTTTTCCGAGATAGTAAGCGTTTCATAAATGCCAATTCTTCCGGTATAACCGGTACTGCCGCATTCGTTGCAACCTTTTCCTTTGTAAAGTTTTACATCATCTTTTTCCTTATAAAGAAGTCCTAATCCGTTTTTTATTTCGTCCAGTATTTGAGGTAGAGGAGTATAAGCCTCTTTACAAGAGCTACAGACTCTTCTAACAATTCTTTGCGCAAGGATCGCATTCATGGTCGAAGCAAGTAAAAACGTTTCTGCTCCCAAATCTATTAAACGGGGAAGAGCACCGGCAGCGCTTGAGGTATGCAGCGTCGAAAAGACCAAATGACCGGTTAGAGCTGCTTGAATTGCCAGATCCGTGGTTTCTTCGTCACGGATTTCTCCAACCAGAATAATATTCGGGTCTTGTCGCAAAAAAGACCTAAGTCCGGTGGCAAAAGTTAAACCAACCCCGGGATTTATTTGCACCTGATTTATTCCCGCAATTTGGTATTCAACCGGATCCTCAAGAGTCATAATGTTTACTCTTGTTGTGTTTAATTTTGACAGAACAGAATACAATGTGGTTGTTTTTCCGGACCCTGTAGGACCACAGACAATAATTATTCCATGTGGCCTAAGGATTGCCGTTTCTAAGTTTTTAAGTGATGTCCCGGCCAAACCAAGATCGTTTAGCGTCGGTAAACCTCCTGATTTTCTTAGAAGTCTCATAACTATTTTTTCTCCGAAAGTAGTCGGCAACACTGAAATACGAAGGTCTACTTCTTTATCTTCTACTTTAAAATTAAATCTTCCGTCTTGAGGAGAACGGTGTTCATCTATTTTCATTTCCGAGAGGATTTTAATCCTGGAAATAACCGCTTCCTGCACTGTTTTTGGAAGGCTTAAGCGGTCATATAAAATTCCATCAATTCTGTAACGAACTCTAACTCTGTCCTCCTGAGGCTCAATATGAACATCCGAGGACCTGCTGGTAACAGCATACTCTAAAATTGTCGAAACAATCTTTGCAATCGGCGCTTCCTTTATTATCTCTGCAATTTTACTACTGTCTATTATTCGAGCTTTTCCATATTCTTCAGTCTCCTTTAATGCTTCCCCGACTTGCCCAACAATTTCTTGACGGTATTGTTGGTCTATTGATCTTCGAACGTCCGATGGGGTAGCCGCAAATGCCTTAACCGTTAGCCCTGTTTTTTGTTGCACAAAAGAAATTGCTTCTAAGTCGACAGGGTTTGCCATTGCCACCGAAAGGGTATTAGCTTTATCATCGAAAATAAAGGGAATTAGCTGAAACCTTTCGACAACCGCCCTGGGAATATAACCGAGAGCCTGAGGAGAAAATGAAGTATTTTCAAGCGAAATAAATGGAATCCCCAGATGCAGTGCCTTTGCCTCGGTTAATTTTTCTTCCGACACAATATTCATATCCTCTATTACACTGATATCGCTTACGGCAAGGCTTGCGCTTTTTACTTTAACATCTTGATATTGTTGGGAAGTAATTAGGTTTTGGCTAAGCAAAATATCCGCTACCGATTGATTTTCTTTTGATGATTGTTTATCATTGGGCATTACCTTTTATAGTACGTAAAAATGAAGTAAGATGTCAACAGCCATAGCCTAAAAAATTCATGGCTATGATATACTCTAGCAAAAGTAAAAGATTTAAAATTTTTACATTATGTCTAGATCATTTTTAATTTCTTCAAAAGATATTGATAAATCCTTAGAATTTTGCAAAAAAATTTGTAAAGAAAATAATATTGATAATTTTGACGTAACCATTTTAGATCAGGAAAAGGCAACAGGAATTGGAGATATTAGAGATCTCCAAGAAAAAATCTCACTTAAACCATTAATGGGAAAGCAAAAAGCTGTTATTTTAAATTCCGGTAAAGGAATTTCTCAGGAAGCTCAAAACTCTCTTCTAAAAGCGCTAGAAGAACCACCCGCTAACACTTTTATATTTTTAATTGTTTTAAATAAAGATGTTGTCTTACCGACAATTATTTCAAGATGTAAAATTATTGACCTTAATAATCAAGTTGTTTTATCGGAAGATGAAACAAGAGATTTTGAAGAAAAATTTTCTGAATTTCTTAAAGACAGTTTGTCTGAAAAATTAAAACTTGCGGAAAGTTTAGCAAAAGACAAAGATTCTGCTTTAGAATGGTTAGAGAAAATAATTCTTGGAGCAAGAATCAAAATGATAAACCCCGAAACTAATAGAAATGGCAGCTTAAATTATCAAAAAAAAATTACGGTTTTGCAAAAAAGACATATTGAGCTAAAAAACAGTAATGCCAACTTGCGCCTCGGACTTGAGGATCTTTTTTTAAACCTCTAAATTTTCGTGCGTCAACCCGCCGTGATTGGAAGCTGAGTAAAATGTAGATAGACTTTATCCAAATTGTCAAGTCTTTAAAATTAATGTATTATCTGGTAACATAGTTAAGTCATGGCTAAATCCCTAAATAAAAAAACTCCTGAATATTCTGCACAACAAATTCAAGTCTTGGAAGGTCTTGAGCCGGTTAGAAAAAGACCGGGAATGTACATCGGATCTACCGACACTGTTGGTCTTCATGAATCTTTAAGAGAAATTATCGACAATGCCGTAGACGAAGCCCTGGCAGGTTTTGCCAAAAATGTTTGGATTTTTTTAAATAACGATGGTAGCGCAACGGTTGTTGATGACGGACGTGGAATTCCTGTTGATATAATGCCTCAGTTTAAAAAAAGTGCTTTAGAAATTGTTATGACCAAACTTCATGCAGGGGGAAAATTTGGAGGCTCCGCATATAAAATTTCCGGAGGTCTTCATGGAGTTGGATCTTCCGTAGTAAATGCTTTATCCGAATGGACATGGGTGGAAGTAAAAAGGAACGGGAAAGTGTATAGACAGGAATACGAAAGGGGAATTACTAAAACTCCGTTAGAAACTATCGAGAATGCAGCAATTGATTCACCGGGTAAAACCGGGACAACCGTTAGTTTTTTGCCGGATAAGTTAATTTTTCCAGATATAATTTTTGATTTTGATACGGTAAAAAAGGCAATTAGAGAAAGAGCATATTTGGTTCCTAATCTTTTTTTTCATTTAATTGACAAACGGGAAGGACAAACAAAAGAAATTAATTATTATTTTGAAAGTGGAATAATTTCCTTAGTAGAAAAATTAAACGAAAATAAAGGACCTCTCCATGAAGCAATTCTAATAAAAAAAATAAGCAAAGATGTCGAAGTAGAAGTGGCTTTGCAATATAACAATGTTTATTCGGAAAACGTAGAGAGTTATGTAAACGTAATCAATACTATTAATGGAGGAACTCACTTAACGGGTTTTCGAATGGCCTTAACGCGTGCTATTAATGACTACGGTAAAAAAATTGGTTCATTTAAAAACGACGAAGACTCTGTAGTCGGAGATGATACCAGAGAAGGCTTAACAGCAGTTATATTTGTAAAAATGCCTCAAGATAGAATCCAATTTGAAGGTCAAACAAAAGGAAAACTTGGAAATTCCGAAATTCAGCCAATTGTTCAATCTATTGTAAAAGACGGCTTAACTACGCATTTTGAAGAAAATCCTCAAACCGCCAGGAAAATTTTGGAAAAAATATATCTAGCTGCAAGAGCAAGGTTGGCTGCAAAAGCTGCAAAAGAAGCAATTCTTAGAAAAGGAGCACTGGAGGGGTCATCGCTTCCAGGAAAACTGGCAGACTGCCAGGAAAAAGATCCAAGTGTTTCGGAGCTTTATTTAGTGGAAGGGGATTCTGCAGGCGGCTCGGCAAAACAGGGAAGAGATCGGAAATTCCAAGCAATTCTTCCGCTTAAGGGTAAAATTTTAAATACGGAAAGAGCACGTTTGGATAGAATAATAGAACACGAAGAAGTAAAAAACCTTATTATAGCCCTTGGCGCCGGCATTGGGGAGACTGTAAGGTTTGAAAAACTTAGATACCATAGAATAATTATTATGACCGATGCCGATGTTGACGGGCAACACATCGAAACTCTAATTTTGACATTCTTTTACAGACACTTACCCGAAATTATAAGACAAGGATATCTCTATATTGCGCAACCTCCACTTTATAAACTAAGTTTTGGTAAAAATTCTCAATATGCATATACCGACCCTGAAAAAGATTCCATAATTCAAAGTCTTGGTAGCGGAGCAAAAGTTTCCATTCAGCGCTATAAAGGATTAGGAGAAATGAATCCGGATCAACTATGGGAAACTACTATGAATCCTAAAAACAGAATTTTGAAACAGATCCATATTGATGATGCGGAAGAAGCAGATGCGGTATTTACAATGCTTATGGGAGATGAAGTCCCACCAAGAAAACATTTTATTCAAAGTAATGCAAAGCAAGCTATACTGGACATTTAGCGATATGAAAAAAAATATAATTAAAAACTTTACAATTGATACGCCGGAAAAATACTGGGCAGTTATTTTTGGATATC
>PFRF01000060.1:3985-5663 GCA_002788395.1 Candidatus Levybacteria bacterium CG_4_9_14_0_2_um_filter_35_21 | reverse complement strand
CAAGAAAACGTCTTAACTTTAAAACACCTCAGGAGGTGTTTGATTACTACCTCAAAAGACCTTAGGGGTTGCACTAGTTTCTAGAATATGGGATTTGCTACCGCGTCCAAAACATAAGTTAAAATAAGTAAACCTACTATTAGTATAAAGATGTGCTCCGATTTCATGTTATAAAGATATAATACTTTTGTAAATTTTTCAATATCTAAAAAATATCCTCAAATTTACTATATGTTAGACTGGCACGGTTTGGCCAACCGGTGGTTGCGTGATCAAAGTCTGAGCTATTTCTCGTATAAAGATATGTTCTGGAAGCTCCGCTTTGTTCTTTCATAATAAACCAAGCCCCGTCTTTACGGGTAAAACCATAATAAGCAGGAGTTCCATCATCAAGTTCGGCAATTTTATATCCGTCTGTCGGCTGAAGTTGAGCAGGGTCAATTTTTGCTCCGGAAGTGTCTTTTAACGCTACGGTTCCGGACCCCGGAACACTACCAAAAAAAGCGCCTTCCGCTTTTTTGCTAAATATAGAAAACATAAAAACCAGTATCCCTGTTGACCCAATTAGCTTTAAAAACATTCTTCTATCAAGATCAAAATTTTTCCCAAACTTTTTCTCTGGAACAACTTCTCCTTCTAATATTTTCATTTTTCCTTTTAAATTTTTCCTCTCTTCCGGATTTATTGCAGGAATTACAGATAATTTATCGGGTATAGGTAGTTTTTTGTTTCTCTTGGGGAGGACAAGAAGCCAAAAATAGAGAGCCATAGGTAGAAATAAAACTGCGCTTACTAGTTGAGGAACCGAGGAAATTTCTACAAATCCCATAATAGCCATGATAGTTGTGAGAATAAAATTATAATACAGTAAAAACTTTCGCCCCTTTTTAAATTTAAGGATCGTTAAGCTAAAATAGAGGGTAACGGGTAAAAAGAGCAGAAAAAAAATCGGCTGCCCGGATTGAAAACCCATATACGCTGTTCCCAAAGTAATAAAAAATGAAAAAAAGATAGAGTAGTAATAGAGCAGCAATTTCATTTTATTTTTCGTATTGGACCTCTTTAACAAATTGATTACTCACATAGCCTTCCTTTTCGCCGATTAAAACCAAATACCAATCGGGAGTTTTTTCTATAAAGGTATATGTTTTGCCGAATTCTATTTTTCCGACAATGCTTGAAGATAGGATTTTTTCCTGATAAACATTAGCGGTTGGATACTTTTTATCCGCAATAGTTATCGTTCCAACCTGTAAAGTTGTATCTCCCATAACCGTTGCCTCTTTGGTTACTTTTTGTTTGCTTTTTATATTGGCTAGTTCATTTTTTACCGTTTTAAGCTCTTTGACCATATCATCCCTGAATGCTTTGTTTTGATCTCCCAGCTCAAGTTTTAGTGAACCTATTTGTTTTGCGACCGACGTGGTTACCGCCAATTGTGAGTTAAGAGAAGAGCGGTTGGTTATTTCCGAGTAAATAAAGATACTAAAAGAACTTATAAAAAGAGTCATTAAAACAACGAAGGGAAACTTAGGCTGTCCCTTATGCTTTTGGTTTTCAATCGGAGCTTCGGAAGGTTGGGGTTTGGAAGTGCCGGTAACTAAAAGCCAAAAATAAATACCTGTCGGAGCAACTAGTAGCGTCAAGAGAAAACTTAGCGGTTTTGGCGTAAAGAAAA
>PFRF01000060.1:1710-3906 GCA_002788395.1 Candidatus Levybacteria bacterium CG_4_9_14_0_2_um_filter_35_21 | reverse complement strand
CGCAACCCCCTGAAGTAGTATCATTTCATCTCCTGAGGTATGAAGGGAGGTGAAATATGAGATACAAGAAACTAACAAAAACAGTTCCCTTGACGATACCGGATCGTTAAGAGTATAAATAAGTTATGTTAAGAAAAGACGTCCTTACTACGGGAAATATCTATCACATTTTTAATAGGGGAGTAAACAAAGGTGAAATTTTTTTCTCGGAAAAAGACTACGATAGGTTTATGCTTACTGCTAAACATTATAAAACGAAGGGTAATAAATTTAGCTATAAAATGCCATACAAAGCTAACGATACCGAAGCTAACGATACCGGATCGTTAGGTATAAATGTTGAGCATCGTGTTGAAATTTTAGCCTTTTCTTTAATGCCAAATCATTTTCATTTTTTGATTAGACAGCTGGAAGATGAAGGAATAACTTGGTTTATGCAACATTTAATTAATAGCTATGTTCATTATTTAAATCTTAAACATAAGAGAGTAGGACCACTGTTTCAAGGAAGATTTAAAAATGTCTTAATTGAATCCGATGAGCAACTCCTTCATGTTTCACGCTATATTCATCTTAATCCATTAGTAGCGGGTCTCGTATCGAATCTAAGCAATTATTCATGGTCGTCATATAGTTCTTATATAGGCAGTGAAGAAGACGGTTTATCGAGCCCAGAATTTATTTTAAAAAACTTTAAAACAAAAAATGATTATGAGCAATTTTTATTAAATCAAATAGACTATGCTAAGTCTTTAGAGCAAATAAAACATATTATTATGGACTACTGATAGCCTTGACGATCCGGTATCGTTAGCTTTGTTTATTCGGAGCCGAGGATGATTTGCGCGGAGGCGGTGGAATCTTTTAAGATTGATTTAACTTCTGTAAGGCCGTAAGCATCTTTAAGGTCATCTATTAAAAGTTGAGCTTTGCTTTGCATATTTTCCGCAACGAATAGTTCACTCTTTTTATAGTCCTGATTGTCGGCATTGCCGGTTGAAATAACCGTATAACCTTGCTCGGTAAGCTTTGCGGCAGCTTTGGCGGCTGCTCCTGCTACTCCGGAGCCATTTAAAACCTCTAATGTCCATTCACTTTTATCTATTTGTGCTTTTTCGGGAGCTTTGGTTGGTGCTACGGTTTTCTTTTCCTCAACAGGGGCTGTTTTAGAGCTGGAATTAAAAAAGAAGAAGAATACGATTCCCGTAATAGCTAAGATTATTATTAAAACTATTATTCCAAGCTTAAAAAAGTTTTTGTTCTTTTTATCAAGAGGGGAGGATTCTTCTTCAAGATCCCAAGAACTAACTTTTGAATCGTTTTTTTTCTCGTTTTCGGTCACTGCCTTTTTGCCTAAATCGTCAGTAGCATCTACTTCAGATGCCTGTAAACCGCTTTGCCCTGCAGGCTTACTGACCACCTTTTTCTCGATCTTTTCTTTAACTTCTGCAGATTTTTCAACCAAATTTTCGTCTTCGGTTTTTTCTTTATCCTCCACTTTTTCTACTTTCTCTTCTTCAGTCTTATCGGTAGCCTCTTCTTTTGCCTTCTCGATTTCCGCAACAGGCGGGTTGACTTTTTTAATAGGCTCTTCGTCAGCAACAACACCTGCTTGCATAGGTACAGCGTCTCTAATTTCTATTATAGGTTCATTTTTTTCTTCTGCAACGGGGTCAAGCGGTTGGGTAAGAGCAGTATCCGGAATTTTTTCTTCTAAATTTTTTCCGGAATCGTCCTGAGGCTTAACATTATCTGTTTTCATAGTTGTCCCTTATTTATCTTCTCAAAATTATTACTTAATAGTCAAGTGGTAATTAGATCAATTAGGCAAGTGTTGTTGAAGTACAGAAAAATAGTAAGTTTTTTGTAACCGATGTACAAATGGAAAAAGGTGTAGAAATTACACCTCTTTGGATTGAATTCCTAATAACCACAAAACAGCCTCTTTCTTGTAGCGTCGGTCACCGCGGGAATTAATGCGGATTGCCGGAAGTTTGCCTCTTTTACCCCATCTTTTAATTGTTAGGGGAGAAACTCTCAATATTTGAGCCACTTCCCGGACTGTTAATAGATCCGGTAAGTCATTGAGTGATATGTTTTGAATAGCCATAGCTTCAAGAGTAGGTTAATGATAATCAATCCCGATTAAATCGGGACAATATGATGATTAATCATGTATAAAGTAACAAAGTATAA
>PFRF01000060.1:0-1693 GCA_002788395.1 Candidatus Levybacteria bacterium CG_4_9_14_0_2_um_filter_35_21 | reverse complement strand
TCATGTATAAAGTAACAAAGTATAACAGTAATGTCAAGGGGTAAATAATAGAATAAAATTCAATTTACCCCGCAGACCCATCAAATTTCGCTCCATGAGCGGTGTATAAATAATACTGAAAAGGCGAACGGAAAGAATTGTTGGTTCAAGACCCAAATTGATATTTTTTAAAAAATAGTTTGCAATCTTCTTGAAAGCGCTCTTTGAGCCGTATTCGAATAAAATGGAACAGCCGAACTTGTGGTAAGCGTAGTTGAACCAGTTAGATGGATCAAAAGGGAATTTCATCAAAATTTTATTTATCTATTTTGATCTATTGCAAAACAATTAGAAATTTAGTAGTGTTAATTCATGTTAACAAAAAATGATTTATCTGCCATTCAAAAGCTGGTTAGAATCGAAACTTCTGGGGTTGAAAAAAGATTAGGCGAAAGAATATATAAGTTGGATGGGAAAATTGACGTGATCCAGGTTGGATTAAATGCAAAAATCGATAAAGTACAGGAATCAGTAGATATTGTTCAAAATGTGGTAATCGAACATTATGATAAATTAGACAAAAGAGTAGCACAAATAGAAGATCATCTTAATCTTCCTTCTGTTTCTTAAAATATACTTCAATTGCAATTCTAAGATTAAATCTTTAGCGGATAGTTCTGAAAAGACGAAAGGTCAACTTAGCGGGGTCAAGACCCAAAAATCGACCAAAATTGCTAACGCAAGGGAAGTTTAACCCTCTGTAGGAAAAACAGGTGGGGTACACACAAAAAAAATAATTCTTTCGGCAATTTCTTCGGATGTTCCGCTGTGTGTTATAATTTCTCGATGTATCCAGCCCCGGTCTATGCGAACATCCGGTAGTAATTCTTCAGTTTTTTCTACGGCACGCAAGAGGGTTCTTCTAGCGGTAAACTCATGGGAAATAGCGATTGCAGGTCTTTGTTTTTCTTTATGTGCTTCTCTATAAAGTAGGAGGGCAATTTTTCCGCAAGCGCCTCTAGCGATAAAAGCCTTTTCTTCGTTGGTTCTACCTAAAGCTGTAAGAGTGTTGGTTATAAAATAAACATTTTTATCAAATTCATCTTCTTTTTCTCTAAATATGCCGCTAGTCATGCCTTCTGCTGCAACAGGATGAAGGAGAGACATGATGAATGTGTCAATTGGTCCTCCTTCTTTTTTTAAGCTCTTAAAATGATTTTTTACAAAGCCCTCGAGGTCATGATCCATTCTAGGCCAATCATATCGATCTACTAATTTCTCCGTAATATTTGTTGATGGACTAATTCGACCATTTATTTCTATGCTTCTCATAGATAGAGAATTTTAGCATGAAAATACAGCTTATTCAATATTTTAAAGTTAAATCAAGAAAAGAGCTACAAAAAGATCCCTTGATCTATGGTTAAGAAGTTAAGCTTTTAGAAGCCAGTCTTTAAACAATTTTGGGTAGGTAAAATCGGGAGAGAAAATATCTAAATTTGCATCCAAAAAGCCTCCGATTGCTCTTGCCGCAAGAATAACTTTAATCTTCTCCAGACCATGGCCTCTTTTTGTGAGTGAATCCATTATTCTTTCGGCTAAGTCTTGATTTTGCATAACCGTAAAAACTCGTTGGATTAAATAGCCGATGTCATATCCCTCGACTGTTTCGGATTTTGCATGTTCCCCGTCAATTAAGCCTAATTTGCCTTCC
>PFRF01000040.1 GCA_002788395.1 Candidatus Levybacteria bacterium CG_4_9_14_0_2_um_filter_35_21 | reverse complement strand
AAGAGATCTCCAATTTCTGTATAAAGACGATGCAAATGCGTATTTTATGGATCCTAAAACTTTTGAACAGATCTATATTCCGCTTGATCTTGCTGAAGGGCATATTTTTTTAAAGGAGGGAGAGTCTTTTAACTTAAGTTTTTTGGAGGATGAGCCTCTTTCTTTGAATCTTCCTCAAAAAATGGAATTTAAGGTTGAAGAAACAGGACCTTCAATAAAAGGAAATTCTTCGACGAACGTTTTTAAAGATGCGATTTTAGAAAACGGATTCAAAACAAAAGTTCCTCTTTTTATCAATGTTGGGAGCAAAATAAAGATAGATACCAAGTCGGGTGCTTACACTGAAAAAGCTTAAATATGCAATTTTTTATAATTGTACTTTTGGTATGTTTTATAGTTTTTCTTTATGTCTTATACACTTTGGTAAAAGATGATTTTGTAATTAATAGAAAAAATATCTCCATTGAAAGCATTTTCAATACAGCCTTCCTAACTGCAATTTCTGCTCTTTTTTTCTCCCGTCTTTTCTACGTCTTAATCTATCCGGAACCTATTTTTTTTAAAGTTTTAGGATTTTTTCTTTTTCCGTATTTTCCCGGACTTTCTTTAATCGGCGCTGCATTGGGAGGTTTAATTTTTTTCCTTCCATATCTAAGAAATAAAAATATTCCGATGGGAAAGGCAATTGATATCTTTGCTTTAAGCTTTTTAAGTGCACTCCCTGTTGGGTATTTAGGGCTAATTATTTTAACTGGAAATTCAATAAGATCGATGTTTCTATTTATAATTTATGTTTTAACCTTAATTGTTTCTGCAAAATTGATTTTTCCGCTATCCTTAAGGGGTAAGCTAAAAGATGGCTTGTTTGGAGTTGCTTTTATTTCTTTTCTTTCTTTGTTTAATTTGCTTGCTTCTTTTTTAAATAAAAAACCTTACATAATTTTTAACGTAGAAAATATTTTATTTTTAGCAATTCTAATTCTTTCTTTATTATTTATCTTTTATAAAGAATTTTTTGATAAATCTTCACGGTAAAAAATGAATATTGAAATTATTTATGAAGACGAAGATCTGCTTGTTTTAAATAAACCGGCCGGAACTATAGTTAATAGATCCGAAACTACAATCGGACAGATTACGGTACAAGATTGGATAGAAAACAAGATCAAAGATCAAAGATCAAAGATCAAAGATCAAGAAAAGGAGTCGGATTTTTATAAAAGGGCAGGTATCGTGCATAGAATTGATAAAGAAACATCGGGATTATTAATTGTTGCTAAAAATGAAGACTCTTTCGGAAATTTGCAAAAGCAATTTAAAGATAGAATTGTAAAAAAAACGTATCTTGCTCTAGCTCATGGAAAAATTATTCCGGAAGCAGGGGAAATTAAAGTTCCCGTTGGTAGATTACCATGGAATAGAAAAAGATTTGGAATTTTAGCCGGGGGTAGAGAATCTATAACCAGGTATAAGGTAGTTTCCAATTTCCAATTTCCAATTTCCAATACAAAAGAGGAATTGTCTTTAGTTGAGTTATATCCAAAAACCGGTAGGACTCATCAAATTAGAGTACATTTAAAATATATTAATAGACCTATTTTTAGTGATTTTCTTTATGCAGGAAGAAAAATATCCAAAAAGGACCGTTTCCTTTTACCAAGGGTTTTTTTGCATGCATATAAAATTTCTTTTAAACAGCCCAAGACAGGGGAGACTGTCTCACTGGAATGCACACTACCGGAAGAGTTATCAAAATTTTTGAAAAATCTTCAAAACTGTAAAAAGCAATTGTAAAACTTCTCTTTTTTCTTTAGTATATAAGTAGGGGTTTAATATGGGTAAGAAAAAAAAAGCTGCAAAAAAAAATAATTTAAATATTGCCTTATTCTTTTTAGTTAGTTTTTTATTTTTAATATTTGTTTCACTAATTATTAAATTAGTTATTGTTTTAAAAAATAGTAAGTTCGATGGTGATCACCGTTTTACGGTTGCAGTGTCGGCAAAAGATAATATCAAGGTAATATCTTTTTCACCGCAAGAAAAGTCGATATCGATCTTAACCGTTGATGGGAAGGTAAACGAAAACATTGGAAAATTTTTAGCGGTTCCGATTGATGACCATATTGTTTCAAATGAAATTTCTATTTCACGGGCAAATATTACCTCAAATCTTCTTAAATCTATCATAGATCTTGATAAACTTAAATCTAAACTTACCTCGATAGATATTTTAAGGTTATCGTATTTTACAAAATCTGTTCCATTAACATCGATTTACGAAAAGAAGATTATTAAAGATCTTGATGAATATACGAGAGGAGTATTAGTGTCGTCATTATTTACGGATCAGCAAATATCCACAGAAAAGAAAAGAATTCAAATTATAAACGGTACGGACATAACTGGAGTAGGGAATAGATTGGCAACTGTAATAAACAATATTGGGGGAGACGTAGTTATTGTTTCGACTTCCGAAAGGAAGGAAAAAGTTTCAAAAATTATTTATTCTGGAAATAAATCCTACACGGTGGATAAATTATCTTCGATTCTTAATTTTGTAAATGAAAAATCTAAAGATACTTCTTTGGCAGATGTTATAATTATACTTGGCATGGATAAAATTTCGGAATTTAAATATTAACTATGTTCATAAAAATAATTATTACTATTGCCATAATTTCTGTTTTAATGTCTATCTATTCGCTTAAAAAACAAAATAGCAAAATAGAAATTAGAAAGGTTAAGAAGCAATTAAAAAAAGGAAGAGTCGTCTTCCAGAGTAAAAATTAATTTTTTGCCTGATCATTTTCTGTGGAGTCTTCGACATTTTTTGAAATCTTACTCTTAATTTTTATTTTATTCAATCCGAGTCCATTGTCACTAGCTGTTATAAACGATGGATTATTTTTAAGTTTTGTAGCCCTTTTAATTTCTTTAATAAAAACAAACACCTTATTTCCAACTGTTGATTTTATAGAAACGTCATATTTGTTACCGTTCTTAATAAATTTAATCAGGCGTCTGCCGATATCATCAGGTAATACTCCAATGTATTGTTTTTCACCTTCCAAAACAAAGATCTTAGATCTTTTTATACACAAATTAACACATTGTCCGACTCTTAAAATTTGAATTATGCTTGTTTGGGCAAGATTTACTAACTCGATGATTTTGGTTTTGCCTGTTTCCTCTAAGAAATTGCTATTTATCTGAAAAGTATTATTGTTATCGGATTGTCCATTTTTATCTTTTAATTTTTTTGAATTTTTTAAGGCAATCGGGTTAAGGGGATCAATCTCAAATACCTTTTCGTAAGTTTCTTTTGCCTGATTAACTTTTCCGGTAATTGTATATGCAAGAGCAAGTCTATTGAGGGCTTCAATATCTTGTGAATTTTCTTTAAGAAGAGTCTTATTAAGTTCAATTGCAGATTTCCAGTCTCCGGATAGTGCTGTTTTTATGGCTTGAGTTTTAAGATTTTTGTTATGAAGAATAATCATTTTTTGAAGTTAAAATATTGAAAAATTTTACTACTATTTATTGCAAAAGTCAATATAGAAAGGGTATAATATATCGTCTAGTGATCAGCCTCTAGCCTTCAGTTTCTACTAAAAATATCTAGATGCTAGTTGCTAATTCCTAGTTGTTAGTTATTATGAGTGGTCATTCAAAATGGTCGACAATTAAAAGACAAAAGGGGATTACGGATGCAAAAAGAGGTTTAATTTTTACCAAACTTTCCAATGCAATTACAATAGCAGTCAAACAAGGTGGGGGAATTGGCGATCCTACACAAAATTTTCGATTAAGACTGGCGATGGATGCGGCAAAAACCGCCAATATGCCAAAAGATAACGTTGAGAGAGCAATAAAGAGAGTACTTGGTAAAGAAGCGGGAGATTTAGAAGAAGTTGTTTACGAAGGTTTTGCTCCGGGAGGAGTATCGCTAATTATAGAAGCCACAACGGATAACTCACAGAGAACGACGTCTCTTATTAAAAGTGTGTTTAACAAGACCGGTGGCAATTTTGGTCAGCCGGGGTCAGTCGCATATCAATTTAAACAAGTTGGGCAAATTGGTGTAAAAAAAGAGGGTAAAACATTTGACGATATTTTTGCTTTGGCAGCGGAAAGTGGGGCGGAAGATGTAGAAGATTTAGAAAAAGAAGTTTTAATTTATACGGCAATTTCGGAATTGATAAGGATTAAAGATAAGTTAGTAGGAAAGGGGATTGAGGTTATAGACTCGCAAGTAATCAGAAAACCAATAGTTAAGATTGAAATAACAGATGATGTTATTTTAAGTAAGATAGGAAACTTTATTGATGCAATAGAAGACCTAGAAGATGTACAAAAAGTTTATTCAAATATTGCTTAATTGCCTATGCTAGAAAGAAAAAGAAAAATTTTCGGTAGTAAATTGGTTTCTGCAACAGAGACTAAGATAGAAACACTTTTGGGAAGTAAAAGACAAAGATTGGTAATATCGGTAATTTTGTTATCAATTGGACTTTTTGTATCAGAATATTTTCTGGGAAAATCAGGAATTTACCTTGTTTTTATATTATCACTTTTAAGTGACTTTTTTCTTTTTTTGGCATTAAGAAAAGATTTAAAAAATAATTTTATGCCGCAAATATTTATCCTCCCTTTTCTTTTTAGTCTTTCCTTTGGAATGTTTTATCTTTTAGTTCCGGCGCGCTTATTGACCAGGATCTTTATTACAGGTCTATATGCGACCGGTTTGTATTCGCTTTTTTTGAGTGAGAATATTTTTACTGTTTCATCTATGCGAACAATAGCCCTTTTATCCGGCGCAAGAACGGTTACATTTACTCTAACCCTTTTGTCCTTTTTCTTTCTTTCCAATGTAGTCTTTTCGATGCATTTAAATGTTCTCATTACACTTGCAATAATTTTTATTTATACTTTTCCAATTGTTTTGCAATCTCTATGGATTCATACTCTTGAAAAAAACATTCTTTCGGAAATATCTTGGGCATTACTTCTAACGATTTGCTTGTTTGAGCTTTCGGTAATGCTTTGGTTTTGGCCAAGTACTCCCACTCTAATATCTTTATTTCTAACGGGAGTTTTCTATTCGTTAATTGGTCTTACTCAAATGTGGTTTGATAAAAGGCTTTTTAGGTCTGTAATTTGGGAATATATTTTAGTTTCGATTATTGTTTTTATTGCACTTGTTTTATATACCTCATGGATTTAAAAATTAGAGCAGGGAAGGGAGATTACCAAAATTATAAACACTTCTAATAAGTAAATTAATTTGAATTCATTTCTAGAAAAAAAATTATTTTTCCCTAAAAAAATAAGAAATAGCCAGAACATGCGGTGGAGTGGAGAAGTGAATAAAAGTCCAGGTTGTAAGATAAAATGAAATAGGTGATATAGTTTGATATATTATCAATATTAATTATTATAGGACTTATTTTCTAACAAAACAAATGTGGAAAAGTATTTTCACGCATTTATTGGAAGAATTTTCACGAGCTTTTTGCCAAGGTTCTCCTCTAAGATTGGGGTTGTCTTTTTTTTAAAATAACTTAATTCGACCTCCTAAATATTTATCGAAAAAAATACGAATGTTCTTTTCTGCCGATTAGTATTGAATAATTTATTGTTGATTGAGGCTAAAATTACGAGTTTAGACTACTAAATCAAGCTAAATCGAGGTTACTTAGAAGCTTTGGAGGAGAACCCATGACTTAATGAATGAATTATACAAAATTAATTAAATATTCTAGAGGAGAGAGTTAACTATGCAGTAAATAAATATAATAAATCTTTTCTATTATTCTCCGGAATACTGTATGGGAAAAATATCTGTAATTTTAGCAGTGGGAAGGTTAAACTGGTAACGTCGCACAATAATACTTTTGCGACGTTACTCAGGCATGGTTCTCGGAGAAGTGGCATATTTTCTATGTTGAATTTTTGATTAAATAAGATAATTTTTCTATAATTCATTTGCCCATTTCTTATTTGGTTCTTTTTATCACCCGGATCTAATATTCGTTCACTTCCCCACTATAGGTTTTACTATTTTTTCAAAATTTAAGGCTAAATGTGGTCAAAAAATTAACTATTTTAGGAATTCTCTGAAGCTGAAAAGGACTATCTATTCTCATTTGCAAATTTTATGTTACTCTCAAATTGAGCTTTTGTTGTAGGTATCCTTGCAATTAAACCTCCTTTTTCAACAAATTTTCTTTGGCTAATTGTTAGTTTGTCGGTGACCATCGGTGCAACTACTACATAACCAAAATTTGTATGTCCGTAATATTGAGCCAGCGGTTCCGCTATAGTTTTTATGCGCTGGGAATTAATTGCTTGAGATAAAGAATATCCGATTTTTACTTCCCATATAACAGGAAGATTATCAACCTCTGTGACCATATCGTATTCAACACAAGCAATGGTGCTACTTTTTTTATAAACAACATAATTATTGCCACTTTGTTCAAGTCTATAATTTTTTGTTTCCTGGTTGTGTGGAATTGGCCAAAGTTTGACCAGTGAATTGTCAATAGCAAGACCTTCCAGAACATATGCCACGTGTATTTCTGCAAGTCTACCAAGCAATTGGCCATTTGCTTTGCCGTTAATTTTAAGTTTTTGATCTTCCGATAACGCGCCAAGTAGGCCATCCCAATTTGGCACTATTTTCTCCAGTCCGTTAATAATTAAGGCTAATGTTTCATTGGTAGCAAGGGAGGTTCTAGCTTCCGCCGGCTTTAAATCCTTTTCTTTAGTTCTGTCTCCATTTCTGTATAGTTTTTTCTCTGACATATGTTAAACAAGAATTTTCAAGAGGCAGAATCTATAAACTTATATCATCTAAGCAGCGAATTTGTCAATGATTTATTTATGAATTTGACATTTTTGTTCATTTTTCCTAAATTTACATAATGGCAAGTTTTTTATTTTTAATTTTTTCATTTTTACATTTAATTATTCAGCCTCAAATTGTTGATGTTTCCCAAGGTAAAATCATTAAAGATATCCAACCGGAAATTAATTATAATATCAAGCCAACGTCTTTGCCGACATCAATAAGGTCTGCCAAAATTACAAAGGTTGTTGCTGAAGAAAAGTTTCAGGAAAATCAGTCAATTACAAATTTAAACAAAGATAACAATGATCCTTGGGGAGTCTCAAAGCAGATTTCTGAGCATACCTGGACAATTAAAATTGGGGAAGATGCTCAAATGGCTACTCCGCAGGAAATTTATGAAGCATTAAATAATTACCGCAGGGTGCAAGGAAAAAATACACTTGGATGGAATAGCTCTTTATCCGAATACGCGCAGTCTAGAGCAGACTTTTTTAGTAAAGAGAATAAATTGGATGAGCATGCCGGCTTTAATGAATATTTTAATAATTCTGAAAATATAAAAAAAACCGGGTTTTACAGAATTGGTGAAAATTCCTCTATCGGCTATAGAATGTCAGGAGTCCATTTAATTGAATGGGTTTTTGCAAGCGACGTCCCTCATAATGATAATCAATTAAATTCTGCTTGGAATAGCGTCGGCGTTGGAGTAAGTGGAACCGGATTAGATTTAATCTTTGGCGGTAATTAATATAAGATATAAAACTTCCTCATAGGAATGTTTGCTATGGGTCTAATAAAAGAAATTCATTGATGTTTTATTATTGTAAGGGTTATGATTGTGGAATTTCAAAATACACTTTATTCATAGTGTTGGCGTCTACAATAATTGGATCTTGTTGATATCTTGGTATTGATCCATTACCATTTTCCGCTATAAAACCTACCTCATTAGATGTTCTTTTTATGACTCCAAATTTTTCATTAGTGTCAAAATTGATATAAATTTTTCCGATAGTTCCATCTTCCATCTCATCAATAAGACTGAACCATCTACCATTGGAATCATCTCCCTCCACCAATTCCGCATTATCGATATACATAGTCTTTGCGTCTTTCGGTAGCTCGCTTCCTCCGATACTACGAATTTTTGATCGATTAACGATATTACTGCCACCTCCGATATCATCCTGTGGCACTTCGGGAGAAGTGCGGATGTTTACTTTGGTTAGATCAATAGATGTTCGTTTCGGTAGAAACACCTTAGCAGCTTCATTATTAATAACTTCTGTGGTTGTTAGTCGTGATTTAATTTTTTCCCTAGCCGCTGAGTCGGTGTTGCCGTCCACGGCTGCTTTTATTCCAAAAAGTGCTCCAATTCCCACTCCGACAGCAGCAACTGTTAAACCGGCTTTTTTAAAAAATCTTCGATTGGATATACGACGCTCTTGATGTACCTGTTTGTCAGTAAATTCTTTCCATTCTTTTAAGACTTCATTCGTAGTTGGTTTTTTAGGTGCATTGGTAGGATTATTTATTCCGGCAAAATCAACGTGAACTACTTTACCTGGTTGAGGTTCATGAAAATTAGACATTTCAATCTAAGTATGCAGTTTTAGCTTTATTTTGTCAAGTATTTGACATTTTTGGATGAGTTGGTTACGATTGTTTCAACGTCGTATAATATATGAAGGGAAATCTACTTCAGTTAATAGATCAGTTTTTAGAATATTTGGAAATAGAGAAAAATTGTTCAAAACTGACAATCCGCGATTATAGACATTACTTAGAAGTATTTGAAAAATGGTTTACCACTAACCTACCTGATAAATCGTTAGCAGATTTAGATCTTCAGATAATCAGAAAATATAGGGTTTTTCTTGCTAACCGTGAAGACACTAAAGGAATGACCTTAAAAAGAGTAACACAAAACTATTATGTAATAGCTTTGCGTTCATTTCTCCGCTTTTTAATTAAAAACGACTATAAAACACTCGAGCCGTCTAAAATAGATCTGCCAAAAACCGAAAGCCATTCATTAAAGTTTTTAGAAAAAGAACAAGTAGACAGGATAATAATGTCGATAGATACTTCAAAAGAAGAAGGCTTAAGAGACCGCGCAATCCTAGAGCTTCTTTTTTCTACCGGTCTTCGTGTTTCGGAACTGGTTTCGCTAAATAAAGATAAAATTAATTTAGATAGAAAAGAGTTTGGGATAATTGGAAAAGGTAATAAACAAAGGATTGTTTTTGTTTCGGAAAGATCTGCCTTGTCTCTAAAAAGATATTTAGATAAACGAAAAGACATATTTAAGCCATTATTTATCCGTTACAGCGGGAAAATAATTGTTGACAATAATGGCGAAAAAATGAGGCTTACTTCAAGATCTGTAGAGAGAATGGTTAAAAAATACGTAAGGGTTTCCAGGATTCCGGTCGATGCAACCGTACATACCTTTCGTCATTCTTTTGCAACAGACCTCTTAACAAATGGTGCGGATATCCGAGCCGTTCAGGAAATGCTGGGGCATAAAAACATTGCCACGACTCAAATATACACACATATCACAAATAGACAGCTTCGTGACGTTCATAAAAGCTTCCACAGCGGAAATAAAAAGTAAAATTAGCGTACTTCGTAGGTAATATTTACCGTTATATTAACGGTATTTTCTCCCGGAGTAACTTGTGTTGGAGGTACGGACGCTTGAGTTGTCCCAGCTATTCCTTCTTGGGTTTTCATCATTGGAATTGGATAAACACGATCATTGCTTTCGGTAATATCAACAACTTTGCCTAAATTCATTCCTGCGGCTTTAGAAAGAGTTTCCGCTTTTTGCTTGGCATCTTTTACCGCATCTTCCCTCGCTTGATTTTCCAATTTTTTCTGAAGCTCATCGCTAAAAGTAAAATTTGTACCATTTATAATGTTTGCCCCATCTATCGTTGCTAAATCAATTACTTTATTTATTTTTTCAATTAATTTTGATTCTATTTCTATCTCCTGGCTAACGGTATAGCCATCCGGTTTGTTTCCCATCGACGTATAATTGTATTTTGGATTTACACTATAATTTTGAGTCTTAATATTTTTTTCGTTTATTCCTAATTTTTTTAAATCGGCAATAATTTTATTAGTAGTTTGATTAACTTTACTTTGCGCTTGGATTACTTCCGAAGCATCTTGAGTAACACCGACGGTTACGGTTACGGTATCAGGAATTGCAGTTGCTTTTCCTTCTCCCTGGACATGAAACACATTAGTTTTAGTATTTCCATTATTTGTTAATGGGGTTGATCCTACGACTTTTGAATAAACGATTAAGCCGATAAAAATAAACAGCACTGTAAAAAACGGGATCTTCAAATCCTTCATCATCTTTAGTGTATGCTTAAATATGGTAATTTGTCAATTGTTGCCTACGTAATCGTCCCAACTTTTAATTAATAATTCGGAGATTTTTTTTCTGGTTATAGCACGAATAAAAAGTTCTGCTTTTCTAAAGTTTGTAAAAAGCGGAACGTTATTATCTACAGCTGCACGTCTTATTGCATAATCATCATCGATGTCTTTTTTAATGTGAGAGTCAACTAAATTAATCGCAAGATCAATTTTCCCTTTTTGAAGATAGTCAAGAAGTGTCGGAGGTTTATGCTCGTGGATTTTATAAAGTACTTTTGCTTTTATTTTATTCCGCTTTAAAAATTCCGCGGTTTTTTCTGTTGCAAAAATTGGAAGATTGAGTTTTGCTAAATCTTTTGCATTATCTAAAAATCGAATTTTATTTTCATCTCCCCCAAGGCTTATAAAAATTCCTTTTTCCGGAATTTTTCCACCAACCGCAAGCTCTCCTTTGAGAAAAGCTTCTTCCAGGTCTTCTCCGAAGCAAGCTACTTCTCCGGTAGAGGACATTTCTACATGAAGAAGTGGGTCTGCCCCTGTAAGTCTGGCAAAAGAAAACTGTGCAACTTTAACGGCAACGAAATCATTAATTTTTAAATCTAAGGCTGGATTATTTTTTCCAAAAAATGCATCTACGCAAAGTGCGGCAAAATCTACTCCGGTTACTTTAGAAATAAATGGTAACGTTCTGGATGCTCTTAAGTTTATTTCAATTACTTGAACCTCATTATTTTTTGCTAAATATTGAATATTAAAAGGTCCGGAGATACTTAAAGCACTTGCAAGTTTTTGAGCAATTTGTTCAATTTTTCTCTGCGTTTCCAAATAAATCCTTTGTGGAGGCAAAACAATAGTTGCGTCACCGGAATGAACTCCGGCATTTTCGACATGATCGGAAATTACAGACGCTTTAATTTCTCCTTTTAGGGCTACCGCATCAAATTCAATTTCTTTTGCGTATACAATAAATTTAGAAATAGTTATTGGATATTCTTTAGATATAAGGGTTGCTTCTTTTATAAAATTTAGTAATTCTTCTTTCGTATAGCAAACGCGCATTAATGTTCCCGATAAAACAAATGACGGTCTAATTAAAACCGGAAATCCAACTTTTTCGACAAAATTTAAAGCTCCCTGTTCTGTGGTAAATTTATCCCAGGGAGGTTGGATTACGTCAATATCGTCCAGTAGTTTAGAAAATTTGCTTCGGTCTTCTGCAATTTCAATATTACTAGGATCAGTACCTAATATATTAGCTCCATAAGATTTTAGGGAAAAAGCTCTATTATTGGGGGTTTGTCCACCAACGGAAATTATTACTCCGTAAGGATTTTCAAAATCATAAATATCTGCAATTCTCTCAAATGTTAGTTCTTCAAAATATAGTCTATCGGAAATATCGTAATCCGTAGAAACTGTTTCCGGATTGCAGTTCACAATTATAGATTTTTTATTATATCTTCTAAGATTAATTGCCGTATTAACACATGTCCAGTCAAATTCTACAGAAGATCCGATTCTATAAGGACCGGATCCTAAAACAATTACTCCACTTTTTTTTTGAGGTTTAACATCGTTATGTTGGCCATTGTAGGTTAAATATAAATAATTTGTTTTTGCCGGAAATTCTCCTGCAAGTGTATCTATCTGAAAAACAGAAGGAATAATCTTTAGTTTTTTTCTTAGTTTTCTGATTTCAAGTCCTGTTGTTTTAGCTAACTCTCCAATTCTTTTGTCGGAAACTCCAATTTTTTTAAGTAGAAGAAGTTTTTCTTTAGTAATTTTTTTAATATCTTTTGGGATGGAGGATTCTTCGTCAACGATATATTTAATTCTGTTTAAAAACCAAGGGTCGATTCCTGTTAATTTGTAAATTTCTTCAACTGTTATTTTTTCTCTTAGTGCTTGAGAAATCGCAAACATTCTTTTTGGAGTTGGGATTTTTAAATAATCTTTAAGTGTTTTATTTTTATTATAAATAAACTCACTTGTTGCTCCTTCAATTTCCAAGTCAAGCATTCTGATTGCTTTTTGATAGCTTTCCTCAAATCTTCTTCCAATGCCCATTACTTCTCCAACAGACTTCATAGAACTTCCAATTTTTTCGTCTGCTTTCTTAAATTTATTTATATCCCAACGGGGAATTTTTACGACAACATAATCAAGCGCCGGTTCAAAACAAGCGGAAGTTATTTGGGTTACTTTATTTTTTATTTCGGTAAGATTTTTCCCTAAAGCCAGCTTCGCTGCAACATAAGCAAGTGGATAGCCGGTTGCTTTGGAAGCAAGAGCGGAGCTTCTGGAAAGTCTGGCGTTTACTTCGATAACATAATATTCAATTTCTCCGTTTGGCTGGGTCTGCCCGCCATCGCTACTCTTAGGCGTTTGAGGGTAGGGGTTAAGAGCATATTGAACATTACACTCTCCTATTATATTTAGACTTCTAACAATTTTTATTGCTGCGTCGCGCAACGCATGATATTCAAAATTATTTAATGTTTGACTCGGAGCAATAACAATTGATTCTCCTGTGTGAATTCCCAGGGGGTCCATATTCTCCATGTTACATACCGCAATACAATTGTCGTCTTTGTCCCGGACAATTTCGTATTCTATTTCTTTATAATGATATAAATATTTTTCCACTAATATTTGTTTTACAAAAGAAAATGCAGTTTGAGCAATTTTTTTTAATTCCTCTTCGTCTTTGGCAATTCCCGAGCCCTGTCCTCCCAATGCAAAGCTGGATCGAACCATTATGGGATAACCAATTTTTTCTGCAGATTGTAAAGTTTGTTTGATAGTGGTTGCTGTGCAACTTGGTGGAACAGGGATATTTATTTTTCTAAGATGTTCGGCAAATTTGTGTCTATCTTCTGTAAGTTTTATTCCGGAAATTTGAGTTCCCAGAACTTCAACATTATATTTTTTCAATACGCCTGATCTATTAAGCTCTAAACCGCAATTTAACGCCGTTTGTCCTCCAAAAGAAAGCAAAATTCCATTTGGTTTTTCTTTCTCAATGATTTTTTCTACAAAGAACTTATTAATTGGTAGAAAGTATACGGTATCTGCCAGAAATTTGGAAGTTTGAATAGTAGCGATGTTCGGGTTTACAAGAACTGTTCTAATGCCTTCTTCTCTAAGCGCTTTAATTGCTTGAGAACCGGAATAATCAAACTCCCCTGCTTCACCGATTTTTAATGCTCCCGAACCTAAAATTAAAATTTTTTTGATATTTCTCATAGCCTCTTTATAAATTCATCAAATATCCATTCTGTATCAACAGGACCTGCGGCTGCTTCCGGGTGAAACTGTACAGACATAAATGGTAATTTTTTGTGCATAATGCCTTCATTTGACTTATCGTTTACATTTGTAAACCAAGGTTTAAATCCGGGTGGAATTTTATTTACTTCAAATCCATGATTTTGTGTGGTTATAAAACATCTCTTTGTCCCTTCTAAAATACAAGGTTGATTTTGACTTCTATGTCCAAATTTTAATTTTTGTGTATCACCGCCTGTAGCGAGGGCAAGAATTTGATTTCCCAGACAAATTCCAAAAGTGGGAATTTTTCGTTCGATTGATTTTTTTATAATTTTAATAGTTTGAATTGCTGTTTTCGGATCTCCCGGTCCGTTGGAGATAAGTATGCCGTCAAAATTAATTTTGTTTTTAAACGGGTCAAAGTTATAGGGTACAATAATTAATTTAACATTTCTTTTAAGAATACATCTTTGGATGTTTGCCTTTGCTCCGCAATCAAGCATTAGTATTGTCTTATTTCCTATTCCTAAGGTTTCGACCTTTTTAATAGAGACTTTTTCTAGCAAATTATCTTTGGCGGGATCATAAAATGCTATATTATTTTTAAGAATAATTTTTCCCAACATGGTTCCTTTATTACGGATTTTTTCCGTTAGAAGTCTGGTGTCAGAAATCTCTAAAGCAGGAATTTTTTCCGATTTTAGCCAATCGGAAAGTGATCCTTTGCTTTGGAAATGAGAGGGTGTGTCAATATAATTTGAGACGATTAATCCTGAAATTTTTAATCCATTAGACTCCCAGTATTTTTTGTCAGAAACTCCGTAATTGCCGATTAAGGGATAGGTTAAAATTAGAATCTGTCCTTGATAAGATGGATCGGTAAAGCTTTCGGGATATCCTACCATTCCTGTTGAAAAAACAACTTCCCCTGCAGCTGATTCTTCAAATCCAAAACTGTTGCCATTAAAAATTGATCCGTCTTTTAAGATAAGTTTACCTGTCATAAATTATTTTGGGCAGGTAATAATTCAAATGGCTTGGCTACATTATGGTCTAATGGGCAAATGAGGCAATTAGCAAATCTTTCAGGACTTGTTCCAAATCTTAATTCATTATTTATGCAAATTATCGGTCTTTTTGCAACTGTTTCCAAGCCGCAATCTTTTTGGATAGGAAGTTTGTCAACGTTATTTATCCTTTCCGTAGTAGTCATAAAAAACCAGAGACAGTTTCTCGCTCCGGGATTAAAGTTTACAAGAAATAAAAATTACAGTCAACAAGGAAAGTGCAAAAATGTTTTCTTAAATTTTTAGTGCTAGAATATTAATGAGGTTTTTGAGGAGCATCGCAACATTAACAGGTCCGACACCTCCGGGAACAGGAGTGTAATAAGAAGTAATGCTAGCAATTTCTTCTTGGTTGTAATCTGGATGTAGCCTTCCATCTTTGCCTTTATGCATGCCAATTCCAATTAGAATAGCGCCATTCTTTATCCCATTAGTTTTAATTATGCCGTGTCTTCCGACAGTAGAAATAAGAATATCTGCGGATTTAATAACTGCTGCAGGGTTTGGAGTCTTACTGTCTACAATAATTGGCTCAATTTTTATATTACGAAATAGATTTATAACCGGTCTGCCGCCGGTTCTGCCTTTGCCAACTACAACAACTTTCTTTTGATTTAACCATCTATTAAAATCCTTACGTTCAACCCCTGGGGTTGACGCACGGAATATGGTTTTTAATATTTCTAGAACTGCTTCGGCAATTGGTTCGTTAAATTTTGAATTAGATAAAAAGCCGTCAACATCCTTCTCCGAAATAACAATTTGACGGGCTAAAATTTCATCGATTTGATTAGGAAGAGGTCTTTGAATAATAATTCCATGAACTTTAGGATCATTATTCAATTTATCAACGAGTTTTTTTAATTCCACGAAACTGAGATTCTCTTCAAAATTAAATACAGAAATTTTTGCCCCAATCTCCTCCCCTTTTATTTTTTTCTGATTAACATAGGTTTTGGAAGGATGATCTTTTCCTATTAAAATAATTGCAAGGTGAGGAATAATATTTTTTTTCTTTAACTTACGAACTTTTTCTTCCAGTTCTTTTAAAATTTTATCGGCTATTAAATTTCCGTCAATCTTCATCGATATAAGTAGCAGCCGCAACACGGTCGTTAGGATTAGAAAATCTCATTAGAATTACTCCTTGGGTATTGCGGGAAAGTTTTGGGATAGATGTAACCTCAATTTTTACAATTTGTCCTCTTTCTGAAGAAAAAATCATTTCATTACAATTATCCGGAACAACCTGGGCAAAGACAACTTTTCCGGTTTTTGTTGTTACCTTTGCAACTTTTACTCCTTGTCCTCCCCTACTCTGACCCCTAAAAAGCCTAGAGGAGGTTTTCTTACCTAAGCCTTTTTCCATAATTGTTAGTAAATCTACTTCGTGAGATTTATCTATAATGTCCATTCCTACGCCCTGATCATCTTCCATCAGCTTTATTCCCCTAACTCCCCTCGTTGCTCTTCCCATTGGTCTTACTGCTTTCTCGGAAAACCTAATTGCCTTTCCATTGCGGGTTGCAATAATTACATCATTTTCGCCGTCAGTTAGTTTGCTCCAGGCTAGCTCATCTCCTTTGTCTAATTTTATTGCCAGTATTCCGGTTTTTCTAATATTTTCAAATTCGGAGAGTTTAGATTTTTTAACAGTTCCCTTGCGGGTTGTAAGAAAAATATATCCGCCCTTTTGATCTTTTTTATAGCTAATAAATGATTCAACTCTTTCTTCGGCCTCAATATTTAATAAATTGACAATTGCAGTTCCTTTACTTGTTCTTGAAGATTCACTTATTTCGTATGCTCTTAATTGATAAACTTTACCCTTGTTAGTAAAGAAGAGAAGATTATCGTGAGTTTGGGCGTAATGAATATGTGCGATAGTGTCCTCATCTTTAGTAGTCATTCCTTTAATTCCCTTTCCTCCTCTATGTTGAGTCTTAAAGCTTAACAGGCTTTGTCTCTTTACATAGCCGGTATCTGTTAACGTAATAACGGTTGCCTCATTGGCTATTAGATCTTCTTCCGAAAATTCATCGACTTTACTTTTGTAAACTTTTGTTCTTCGTCCGTCTCCGTATTTTTCTTTTAGTTTTACCAACTCTACTTTAATAATTTGTAAAATTTTAACAGGATGAGCTAAAAGATCTTCCAGATATGCAATTGTCTCTTTAATCATTTGATATTCATCTTCGATTTTTTGTCTTTCAAGTGCTGCGAGTCTTCTAAGCTGGAGATCCAAGATTGCGACAGCTTGTAGCTCGGATAACTTAAATTTATCTATTAAATTTTTCTTGGCATCGTCCTGGGTTTTTGATTCCCTAATAGTTTTTATTACTGCATCTAAATTATCTACGGCAATTTTTAATCCTTCAAGGATATGCATTCTTGCCTTCGCTTGTCTAAGCTCAAATTCGGATCTTTTTTTAACTACAAGATACCTATGTTTTAGATATTCCTCTAAAATAGTTTTTAAGTTTAATGTTTGCGGAGTTCCGTCTACGAGAGCGACAACATTGGCAGGAAAAGTTGTTTGTAGAGCTGTGTGCTTAAATAAATTGTTTAAAATCTTTTTAGGGGAACTGTCTCTCTTAAGTTCAACGACAATTCTCATGCCTTGTCTATCTGATTCGTCGCGGAGATCGGAAATTCCTTCAATCTTTTTTTCTTTTGCAAGTCCCGCAATTCTGGCAACTAAAAGAGCTTTATTTACCTGATATGGAAGTTCGGTAATTATAATTGCCGATTTTCCTCCGCCGATTTCCTCGATTTCCGCTTTTCCCCGGATTAAAATTTTTCCTCTGCCTGTAGAATAGACATTTCTTATTTCTTCAATGTTGTAAATTGAGCCTGCAGTTGGAAAATCGGGTCCTTTTATAAATTCCAAGAGTTCGTCAATATTAACGTCGGAATTAATATGTGGGACGTCGGTGTTTGGAATGGTTTCAAATTTTGTTTTACCGATCATATAAATTACCGCTTCCAAAACCTCGGTAAGGTTATGGGGCGGTATTTTTGTTGCCATTCCTACCGCGATTCCCTCAGATCCCATCAAAAGCAAGTTTGGCAAAAGAGCAGGTAAAAAAACGGGTTCTTTTAAAGTAGCATCGAAATTATCTAAATAATTTACTGTTTCTTTTTCTAAATCCAAAAGCATCTCCGTAGTGATTGCTGCCATACGGGCTTCGGTGTAGCGCATGTGTGCCGGTGGGTCTCCATCCATAGAGCCAAAGTTTCCCTGGCCCTCGATTAGCGGATAACGCATGGAAAAGTTCTGAGCCATTCTAACTAAAGAATCATAAATTGGAATGTCTCCGTGAGGGTGGTATTTTCCCATTACTTCTCCGACAATTTTTGCAGATTTTGCAAATTTTGCCGCGTGAGTAAGGTTTATCTCATGCATTGCGTAAAGTATTCGTCTATGAACAGGTTTTAGACCATCTCTAACGTCAGGCAACGCACGGGATACTATAACAGACATAGCGTAATCTAAGTACGCTTTTTTCATCTCCGAAGTAATCTCTGCTCTAAGGAGTTGTCCAATGTCGTTTTTTTCTACTGTTTCTAATTTTTCTTCAACCATACTTTAAAAAACTTAAAACTTAAAAATACAATTCAAAATTCAAAACACAAAACAAAAACAATACCTTCGATATTATTTAGTTAATATCAGGGCTTATTTAATTGCTTTTTTTACAGCTTCTAAAGCTTCTGCTTTACCTTTCCAATCTTTTAGTTTTACCCATTTACCCTGTTCCAGTGTTTTGTAATTTTCAAAAAAATGTTTTATTTTATTTTTAATAGATTCCGGAACATCATTAATATCGTTATATGTTCCAAAGAGCGGATCAATTTTAGCGCTTGGAACAGCAATAATTTTTGTATCGTTACCGGCTTCATCTTCCATTTCCAAATATCCAATTACTTTGGAGGGAATTACCGTTCCGGGAGCAACACTCTGTTCGCTCAAAACAATTACATCAAGCGGATCTCCATCATCTGCTAAAGTGTTAGCGACAAATCCATAATTAAATGGGAAATTCATCGCCGTATAAAGAAATCTATCTACGAAAATTACTCCACTTTCTTTGTCAAGTTCGTATTTGATATTACTGTTTTTTGGAATTTCAATCAAGACATTTACTTCTTCGGGCGGATTTTTTCCGACCGGTAATTTTTTAAGATCCATTAACAACCACCTCCTGTCTTTTTATAACCACCGTTTTTATATTTTGCTCCATTATGTTTTTCGATTAGAGAAAAAGTTTTATGCCAATTTGTGTGAATATGACCGATGGTATCTAAAATCACGATTCCAATCCCAATAAAAATCAATGCAAAACGTAAGTATAAATTAAAAGTCGGTACAATTCCCATAATGATTAAAATTACGCCAAGAACGCCTTTATGAATATGATATCCAAAAATAACTGCCCAGTATTTTTCCGGCGTATCAATTGTAAAGTTTTTAATTATATTT
>PFRF01000054.1 GCA_002788395.1 Candidatus Levybacteria bacterium CG_4_9_14_0_2_um_filter_35_21 | reverse complement strand
TAAAAGATTTACTAGAGGGTAAAAGGCTGTCGATGCAAGAGCAGGTTTATGGTACGGCAAAAGTTCTTGCTTCTTTTCCGTTTGAAAAGACTAAGGTTCTGGGGATTTTGGTTTTAGACGGAAGAATTGCCAAAGGTGATCGAGTAAGGCTAATTCGGGAGGATGAAACTATCGGAGAAAGTCATGTTCTTTCTGTAAGACAAGGTAAAGAACAGACTTCTAAAGTAGAAAAAGGACAGGAAGCAGGAATAGTAATTTCGCCGCTCCTTGACTTTACTATAGGTGATATGTTAATATGCCATAACTAAAACAGGCATATGGATAACTTAACTTTTAAACAAATAAAAGACCTGGTAGACAGCAATCAGGAGATTGCATTTGTAACGGGCAAAAATCCCTCTCTGGACGATATGGGGGCAACCCTTTCTCTTTACTTGGCAATAACCGCTCTTGGGAAAAGTACGGTCGTTGCAGCACCCGAACAGCCAATTGTAGAAATCTCTAATTTAGTCGGAATTAATAAGGTAAAATCCGGTTTGGGAGGTCAGGGTGGAGATCTAATAGTTTCCTTCCCATATAAGGAAGGAGAAATCGATAAGGTTTCTTATACTTTGGAAAACGAGCTTTTAAATATAGTTGTTAAAGAAGGACCTTTGGGGTTAAATTTTTCTCAAAAAGATGTTAAATTTTCAAGAGGAGCCGGTAAAATTCCAAAGCTTTTGTTTGTAGTTGGGTGCCCAAGATTATCCGATCTATCCGGTGTCTTTGATATTGCGGATCTTAAAGATACAACTGTTGTTAATATCGATAACAAAACAGACAACCAGGGGTTTGGAGATTTAATTATGGTTTCTACAAAATCTTCTTCAGTATCCGAAATAGTTGCTAATTTAATTTTATATTTAGGTTTTTCGATAGATCAGGATATTGCCCAAAATCTTTTGTCCGGAATTTCTTTTGCAACCGGTGATTTTCAAAATCCCAATACGAGCTCTCTATCGTTTGAGATGGCAGGAGTTCTAATGAGAAACGGGGCAAAAAGAATTTCTCCGGTAAGACAAAGAAGTACGGATTTTGACTCATTTGTTCAGGTACAACCTGCTCCGGAAATGCCCGTACAACCTCAACCAATAACTAAGCAAACCCTACAGTCTCAAGTACAAAATCAGGGACAGCCAAAACAATCATCGGAAGACGTAATAGCAAGGTTAAGAAAACAAATTTTAGAATCACAAAAAAGACAAGAGCAAAGGGTGTCTACTCCTATTGAATCTCAGCCTCAAGTTCATAAGGTTCAAGAGGTTGGTCCGATAGAGCAAATAGAACAGGAAAAAGTGGTAGAAAACCCTCCGGAAGATTGGTTAACGCCAAAAATCTACAAAGGTTCCACCAACTTTTAAGTGATTGAAAAAATAAAGAATAACTGCTATAATACGCAAATAGTAAGAAAACTTTTAACTTTTAATTTTTAACTTTAAATTATTTTTATGCCACTTAGTACTACACAAAAACAAGACATTATAAAACAATTTCAAACTACAGAAGGTGACACGGGAAGTCCCGAAGTGCAGATTGCTCTTTTAACGACTAGAGTAGAAAAACTAACGGAGCATTTAAAAGGACACACTCACGATAATCATTCAAGGCGCGGTTTGCTTTCTATGATTGCAAAAAGAAGGAGACTTATTAATTTCTTAAAGAAAGTGGACGTAAAACGTTCCTCCGAAATCGAGAAAAAGGTAGGACTAAAAGCATAATAAATGAAAAAAACCTCAGTAGAATTGGAATTAGCAGGAAAAAAAATAACCCTTCAAACCGGTGAAATGGCCCCGCAGGCCACGTCATCTATTTTGGCACGAATGGGTGATACTATGGTTTTGGTTACGGTTGTAGAAGGAAATCTCCGCGAGGACATAGATTACTTTCCACTAACGGTAGAATACGTAGAAAGATTGTATGCAGGCGGAAGAATTAAAGGAAGTAGATGGGTAAAACGGGAAGGAAGACCGTCTGATGACGCAATCTTAACAGCAAGACTTATTGACCGCTCCATTAGACCTCTTTTTCCTAAAGAATTTAAAAAAGAAGTTCAGGTTATTGCAACGGTACTCTCCGTGGATGGAGAGAATGATCCGGCAATATTATCTCTAATTGCAGTTTCTGCAGCTCTTACGATTTCGAAAATTCCATGGAACGGACCAATTTCGGCAGTTAGAGTAGGTTATGTTAAAGAAAATGGTAATGGTAATGCGGAATTTGTTGTAAATAGTGGAGCGGCAGAAGGAGAATTTTCCGACTTGGATTTGGTAGTTACTCAAACAAAAGAAAAAACTCTTATGCTTGAAGCAGGAGCTCTTCAAGTGCCTAACGACATAATGGTAGAAGCGATTAAAAAAGCCCAAATAGAAAACAAAACAGTAATCGAATTTATAGAAAAATTAGCCAAAGGAGTTGGAGACAAAAAGGAAGAAGTAACTCCCGATACAAAGTTAGTTGAAGCAGTAAAACTTATCGAAAAATCTTATATAGCAGATGTAGTAATTCTTCTTAAAAATAAAATGGAAAAGGAGTCCGGTAGTTCTAATGAACTTATCGAAAAAATTCTTATAGAGCAAAAATTGGCAGATCCGGAATTTGAACTGGATAAAAAAACAATAGCAAAAGCAATAGATTATGTTCTTTATAAAAATATTAGGGAAAATGTTGTTAAAAAAGGCATTAGACCGGATGGACGAAAATTGGATCAAATAAGGGAAATTAGTTCAAGAGTTTCGATACTCCCCAGAACACACGGGTCGGCAATTTTTCAAAGAGAAAATACTCAGGCACTTTCCGTAGTAACGCTTGGTTCACCTCGCATGGAGCAATTAATTGAGTCGGCAGAAGGAGAAGAAGTAAAAAGATATATTCATCATTATTCTGGACTTCCATATTCTTTTGGTCAAACAGGACGGGTCGGAACTCCATCCAGAAGAGAAATAGGTCACGGTGCCTTGGCAGAGAGAGCGCTTCTTGCCGTAATACCAAAACAAGAAATTTTTCCCTACACAATAAGGGTTGTTTCCGAAGTTTTATCACAAAATGGATCAAGTTCTATGGCTTCTACCTGCGGATCGTCACTTGCT
Organism: Candidatus Levybacteria bacterium CG_4_9_14_0_2_um_filter_35_21; assembly: GCA_002788395.1. Lineage (GTDB taxonomy): Bacteria > Patescibacteriota > Microgenomatia > Levybacterales > UBA12049. Next base: position 7,134 of record PFRF01000054.1, on the reverse strand, counting down.
CTTATGGACGCGGGAGTTCCCATTACAAAACCTGTTGCAGGTATCTCGATTGGAATGATGTCCATAGAAGACAAATATGAGCTTATAACAGACATTATCGGTCTTGAAGATTTTTCCGGAGATATGGACTTTAAAGTTGCCGGAACTAAAGATGGCATAACGGCAATTCAGTTAGATGTTAAAAATTCGGGATTAACGATAGGGCAAGTTACTGATATTTTCGAAAGAGCAAAAGTGGCAAGATTATTAATTTTGGATAAAATGCTTGCGACAATGCCTAATTATAGAGAGGAAGTTTCCGAATACGCCCCAAAGATAGAAATGGTTAAAATTCCGGTTGAAAAAATTGGAGAAGTCATCGGTCCGGGTGGAAAAGTAATTAAAAATATTATTTCCTCAACCGGCGCAACAGTAGACGTTGAGGATGACGGCTCTGTAGCAATTTCCGGAACAAGCGAAGAGGCAGTCCAAAAGGCGGTAGATTGGATAAAAGCGTTAGTTAGAGAAGTAACACCGGGAGAAATTTTTGATGGAGAAGTTAAAAGAATTCTTCCATTCGGAGCTTTTGTTGAGATTTTACCGGGAAAAGAGGGAATGGTTCATGTGTCTAAAATGTCCACGGAATTTGTAAAGGATCCAAACGAAATTGTTTCGATTGGACAAAAAGTAAAAGTAAGAGTTGTCGAAGTTGATGAACAACACAGGATAAACCTCTCTATGTTATTTGGAGAAGACGCAGAGGGTGGAAATAAAAGAGAAGCTTCTACTCAGGGAGCAAATACCGGAAGTAGAAGAGTAGTGCCGGCAGCAAGCGGAAGAAGTAGTGCTCCTGTAAGAAGTTACGATCCGCAACCACGAACTCAAAGCGATCACCCTTTGGCAATGCAATTTAGACGTGAAAGGGAAACAGAATGGCGCGCAAAAAACATGCAAAACAGACCGCGTACCGGAAGTGGCATGTCACGCTACAGCCGAAAACCCTCCCGATAATCAGCCTTTTATTTTACTTACCATTTATCATCGGATTGTTGTATTATTAATGTATGGATTCAAATGGTTCTTTAGAGTCTCAAGTGCAAAACTTAGAAGAAAAAGTAAAAGCAGCAAATTTACCTTTAGATTTAAACGAAAAAGTAGAAGGAATGCTTTCTATGCTTAAGGCAGGATTAAAGGCAGGTGGAGCAACTTATATTAATTTTGAAAGTACGGCAAAATATATAGACTGGATAATTTCCCTCCCCTTTGCAAAAGAAACAAAAGACATCTTGGATTTAAATGCGGCAAAACAAATTTTAGATAAAAACCACTATGGATTAGAAAGTGTTAAAAACAGAATTTTAGAATATTTAGCCTCAATTATGCTTAATTTAAAAATAACCCAAGGACAAGATACTACAATAAGAGCGCCTATTCTTTGTTTAATTGGACTTGTCGGTACAGGTAAAACAACTCTTGCTTATTCCGTAGCGGAAGCGCTTGGCAGAAAGTTTGAGAGAATTCCCTTCGGAGGAATGGGAGATGCTAAAATTTTGCGTGGCCAATCGCGCGCTTTAGCAGAAGCGGAGCCGGGATCAATCGTTAAAAAAATGGTGCATGCTCAAAGCAGGAATTCGGTAATCTTATTAGACGAATTAGACCGTGTAACAGAAGCTGCCAGAGCAGATATTATGGGTGTTTTAGTTGAGCTCTTGGATCCTGAGCAAAACAAGGCTTTTACAGACCACTATATTGATTATCCTTTTGATTTATCTCATTCTTTATTTATTACAACTGCAAATAATACAACTAATATTTCAACAGCAGTTTTGGATAGGCTTGAGGTAATTCAAATGCCTTCCTACACGGATGAAGAAAAAACTGTAATTGCCAAAACCTATCTTTTTCCAAAGATTAGAAAAACATCAGGTCTTTTAGAGAATCAGTTATTAATAGACGATCCGTTATGGCCAAATATTATCCGCCCTTTGGGTTTTGACTCAGGAATTAGAAGTTTAGAGAGAACAATTGAGGGAATTTGTAGAAAAACTGCCAGGATGATAATAGAGGGAAAGGTTTCACAAAATTCACAGGTTCATATAACTACCGAAAATCTAAAACAATTTTTGTCTACATGATCTATAATCAAAGAGCAATAAACCCGCCCGCCTCGCAAGCGAGAGCGTTGCGGGCAGACAAAAAACAATAATTTATGGAAAATAAAATTTCTTTTATTCCTATTGGGGGAACAGGTGATGTTACAAGAAACATGTATCTTTACGAATCAGAAACGGAAATTCTTGTCGTTGATTGCGGTCTTGGTTTTGCGGATGAAACAGCTCTTGGAGTAGATCTTCTTTTGCCGGACATTTCTTATTTATTGCAGACAAAAAAGAAAATTGTTGGTATGATTTTAACCCATGGACACGAGGATCATATTGGAGCAATGCCTTTTTTAATTCCGCAACTTCCGTCGTTTCCGATTTTTGCGACTCCTTTAACAGCTGCTTTTGCTAATGCAAAACTTGTGGAATTTAGATCTCCGGCACGTGTAAAAACGGTTAATTTTGACGGAGGAGATATTACTCTTGGTGGATTTAAAATTTCTTTTATCCGCATAACTCATTCTATTCCGGATGCTGCAAATCTTTTTATTAGAACTTCAGTTGGGAATTTTTATCATGGTAGTGACTTTAAATTTGATTTAACACCGTTTGATAAAAAACCGACAGATTTTGCCAAAATGGCTAAGGTTTCCTCAGAGGGAGTTTTATGTTTAATGTCCGACTCTCTTGGAGCCGAAAGTGAAGGACATACGCCGTCGGAACAAGCGCTTGAAAAAAGTATAGAGGCAGAAATGCGTAACTGTGAAGGTAAATTTATACTTACTACTTATAGTTCTAATATTTCTCGTCTTAACCAGGCGGTTATTGCAGCGCAAAGAGTAAAAAGAAAAGTGTGTTTTGTAGGACGTTCTTTAATACGGGCAAAAGATGTAGCGGAAGGTTTGGGATACATGAGTTTTCCGAAAAATTTTGTAATAACGGTAGATCAGGTTAAAAATTTTAAAGATCGCGATCTTTGTTTAATCGTTGCAGGAAGTCAAGGTCAGGAAAACTCTTCTATGACTAGAGTCGCAAATAACGAACACCACAATGTAAGTCTTAGTCCAAAAGACGTGGTGGTTTTTTCGGCAGATCCAATTCCGGGAAATGAGATCTCTATAAATTCCGTAATTGATGCGATTGCTAGAACGGGAGCAAAAGTTGTCTATTCAGAAATTAACGATAATCTTCATGTTTCCGGTCATGGTTCTTCTCAGGATATATTGCTCATGATGGCAATAACTAATCCCAAAAGAGCTGTGCCTATTGGTGGAACTTACAGGAAAATGGTTGCATACAGAGAGCTTGCTAAGCTTCATGGTTTACAGGAACAAAACATTCATTTAATCGAAAATGGGCAGGAACTTGTTTTTACTTCCGAAAAGGCAACTCTAGGCAGAAAAATTCCACTTAAAACTGTTTATGTGGACGAAGTTTCCGGAGAGGAAGTAGAGCAATTTGTTTTGCGTGATAGGCAGAAAATTGCTCAAGAAGGAGTAGTAATTGTTATGGTTGAAATAGATACTCAAACAGGGCAAATCGTAGAAAGTCCAAATATTATTGCCCGCGGATTCTCCACGGAAGAAGCAAGAAATCTTAATAAAAATTTAAGCCAGGAATTAAAAAGAAATTTCCAGGCAAGAAAAGGTACGGTTAAAGATTGGATAAGGTTTAGAAAGTTAACCGGAGAAATTTCGGAAAACTATATTTATAAGAACTTCAAAAAACACCCTCTGGTTCTGCCGGTTGTAGTAGAAGTTTAAAAGAGATTGTTATTGACCGAGGGCTTTAACGCATTCTGCTTTTGCCGCAGCATCGGTGATCTGATCACACGGTGATCCTTGTGGGGTTGTTGTTTTTCCGGTAGTTGTTGTCTGTTGGATGTTTTTTAGCATTGCCGAAAGATCGGTAAACCTTATATTTGTCGGAGGATTAAACTTACCATTATCCGGTGCCCAAGGTGTACATTTTAGTCCGGTTTCTTTTTTTAGATCAAAAGCTTCATTACTGCCGGGTTGTCCACTCGCACCTGGGGTAATTTTTGCTTCATCAACTTTTATTTTTACTCCCTCTGTTTGTCCGGAGCTCCAGATATATGAGTATGTTCCGTCTGTAATCATATGGCTTTCTGTGGTTTCGCCTTCTACTGTGGTTCTAAAATCTCCGGCCATTTTCTTGCCTGAAACGAATATTATTCCTGTTCCTCCTCCTGCGGTTTCGTCGTTTACGGTACAGGTTACACTTTTGCCTGCTAATAAAAGATCCTGAATGGTTCCCTTAACGGCATTTCCTACTGTTTCTGCACTTTCAGAGATTGTATTTGGCGTGCCGGTGGTTTTGGAAGCTTGATATTGTTTGTAGCCTAAATATCCGGCCAAAAGAAGAACTATTACTGCAATAATTATGCCAACTCTCTTCATTAATGGAAGTATACTTCAGAGTTTTCCCCCAGTCAATAGTTATTTCCTATAAAGATTGACATTACTTCAAAACTTGCATTTTTTAATAGAAGCGCATAAAATTATCTGGTGACTAAAAAGATTTTTATTTCGGAACAAGCTAAAGAAATTGGCGAAAAACTAGGAGTTGATTGGTCACTTTTTAATGTTGAGCAATTTAGAATGGGAATGGATGTAGAACTGGAGCACGGAACTGTAGATCCTAACACAAATGTTACCAACAATGATCCTCTTTTAACCGGAAAAATTGCCCTTGCGCACTTAAACGAAATCCGCGATTATTACACTCGTCTTTACAAAATGGAAGAAGAGGGAGAAGGGTACTGGGAAAACCGGGAGAAATAATCTTTAATTAAGTTTCCACCACAAAATTTTTTTATTATTTTCAAATTATTAAAAAAGTAGGAAGAGTAAATCTTGAAGAAATAAAACTTGTAGTACGAATATTAAGCGTATATAATAAATTTTAATGGCAAAAAGAAGACCATATCGCACTAGAAAACCAAAATTAAAGCTAAAGCTAAAAAAGAATACTATTTACTCACTATTTTCTTTTGGGCTTATTTTGACAGGTTTAATTCTTTCCCTTTCTTTTACCAGGAACGGTAATTCGTTTATCATCTTAAATGACACTTTAATTAGTTCTTTTGGCTTTTCTGCCTATATTTTTCCTCTTGGTATAATTCTACTGGGTTTTTTATTTTTAAGACTTAAAATATTTTTGTCAAAACCCAATGTTGCTTTAGGATTTTTACTTTTTTTTGTTTCGTTTGCCGCGGTTTCCAGAGGCGGAATTATCGGAGGCTATCTATTTCAGATAATAGCCGATGTGCTCATGAGCACAGGTGCATACTTAGTTTACCTATTTGGCATGTTTGTTGGGCTAATAGTGTTATTTGATACTTCTATGGATAAGCTTTTTAATGGAATAATATTTATTTTTTCAAATCTTGGTAGACTTTTTCCAAGTAAGTTTGTAGACTATTTTAAAAAAGATAAGATACCGTCTCTAAATAACAACAGACAAATGACAATTAAAGGAATGGATAAAAACTTTCCTTCTGCTCAAAACGCCAGAGAACAGCAATCGACAGTTCCGGTTAAAAAAGACTCCCCGCTTATCGCGGATAAATTAGTTCAGAACACGCTTGGTAAAAATGTTTTGTGGGAATATCCTCCACTTAGTCTTTTATCCGATACAACAGCTCAAAAAGCCGAGCGGGGAGATATTAAAAAAACAGCCTCGGTTATAGAAAAAACTTTACAAAGCTTTGGAGTAGGAGCAAGGGTTGTAGAAGTAAATTTGGGTCCTGCGGTTACTCAATATGCTTTAGAGATTTCTCAGGGAACAAAAATTTCCAAAATTACTTCTCTTTCCAATGATCTTGCTCTAACAACCGAAGCTCCGACAGGACAAATTAGGATAGAAGCTCCAATCCCGGGAAGAAGTCTGGTCGGAATAGAAATTCCTAACAGGGGACTAGAAGTAGTTCCACTTAAAACTATGCTTGCTTCGGACGTTATGCGTAAAAATAAATCCAAGCTTACTGTATCGCTTGGTCTGGACGTTTCGGGAAATCCTTTAGTTGCCGATCTTGCCAAAATGCCTCACGTTTTAATTGCGGGAACAACCGGATCCGGAAAATCGGTGTTAATAAACGCTTTTATCGCTTCTCTTTTATTTAGGGCCTCCCCTGATGAATTAAAACTTATTCTTATCGATCCAAAAAGAGTTGAGCTAACAGGTTACAATGGTATTCCCCATTTAATGACTTCGGTGATTGTAGAGGTAGAAAAAATTTTGGCCGCTTTAAACTGGGCACTTGCAGAAATGGACAGAAGATACAAAACTTTCGCCGAACACGGAGTACGCAACATCGATTCTTTTAATGAACTTTCCGGCTTTCAGGCTTTACCTTACATAGTAATATTTATCGATGAACTCGCAGATCTTATGTCTTATGCGCCGGTTGCCGTTGAAGATGCTATTACCAGACTTGCGCAAATGGCTAGAGCGACGGGGATACATCTTGTAGTTGCAACTCAAAGACCGTCTGTTGATGTTATCACAGGACTTATTAAGGCTAATATTCCTTGCAGAATTGCTTTTAATGTTTCGTCTATGGTTGATTCAAGGGTAATTTTGGACACACCGGGGGCGGAAAAACTTTTAGGACGGGGAGACATGCTTTATGTTCCGCCGGAACAGGCGAAACCAACCCGTATTCAGGGAGCATTTGTTTCGGAAAAAGAAGTTAGAAAGTTGGTAGAAAACTTAAAGGCGAAAAACTTCCCTGTTGAGTATACAGAAGAGGTGACCACCCAATCGATTCCGATTAGAAAGGGTATGGCTTCAACAGGTGGTAACGGTAAAGATGTTTTATTTGAAGAAGCAATCAGAATTATTTGTGAATACGATAAAGCTTCGGCTTCGCTTTTACAAAGAAGGCTTTCTATTGGATATTCAAGAGCCGCAAGGATTTTAGATCAGCTGGAAGAACAAGGAGTTGTCGGACGGTCCGAAGGGTCGAAACCAAGAGATGTTCTAGTTAAAAATGCCGATGAATTTTTGGCAAATTTTGATCAAAGTTAAG
>PFRF01000016.1 GCA_002788395.1 Candidatus Levybacteria bacterium CG_4_9_14_0_2_um_filter_35_21 | reverse complement strand
ATGGTTCGTTATATCATATATTTAACCGCGGTCTTGATAGAAGAAATGTATTTCAAGATACCAGAGAACTTTACAGAGCCCTAGAGTTACTGAGTTTTTATAATCATAAAGATGTTCCAGTCAGATACTCACAGTTTCTCCAGTTATCTCTGGAAGCTAAAGATAGCACGCTCAAAAGACTATCGGAAAGCGAAAGACTGGTTGATGTATTGGTTTTTTGTCTAATGCCGAACCATTTTCATTTTCTTTTTCGGCAAAAAACAGATAATGGTATATCAACCTTTATCGCAAACTTTACAAATTCCTTTACTAAATACTTCAATGCAAAATATAAAAGAATAGGTCCATTATTTGAAGGAGTTTTTAAAGCTGTTTTTATTGAAAGCGATGACCAGCTAATTCACTTATCACGATATATTCATCTCAACCCTGTAGCTTCAAGCATAATTAATAGTAATCAATTGTTGGATTACAAATGGTCATCATATTCTGCTTATTTATCATTAAGCAAAGAAAGCAAAATTGTTCTAGATAAAGAAACTGTTCTATCTTTTTTTAAAACTTCAAAACGATATGAAGAGTTTGTTCTAGATCAAATTGATTATGGTAAGAAACTTGAGAAAATTAAACATTTAATCATAGAATAATTTTCTTTAAGAAATTGTGTGAAGCCATAACACCCGGAGGGTGTAGAAGTAAGATTTGTAAAATTTGTGGACCCTGCAAGATTCGAACTTGCGACATCTGCAATGTGAATGCAGCGCTCTACCACTGAGCTAAGGATCCTTGGCTTAGATATTAACATATATTAAAATCATTGACAAAACTTCTCAAATCTAGGACAATAATCTTTGTGATTATTCTAAGAAAAATCTACTCTTTTTTAATCGACAGCGTGCAGACCTTTTTAATGGCGGCTGCTGTATTTTTGGTTATTTATATTTTTCTTTTTAGACCGTTCGAGGTAAAAGGTGAATCCATGTTTCCGAATTTTCTAAATAAAGAATATGTGTTGACTAATTTAATTTCTTTACGTTTTTCCGATCCTAAATTAGGAGAAGTCATCGTCTTTAAATCGCCAACAGATCCCGAGAAAGATTACATAAAACGAATAATTGGTAGTCCGGGAGATACTGTTGAAGTCAGAAACGGAGAAATATATGTTAATAATAAGCTTTTAGACGAATCTCCTTATTTAAATTCTTCTGTAAAAACTTTTGGGGGGGCATTTCTTAAGGAAAGTGTACCTGTAACCGTTCCCGAAGGAAAATATTTTGTAATGGGGGATAACCGTTTGTATAGTTCTGATTCCCGCGAATGGGGATTTGTAACGAAAGAAGCAGTTATCGGGAGATCATGGCTGGTTTATTGGCCATTAAGTGATGTAAAAATTATTAAAAACCCCTTTAAGTAACCAAGGATTAAGGATTAAAAACCCCTGAATTGAAATTTTAAATTAGGATGTAAGAAGTCCAATGAGCTGCTTTAACTTTTCCCCTGTATTCTCTGCAGTTCCCTTTGTAATAATAACTATCCTTGCTTGAGTACCGGACTGATAGACGGAAACCTTGTCTAAGCCATGTTTTGCCTGAACTTGTTTTGCCATTTCATCTAGTTCCGGAATGTACAACCTGTCACCTTTTGTTCTTGGTTCTGTTTTTTGCAACTCTCCTTTTGCATTTCTGGCCATATCTTCCGTTTGTCTTACGGTGCTATTGTCTCTAAGAATTTTTTTGAATAATTCAAGCATCAGTTTTGGATCTCCAAGGGAAATAAGTGGTCTTACATGCCCCTCGCTAATTACCCCTGCTACCAAGGCATCTTTAATGGCATCCGGTAGAGATAACAGCCTAATTGTATTTGAAATAGTCGGCGCACTTTTTCCGACTTTCCTGGCAACCTCATTTGTTCCAAGCCCAAATTCATCGATAAGTCTTTTATAAGCCAATGCCCTTTCGATCGGATTTAAGTCTTCCCTCTGAACATTTTCCACAATAGACATCTCGAGCATTCCCTGTGGAGTGGTTTCTTTAATAATAACCGGTACTTTATCTAAGCCCAAAGCTTTTGCTGCTCTCCAACGCCTTTCCCCTGCGATTATTTGGTAACCTGCAGGTGTTTTTGCCACAACAATCGGCTCTAAAATTCCTTGCTCTCTTACCGAGTCCATTAGTTCCTGAAGCGAATCCGGAACAATTATGCCTCTGGGCTGAAGAGGGTTAGCCTGCAGCATATTTGTCTCTAATTCGTGTATTCTTCCGTCTGTATTATCCATTTATATTAAACCGCGCTTGCTCTTGCCACGTTTGATGCGAACGCGGAAACCTCAACAATTTTTTTGCCTCTTAAATTTTTAATCTTTACGACCCCGTCTACTACCGAAAAAATCGTATAATCTTTCCCCATAGAGACACCTTTTCCAGGATAGAGCTTTGTCCCTTTTTGTCTTACAATAATATTCCCGGGGGCAACTTTTTGCCCATCATGAATCTTTAACCCAAGATATTTTGGTTTTGAATCCCTGTTTCCTCTTACTGATCCCTGTGCTTTTGTATGTGCCATATATTAATTAATTTTTATAATTTTTTATAGGTCCTGTGAAAACTAAACCATTTTAACGCCACTTTTCACGATATGTCAATATACCAAAGTATGTCTTAGCCTTTCCTAGCGACCTTTTTTGCCTTTGCAGCTATTGGCTTCGCTTTAATCTGTGTTGATTTTATTACATTTGTTTTACTTACCGAAAAATTAATTTTTTCTATTTTAATTTTGGAAAGTTCTGCCCTAAAACCGGTCGACCTTCTATATCTTGATTTCGCCTTAAATTTTGCTACCCTTATTTTTTTTCCTCTTATTTCATCCAATAACTTACCCGATACTGTAACCTTTTCAAGATTTGGTTTACCGATTTCTAATTTTCCATTTACAAACGCAAGTAAAACTTCTTTAAAAATTACATCCTGATCTTTCTTCTGCAAAAGTCTATCTACTTCTATTACATCTCCTTCGGAAATTTTATATTGTTTTCCTCCTGTTTTAATTACTGCGTAATTCATAACTGCATAATTATAACAAAAAATCTATCTAATTTCTATAACCTGGTTTGCTTTAAAATTTTTAGCAATAGCAGAGGCAAGTCCTAATAAAATAAAGTTGGATAAAAGAGAACTTCCTCCATAGGATACAAAAGGAAGAGTTACTCCTACTATTGGCAAAATTCCGATATTCATACCAATATTTACGAACAATTGAACAAGAATGTTAATAAAAGCAATTCCGCTAAATAGCCTACAAAATTTATCATCGGAACTTTGAAAAATTATAAAAAGCCTATGAAGAATAAACACAAATGCAGTTAAAATTAATAAATTTCCAATAAATCCAAGGTCCTCCGAAATCGTAGCAAAAATAAAATCCGTATGCATTTCAGGTAAGAAACTAAGCCCCGATTGAGTCCCCTGTCCAAGACCTTTTCCTAAAATCATTCCGGATCCCACGGTAATTATGGATTGAATTGCATTATATGAAGTTCCTAGAGGATCATGAGACGGATTTAAAAAAGTAAGTATTCTTTGTTTTTGATAATCATGCAAAAACCGCCAAAACAATGGGATAGTCGCCAAGGCAAAAATAAATCCACCTGCAAAATAACGCAGTGGAAATCCAAGAAATATTAGCGATAAAATTACAACAAAAATATAAAGCATGGCATTACCTAAATCGGGTTGCAAAAAAATTAAAAACGCTATCGGAAAAATATACAATAAAATTAACAATAAATTTCTAAATGAATATTGCCGTAATTCGGATAGATATGCTGCAAAAGATATTGTTAAAAATGGTTTAAGAATTTCTGAGAACTGTATTCTAAAACCAAAAATATCTATCCATCTTATAGATCCTCTGCTTTCTATTCCCAAAAAAAGGACTAAAAGTAAAAGAATTACAGAAAGTATATAGATCGGAATTTTATAAAGCTGAATTATTTTGTAATTTACATTACTAAAAATTAAGAAAGCAAAAACCGAGAGCAAGCCAAAAATTAATTGGGTTTTAAAATAACTAACATTTATTGTGTATAGAGTTGAAAGACTAATAATTAAAAGAACCAATGTGGGAATCAGAAGTTTTAAATCCAAATTCCATAATTTTCTTCTAGTCATTTTTTGCCACCTTAAATTCTCCGCTTGAAAGGTTGTTTATTAAAGCTTTCTTTCTAATTTCTTCTTCAAAATCTTTAGGCCAATCGGGAAGTGTTACTTTTACAAATTCATCTATTTTTGTTCCTATTTTTTTCCTTTCCGCCTGAATACTTCTAATTATATCCCTTGCTTTACCTGCTTCCAAGTTTTGATTGGACTCGGAGACATCAAAGGTGATAGCTTTATTTTTTTTATTTTTAAATTCCAAATCTTCAATATTTAACTCATCTTTAATTAATCTAAGTACACCTTCCTGAAACTCTTTTAAAGCAGAATATGTACCTTTTCTAAAAGGAATTCTTACTTTTACCTCCGCTTGCTTTCTCTGAGAATGTCCTATTTCGACCAATTCTCTTGCCAGAATTATTTCTTTTTCCAGATCATTATTAATTAATTTTTCATCGCATTTCGGCCAATCAGTAAGATGAACAGATCCTGCCTCATCGGCAGATAGATCATAACCGGTTAAATTAAGATAAATCTCCTCTGCTATAAAAGGAGTAATGGGGGCTAATAATTTAGATAAAGTTAATAATACTTCGTAAGAAGTACAATAAAAGCTTTCTTTTTCTTGCACATTATCCGTTGATAAACCAACCCTATCACGGCTTCTTCTAATATACCATGTGGAAAAATCTTCAATAAATTTTTGAACCATGGAAATTGGCAAGGCAGTATTGTACTTTTCTAAATTCTCCGTAACCTCTAAAATTAGTGTATTAAGCTTAGAAATAATCCATTTATCCAAAACGTTTCCTGTTTCCTGTTTATTGCTTATTATTTTTTGCATATTGACTTCCCATCTGTCAATGTTTGCGTATGTTATAAAAAAATTATAAGTATTCCACAATATAAGCATAGTCCCTTTTACTTGATTTCTATATTGATCTTCGGAAATTAAGATATCCTCTCCCCGCATAACAGAACTTCCTAAAAGATACAATCTCAGCGCATCTCCTCCATATTTTTGCAGCATTTCTTTCGGATCCGGAAAGTTTCCGTAATTTTTACTCATTTTTCTCCCGTCAGTCCCTAGTATAACCCCTTCAACCAAAACATTTTTAAAAGCCGGCGATTCGTACAGAGCAACTCCTATTACGTGCAGCGTATAGAACCATGCTCTTATTTGTCCTGTGTACTCGGCAATAAAATCGGGAGGAAAAAAATCTTCTAATTTTATGTTTTTTTCAAAAGGAAAATGTCTTTCGGCAAACGAAGCACTACCGGATTCTATCCAACTATCCAAAACTTCAGGAACTCTTTTTGCTAATTTTTTACATTTTTTACATTTGACAAAAATTTTATCGATTTCCGGTCGATGAAGATCTATAACTTTTTGATCAGAATTTTTTTCCAACTCTGCTATTGAACCGGGAACAAATCTTTCTCCGCATCCACACTCCCAAACAGGAACAGGAGACCCCCAAAATCTACTTCTGGATATATTCCAATCAGGTGCATTCTCCAAGCTTTTTAGAAAACGACCATGCTTAAAATGTTTTGGATACCAATTTATTTTTTCATTTGTTTTAATTAGTTTTTCTTTTAAATTTTGGATATTAACAAACCAAGCATCCTGAGGAGCATAGAAAAGCCTAGTGTGGCACCTCCAACAATTCGGAATCATGTGGAGATGATTTTCCTCTTTGTACATTAAGTTTCTTTCCTTTAGATCTTCATTAACTAATTTGTTCGTTTTTAAATAATATAAACCGCCGAATTTAGGAACGTCACCTTTAACTGTTCCTTCATCATCTACATGCATTACAAGCTGAATGTTTTCCTTTTGCATTACAGCTAGGTCTTCTTCTCCATAAGCAGCAAGCGTTACTATTCCGGTTCCCTCTTCTGCCGTTACAAAATCCGCTCCAACAGTAATAAATGCTCTTTTACCCTTTTCAATTTCGTAATAATCATAGTGAGGAACAAATTCTACTCCGATTAGATCTTTCCCTTTTATCTCTTCTATTGTTTTATAAGAATCGTTTGTTAAAATTTTAACCGTATCTTTTGCCAGAATATAGAATTCGTTATTTTGTTTAACTTTTATGTATATCAGTTTTGGATTTATGGCAAGAGCGGGAGTAGCAATTTTATTCCAAGGAGTAGTTGACCAAGCCAATAAATAAGTCTCCTTATTGTTTTTTAACTGATATTTATAAATATTTGCCGGCTCAGAAATTTCTTTGTAATTTTCTGAGTCCATAGCAACCTCAAAGTTAGAAATAGGGGTAGAACAGTGAGGACAAAAAAGAGAGACTCGTAAACCTTTATAAATATATCCTTTATCGTACATTTGTTTAAAAACCCACATGACACTTTCCATATACGGAGTATCCCAGGTTTTATAGGCATTTTTAAAATCAACCCACCTACCGATTTTATCTATATACCATTCCCATTCCGCAGAGACTTGTTCAACGTATTTTTTACATTCAAGAATAAATTTATCTATCCCAATCTTTTCCTCAATGTCCCGTTTTCTCTTAATTTCGAGCTTATTTTCGACTTTATTTTCTATTGGAAGACCATGTCCATCCCATCCCCATACACGTCTAACCCTATACCCCTTCATCGTCCAATACCTACCAAATAAATCCTTAGGAAGACTGGACAAAAGACTGCCATAATGAGGAACTCCAGTAACAAATGGCGGTCCATCTAAAAAAGTCCATCTTTTATTCTTCGGGCGAAACTGAACAGATTTTTCAAAAATGTTATTTTTTTTCCAGTATTTAGATATTTCTTCCTCTAGTTTTGAAAAATCTACTTGAGGAGATACGGGTTTAAACATAGTTTTAATTGTAGCTCAAATTAGACTTAGCTTCAAGTATGCTACTTGTAATTTATTTTAAAACTATCTTATGATATAAGAGATGCTTAAAGAACAATTTATCGGTAGAAATCCGTCACATTTCCACGTTAATCCATTGGTAAAGTCATTTATTATTTCCGAGGCGTTTGTATGGTCGTCTTGGAATTTTTTCTTTCCTATCTTTGCAATTTTTGCTGCAACAGACGTTATTGGAGGAAATATTCAATTCGCAGCTTTTGCCTATAGCTTTCATTTAATTGTAAGAGTTTTAGTTGAAATTGTAAGCTGTAAATTTTTACACGAATCTTCCGATCATTCCAAAATAAAAATTACAATCTTAGGTTTGTCGTTAATAAGCTTTGCATACATCGGGTTTGCTTTTTCTAAAACTATTCTGCCAATTTTATTCTTTTATTCTTTAGTTGGAGCCGGATTTGGAATTGCTACGCCTGCGAAAAATTCCCTCTTTTCTACACACCTTGATAAGAATAAAGAGCCTTCGGAATGGGGAATTTACGATGCAGCTGTTTTTATAAGCATGGCCTTAGCAACGGCACTTGGCGGTTTTATTGCAAGCCAATACGGATTTCAAATTTTATTTTTAATCGCAAGCTTAATGAATATTGCCAGTATTATCCCCTATCTTTTATATGTAAAATAATCCGGTTTGTTAACATTAAATTATGAATAAAAATAAAAAGATCTTCCATTTTCAGCACCTTAAAAAAAAGTGGTCGGATAAGCATAAAGAAATTGAGAAACAAATTGTTAAAAAACATGGTCACTTAATTGCTTCTCTTATTCCCAAACAACAAATAATAGGCGGAGTTTTACTGGCTGCTGTTCCTTTTATGCAAATGGCTCCGCAAACTGTCCAGGCTCAGATAAATAATTTGTCCAGACAGGAGACCCCCAAAATTACGCCGCAAAATCTTGTTTTAAAGATATCGGAGCTTTTGCCAAAGGAGGTTAGACCTTTAATTCCCGGAGAAGAAAAAGTGATTACGGATTATCTTTCCGAGGTATTTAAAATTAAAGTGTTTCCCGAACTTGAAGGCATAAGATTAAACAGAAGCTATGGACTAATTGGACAGGAACAGCACCTTAAAAGGTACTTCGGAGACTCTACCGACCAGCATTTTGATAACGAAAAAGAGAGAGAATCGTACAGCTTACAAGGAATTGCCCCAGGTTTAGGCGCGTGGGGTTATTTTGCAAAATCCAAGGATGAAATGACGGAAAACGAAAAATTAAGAGAGAAATACTATATTGCTGTTCCAACTTTTTTAGCTCCTGGTTTTAACGAAAATGTCGGTAGATACGGCTTATTTTTTAAGTACCGCAAAATGTTGGTAGTTAATCCGGAAAATGGCAAAGCAATAGTCACAGACATTGCAGACGCCGGCCCTGCCGAGTGGACCGATAAGCATTTGGGGGGATCTCCGGAAGTAATGGGATATTTAGAAAGAGTCGACGGAGCACAAAAGGGTCCGGTTTTATATTTTTTTATAGATGACTCAAATGATACAATTCCATTAGGTCCTATATCGCTATGAGCAGAAAAAAAACATTTTATCATCATTTAGTATCTACAGAAGAAATTAGCATTGAATTGGACAAACTCGGACTCCCCGAGCACGAACGGATAGAATTGTTAGAGATTGTGGAAAATACAATTCATTACACAATAATAGATATTGTTTTATCCGAGTTAAAAGAAGAGGATAAGAAAATTTTCTTGGAACACCATACAAAAAGCAATCATGAAACAACATTAAGATATCTTAAGGGGAAAATAGACGACCTGGAAGGCAGAATTAAAGAATCTGCGGAAATTTTAAAAAGCAACTTTCTCAAGGACATAAAAGAACTAAAAAACCTCTCTTGAATTCTTCCTGGTTTTAAAATAGAATTGTTTTACTTTATGAATCCAAAGAATGTGGCTGTAATTGGAATCGGAAGAGTCGGTCTTCCCATGGCGCTTGTTTTAGCCGAAAAAGGATATAATGTATTTGGAATTGGAAGAAGTAAGGAAAAAATTGAAAACTTGCTAAAAGGCACTATACTTCCGGCAATATATGTATTACTTAAAAGACTATCAAGTAACCGATATTAAAGCAGTTGATACAAACATTCCGAGATTTATGTATGTAAAAAGAGATGCGAAAAAATTGGAATAGAAAAGAATATATAAGTAAAGACTTTTCCCTTCTAATAAACCAAGGTATTAAAAATGTTGTTTTTACAGATGATTTTGCAAAGGATTACATTAAAAATTACCCGGTTAAAATTTATACTTTACCGGGTAAAAGTACTATAACTTCCATTTCTGTACCAAATAATGTTAAAATGTTTTATAAATATCATTTTGTAGAAATTAAAAAGTTATAAATTAATATTTTATGGGCGATTTAAAATTAAAAACTGAAGATATAAAAAAAGGAGAAGGACCCGAAGTAAAAGACGGGGATACTGTAGTAATGCACTACACAGGCTGGCTTGAAGACGGGACTAAATTTGATTCTTCCTACGACCGCGATTTGCCTTTTGAAACAAAAATTGGGATTGGATATGTAATTAAGGGTTGGGATATGGGAGTTCCCGGAATGAAAGTTGGAGGAAAAAGAAAACTTACTATTCCCTACGAACTCGGATACGGCAAATATGGAGTTGATCCTTTAATTCCCGGCTTTGCAACTTTAATCTTCGAAGTAGAACTTCTGAAAATTAAATAATCTTTTTTATGCCACGATTTGCGTATAATATAGTTTACTTATTTTTCCAAAAACACTTTTTATTTTTGAAGCCACTCTGAGCAGTTTTCTTTTCATCCAATATTCACCTCCTTTCTTTGAGCCCTTTTTCCTTAATATTATTTATACAATTCTACGAGTAGGGGTTTCTATAATTTAAAACACTAAATGTGTGTAACAACGATTACAAAATAAAAAATGAAATTTCTCTAGCATACATATTCGTAAGTATTCCAAATGTATCAGAATTGATTTAGGTAGATAAAACTCCCGCCGGGGATCTTACTTCTTAGAGATATTTTCATTTTGTGTCTCATCAAATTTATCATTTATTTCTCCTACCAAATTTTCTACTACATCCTCTATAATTTCACACCCTCCGGGTGTTATGGCTTCACACCTTGTCGTTAGAAAGTTCAATTAACTAATAAACGTAAACAGAGGTTCCTATTGGTGCCCAGTCATATAGCCATTTTGAAAAAGCTACAGGTTCATTAACGCATCCATGAGGAGCTTTATATTTAGAGACTTCTTCAAATTTTTTTACCAATTCACAAAAAAATACTCCAAATGCATCAGGGTCTTTGTTCGCAATGTGTCGCACATAATCTGCAAAATTTCCGAATTTAATCATAATTGCTTGCTCTTTAGCTGCGGAAAGATTAAGTTGCCTAGGCAACTTGTGACGGATCCAATCCTCAAACTCTATTCCATAATCTATAAATGTCATAAAGGTTATTGAAAAAAAGTATTAGTAATAACAGCAAGAGACAGAACTGGTACTTCTCCTATGGGAAGTAGCTTATTTTTCTCCCCATATCTGGAAATCATATTACTTATGACTAACATCAAGAATGTTGCAACCTTGTCCGAAGCATAACTTAATATATAGTCAAAAAAATAAACAATGGAACCTTTTGCATTTCCTTCTAATACATCGTTTTTTATAAAAATAGGTTTAAATTTCGTTTGTAAGTAAAAATAATTATCATTTTTTTTGTAATATTCTCCATACGCTTCAAAAACGACCTTTTTTTTACTTTCTTTTTCAAAATGCATACCAAAATAAGCCTTTCCTAGAAGTTTCTCTATTTGTGGATTTTTTTCCTTTTTTGAAATAATCGGTTCAAGAAATTCATTGGTTGTATTTTTCATCGCATCAATTAATTCACATGTAGCATCTGATGACAAGTTATGAATAACCTTATCAAAATAATAAGCAAACATTGTTATTCTAAGAAGTTGATCTTGTGGCAATTCAACAAATGCGGAATTATCTTCAAACTGTCTAATAATAAATTCTCCGATTTTTTGTGCCATATTAGATTGCTTTAGTTTCTAGCTTCTTTTCTTATTTATCCTGAGCTTGCCGAAGGATTACAAACACCTAGGGTGAATATATACTTTTTAATAAGGATAAACAAGAGGTTGTTAGAGATGAGTACATCGGTGACACTTTCGTCTGGTAGTAACTATCAAGATACACTAGCGGTGACTTGTAATCAAGGG
>PFRF01000022.1 GCA_002788395.1 Candidatus Levybacteria bacterium CG_4_9_14_0_2_um_filter_35_21 | reverse complement strand
TCGGCTACACTATTTGATAATCAATTTGCCATAAATAAAACTTTTGATTCTTTTGGCAACTCGATTTATTCTTTAATAGACGGGTTTGGCAACTCAATTAAGAAAACCGGGAGTTATTCGGGGCTAATTGCCGCGAATCTTTTTGCCGGAGTAATTCATGCTCAAGAAGCAACTCTGGAGTCTTTGGTGCTAACAACCGGAAACATGACCATTGCCGGACAAGCTTTAAATGATTATATTGCCGCAATCGTAAACAATGTAATTAGCAGTAAAGGCATTACATCCCCCATTGCTTCTGTCGACAATCTGCATACCAATCTCATTTCGCCACTGTCTACTGAAAGTAATATCGCCATTGATCTTTCCGATTCAAAATTCGTAATTCGTGATTCTAAATATGCAACCGGCTCTGCCGTTGCTACTATAGATAATAGTGGAAACGCATCTTTCAGCGGAAGTTTGACAAGCAATTCCTTAAACACAGGCGATGCGACAATAAGCGGAACTTTACGTGCAGGCAGAATCTTAGCAAGTGACATAGAGGGCCTAAATAACCAAGCTTCGACAGTTTCCGCCCAATATATTACGAATAATTACTATACTGCCACGCAATCTGGAACATCTGTCCCATCTGTCTCCTCTGTCCCCTCTGTCTCCTCTGTCTCCTCTGTCCCCTCTGTCTCCTCTGTCTCCTCTGTCTCCTCTGTCCCCTCTGTCTATATTGATATCTCTTCCTTTTCCGGCCAGTTTGCCCAAGTGGAGAATTTAACCGCAAATTTTGCCCGCTTTGATCAAGGATTAATGGTTTTTGGACCGGCCTCATTTGCAGATGTCTCGGTTGCGGGACAGCTTTCCATCGGCGGACAGTTGATTCTAACCGATAACGGAATTAATGTGCTTGGTGCAGATCTTCAGATCCAACCGCTCAGACAAGGCGGAATAAGTTTCCTTTCCGGGCTTTTGAATATAGACGAAAGCGGCAATCTTACTTCGGCAGGAAACGCCACATTTAAAGGAACATTGTTTGCAGGCTTAATCTCTCCTATTCCGGGCAATGATTTAACAATTAAATTAAGCTCTAACGATACCGGATCGTCAGGCTCACAATTCTTAATTACTAATGCCAGCAATTCAGCAGTGTTATCCGTTAACCAGGCAGGCGACCTTATTGCCTCCGGAGCAGGAACTTTTGCAAAACTTAACTTAAATATAGTTGCCCCCGCCTTTGCACTCTCACCTACCGAAGTTATTGCGACCGGTTCTGCAGGAATCGCAACAATGAACGCCCATCAAACGGAGATTACTATTAACAATAAACTTGTTACAGACAAATCTCTTATTTACATCACGCCAAAAACTAACACTAATAATGTGGTACTATTTTTATTAAGGCAGACCCCGGAAAAGCCAAAAACAGAAGCTATTGAAGGTTCATTTACTGTGGGGATAAATAACTATGTCGGGACAGAGATACCATTCAATTGGATGATAATAAACTAACATGTTTTACAATTTTTAATTTAAAATTTAAAATTTTTAATCAAAATAAAATGACAGAAATTAAAAACCAAACTATAAGTAAAGAAAGGCGAAAGCATATTAAAACTTATGCATTTATTGACAGTCAAAATTTAAACCTTGGTACAAGTAAAGATATTTATAAAAACAGAAAATTAATCTATAAAGGCTGGAAATTGGATTTTAAAAAATTCAGAAAATACTTAACTGACAAGTTTCGCGTAGATAAAGCTTTCCTGTTTATCGGATATATCCCTAAAAATAAAGCACTTTATAAAAAGTTAACATCTTACGGTTATGAGCTTGTTTATAAACCAACTGTAATGGATGACAAGGGTAAACCGAAAGGCAATGTTGACGCCGAACTGGTGTTGCATGCAGCAGCTATAGAATTTTTCAATTACGACCAGGCAATTATCGTATCAGGTGATGGAGACTTTCATTGTTTACATGAATATCTGGAGAAGAAAAAGAAATTATTTAAAATCATTGTTCCGAATAGGAAATCAGAGTCGTCTTTGCTTACCCCATTTCAAGAATACAAAATTTTTCTTATTCGTGATAGAGAAAAGGTTGAATGGAAGCCATAAAAAATGGGAGGCGTAGCAAATAGACACGTAGTCTATTGGTCGTATTCTCCCTCGTGATTAAATAAAATATAACATATGAGGAAACATTTGTCAAACGATATGAGAAGAATAGAACAAAAAAAGACTGGCATTCGCGGTCGGTCGAAACCTTAGGCTAGTCCAGTCATCGTGATGATTATTTATATCATGAAAGGGAAAATTTGTCAAACTAAAATATGAATTATAAAATTTACAAAAAGAAAAGATTTAGCTTCGCAAGGGGACGCCTTGCGAAGCTAGTTAAGGTGGTTCAAAAGGAGGCTAAGAAGCTATGAATAACGAACTTGGAATTATGAATAATGGGATTGAAAATTATAAAAAGATCTATGAATTTTTGACTCAGTTTGAGCTCTTTTTCAAACCTTTTAGGTTTGATACTCTAAAACTATGAATAACAAATTAAGAAAAGTGGCAAATAAAAAACAAGTAACATTCACATTTGTAGATGCTTCCAATATTATTTATGGTACTCGTAACGAGGGTTGGAAGGTAGATTTTAAAAGACTTTTTAAGTATTTAAAAGAGAGATACAATTCCAAAAAAGTATATTATTTTGCCGGATTTGATGAAAAGAATATAAAGCAAAAGAAATTCTATGCTGTTCTTAAGAAATTCGGTTTTGATCTAATCTTAAAACCTGTAAAAATATATAAACAACCTGATGGCACAAGTGTCAGGAAAGCAAACTGCGATGTTGATTTAACCTTTTATGCCATGCGTGATAAAGATGACTTTGATCGGGGAATTTTTCTGACCGGAGACGGCGATTTTGTTATCCTGTTTGATTATTTAATAAAACAGAGTAAAAAAGTTGTCGTTATTGCAAATGCGCGTCGAACAGCAAGGGAAATTAAACAACTTAAAGGAATAGAATTTAATGATCTTTTCGTGCTTAAAAAAGCAATTGGAAGAAATAAAAAAGAGCGGTGATTACGAACATCGCCGCTCTATGTTTTATAAATTGATGTTATCACAAAAAAATAAAAAAGTCAAGGGCAATAAAAATGGGAGGCGTAACAAACAGACACGTAGTCTATTGGTCGTATTCTCCCTCGTGATTAGTTAGAATATAGCATAGGAGAGAGAATTTGTCAAGATAAATTAGGATTAAAAATATGAATAATACAATTTACAAAAAGAAAAGATTTAGCTTCGCAAGGTCGGACCTTGCGAAGCTAGTTAAGGCTTCAAGGCGAGACCTTGGAGCCCTTGGAGCCTTGAAAACTGGAAAATAAACTTATGAAAAAGATTAAATCTAAATCTAAAAATTATCAAATAGACCAATCAGGGAAAATAGAACAGACAAATAAGATAACTGTTATCGCCTATTCAAATGGTAAGCATGGATCAGTAAAAATAGCTGCTCGTGACAAAAAGTATTTGCAAGATATCTATAGAAAGGCTGGGAAACCCAAATCCTTTATTATTCAAGTCTTTTCCGCTCTTTTATATTTACTGCTTGAAAAATCTAAGCTTGAGAAAACCATGCTGGTAGTTGACAAAGAATACCCGGGCCATGAGGCAATAATAAAAAGTTATCTGGTTCAAATTGCTAATAAAAGGGGTAAAATAAAATTATCTCCTGGTGAAATTAGGTTTGGTTTGGTGGGAAAAAGCAGTAATTGTCATGGCGTTGCATCTAAAGCATTTAAGGCAAACCGCGCTGACTTTTCTGTTAACAAAGAAGAGATATTAAGCCTAATATTGTTATATGAGAAATAAAGCTAACAAAAAAGACCAAGCACTTTATGGATACTTAAGAGCCGACTGGTTACGTCTGGTCGATATCCTACTTGATCTTAACAAAAATATAGTATCATAAAAAAACTAAAAAGTCAAGATAATATGAACAATGAATTAAGAATAACGAATAATGGGAAAATTTACTCCTTTACCGACTTAAATGCTTGGAAAGAAGCTCATTCTTTGGTGCTAGAATTATATAAGGTTACAAA
>PFRF01000002.1 GCA_002788395.1 Candidatus Levybacteria bacterium CG_4_9_14_0_2_um_filter_35_21 | reverse complement strand
TCACCTGGACGGTTCGAATAGAAAAACATAACCTACGATTTCAGTATCATTCTTCGATTAGGTATGACTTCGCTGAGTTTAAAGCCGCGCCCAATTTATTAATTTGAGCGAGATACGAGAATTAAACTCGATTCTCCATCCCTGCCTGCCCGCCATGCTTTTGAGCGGTGAAAGGGATTCGAACCCTCGACCTCTTCCTTGGGAAGGAAGCATTCTACCACTGAACTACCACCGCATATAACTTTGAGACGCGGGTAGCATACTACCACTGAACTACCATCTCATGAAAATATTTTACCATACGAGATTTCTGAATGTTTATGAGGGTTATCGAGGAATTTTCAATACATTTCCTGAAAAAATTAAATCCGGGTTTTCAAGACCATTCGCTCGAGCAATATCAACCCATCTATAACCGTCTCCATATGCTCTAACCGCGATGTTCCAAAGTATATCACCCGACTTTACTGTATAAGAGTTACCGGTTATAGAATTTAAATTTGAAGTTACCTTATCGACCGGTGCTTCGATAACATTTGTTTTAATATTTTGATTTTTAGAATTAACTTTTTCTACAAATTTGCTGTCTGCACCTCTTTCCATTACGTTGGGAATAATTAATTTTGTACCCGTATAAATTACTCCGGGATTGGTTAATTTATTTGCACTTACAATATCTACCCAGTTATAGCCGGAACCGTATTCTTTCTCTGCAATTCCCCATAGATTATCACCGGACTTAACTTCGTAAGTTTTATTAGCGGCTTTTTCTTGATTTATGGCAGGTGCGGTGTCCGTTGATCCGGACTCTATCATCCCTTTTCCTTTTACAAAAGTAAATAATAATGCAGTTGCGATTATTACAACCAGGAATCCTAAAATCAAGCTTGTGTATGACTCGCCCCATTTAACCCGCACAAAAAAATTATTACTTTTTTCTGTTTCTGCTTTTTTTTCTATTTTTTTTACTGATTTTCTGCTTTTTTTTCTAACCATATTGTCAATTCGAGGGCAGAAGTATCACCGCGGGCGGGCTCGACCGGATTCGAACCGGCGGTTTTCTCCGTGACAGGGAGACGTGATAGACCGCTTCACTACGAGCCCAACGTAGCTAGGAAGTATCCTAACAAATTATTGAATTATAGTCAATGCTTTGTTATGATCTGATATAGTTTATAATCAATTTTTATGTCAAACCAACAGATTGCAGAGTTATTCAGAAATGTTGCTGCAGCCTACAGCATAAAAGATGAAAGAAAATATTATTTTCAAATAATCGCCTACCATAGAGCTGCGGACGCAATAGACAATTCTACTACCGAAATAAAAGACTTATTTGACCAAAAATCACTGCAAAGCCTGCCAGGAGTCGGGACTTCGATTAAATCCCATATCGAAGAACTCCTAAAAACAGGTAAAGTTTCTAGATTTAAATGGGTTTTTGAAAACATTCCGGAGGCAGTATTTCCTCTTTTAAAAATTCCCTCATTTGGTCCAAAAAGAGCATACAAACTTGTAAAAACATTTGGCTTGGGAAATCCCGAATCTGTAGTTGATGACCTTGAAAAAATTGCAAAAGAAAATAAAATTTCTCCTCTTGCCGGCTTCGGAGAAAAATCACAAAACGATATTTTAAGAGCCATAAAAGAATACAAGGAGGGTAAAAGTAAACAAAGGAGAATGACACTTCCCTTTGCCGCAGAGCTTGCAAAAAAAATTACAGACTTCTTAATTGAAGACCCTAATGTTTTACAAGTATCGGCGCTGGGAAGTTTAAGAAGAATGGTCTCAACAATAGGAGACATTGATATCGCTGTTGCCAGTAATAATTCCGAAAAAGTCATTAATCACTTTGTATCTTACCCATACAAAGAAAGGATAATTGAGAAAGGGAACTCAAGTGCCTCGATTCTAATTTCCGGCGGATATCAAGTAGACCTTATGGTTCAGCCTGTTAAAAGCTTTGGGTCTCTTTTACAGCATTTTACAGGAAGTAAGGATCATAATATTCATTTAAGAGAATTAGCGATAAAAAAGGGTCTTTCGCTATCTGAGAAGGGAATTAAAAAAATTAAAGATCCAAAAGCAGGACTAGCCACGTATTCCACAGAAAAAGATTTTTATAATGCCCTTGGGCTTGACTTAATTCCTCCCGAAATGAGAGAGAACACGGGAGAGATAGAATTAGCTGCAAAACATAAACTTCCCCGTTTAATTGAACTTTCAGATATTAAAGGCGATTTACATCTTCATTCCAATTTTTCAATTGAACCAAGTCATGATCTCGGACAAAGTTCTATGCAAGACATGCTTAATAAAGCCGTTAAACTTAAATATGAGTATTTAGGTTTTTCCGAACATAATCCCAGCGTTTCTAAACACAACGATAACCAATGTTATGAAATTCTCAAAAAAAGAGACGAAAAGATTGAACAAATTAAATCAAACATAAAAAGTGTTCGAATAATTAAATTGCTCGAAGTTGATATTTTAGCTTCGGGTGAACTTTCACTAAGCGAAAAATCCTTAGCCTTACTTGACGGAGCTATAGTTTCTATCCATTCCGCATTTAACCTTAACAAAGAACAAATGACCGAGCGAGTTTTGAATGGTCTATCAAATCCTAAGGCAAAAATTCTTGCTCATCCTACAGGACGATTAATAAACGAAAGACAGGGATATGATCTTGATTGGGAAAAAATTTTTGAATTTTGCCAAAAACATAATAAAGCTCTCGAAATTAACAGTTGGCCAAACCGTTTGGATTTACCGGACAATATTGTTAGACGTGCCGTTACATCAGGAATAAAGCTGGTGATTAACACCGATAGCCATGCTGCTTATCAAATGGGTCTAATGGAATATGGTGTTTCTGTTGCAAGACGCGGATGGGCAAAAAAGAGTGACATCATAAATACATTATCGTATAATGAATTTATGAAGTGGCTTAAAAATTAAAGGGGGTGATATTTATTATGCTTATTCCAATAGCAATACTTGGTGTAGTTCTTATCTACGTATGGTTTATTTATAACGGTCTCATAACTGCTAGACTAAGAGTTTCTGAGGCATTTTCTCAGATTGATGTTCAACTTAAAAGAAGGACAGACCTGATTCCAAATTTAGTAGAAACAGTTAAAGGATACGCTAAACACGAAAAAGAATTATTTGAAAAGGTTACCGCGGAAAGGGCAAATTTAATGTCTGCAAATGGAGCTAATGAAAAAGCAAAAGCAAACGACGGTTTAAGTAATGCCTTAAAATCTCTTTTTGCGGTTGCGGAAAATTATCCGACCCTAAAGGCCAGTGAGAATTTCCAAAAACTACAAGATGAACTTTCCGATACGGAGAACAAAATTGCTTATTCAAGACAATTCTATAACAGCAATGTCTTGGATTATAATACGAAACTAACAATCTTCCCGAACGTTTTGTTTGCGAACTTGTTTGCTTTTAAACCTTCAGAATTTTTTGGTGTAGACGAAGGTGATAAAAAACCCGTTAAAGTTAGTTTTTAAGTATGGAGATATACTCTCAGATTTCGGCTAACAAGAACAAGACGTGGCTAATAATGTTGTTGTTTGTCGTTTTTATAGCAACATTAGCTTTTATATTCTCTAAAGCATTAGGCTATGGATTGTCTTTTGTCGGCATTGCATTAATTTTCTCGGGATTAATAAGTATAGGGAGCTACTATTATTCCGATAAACTGGTTCTTGCAACTCTTAAAGCAAGGGAAATAGAGATGCAAGATAATCCTTTGCTTTTTAGAACTGTTGAAAACCTTTGTATTGGCGCCGGTTTACCTATACCAAAAATTTATATCGTTAACGATTCTTCTCCAAATGCATTTGCCACAGGTCGTGATCCTAATCATGCCGTTGTCTGTGTTACAACAGGGATTTTGAGTTTATTAAACAAAGCAGAGCTTGAAGGCGTTATCGCCCATGAATTATCACATATAAGAAACTATGATATACGCTTAATGGCAGTTGTGGCAATCCTAGTAGGATTTATTGCAATCATTGCCGACATGTTTATGCGTTCACTTTGGTGGGGCGGAATAAAAGACGACGATAACAGGGGTAGCGGAAATATTCAGCTAATATTTTTAGCTCTTGGAATTGTTTTTGCAATTTTATCTCCAATTGTTGCAACGCTAATTCAGCTTGCAGTCTCCCGAAAAAGGGAATTTTTAGCAGATGCATCGGGAGCTCTATTAACCAGATATCCTGAAGGACTGGCAAGTGCCTTGGAAAAGCTTGAAAAAGACAAAACACCTCTTAAAAAAGCAAGCAATGCAACTGCACACCTTTTTATCGAAAACCCATTTAATAGAAAAAGTTCCCAAAATTGGTTTGCGTCTCTTTTTAACACTCACCCTTCAATTGATGAGCGTATTAGAATCCTTAGATCAATGTAAAAAATGAATTCACTTTTAATTATATTAGGGAAAATTTTGTCTTTTTTTAGTAAAAAAACAAATTTAGGAGGAGGATCTACATGGCCTGGACATATTGCTCTAATAATTAACAACAATTTTATTCAAAATATTTTTGAAAAATCCCAAACAGAAATTATACTTATTGCGGGAACTAACGGAAAAACTACTACATCAAAAATGATTAGGACAATTTTAGAGAGGAATAATAGAACTGTTTTCCAAAACAAGTCCGGCGCAAATCTTTTAAATGGAATAGCATCATCTCTTATAATAAAAGCTAATTTTTATGGAAAAGTAAAAAAAGATTTTGCAATTTTTGAGGTTGATGAGAATACATTGCCCTTAATACTTAAGATTATTAAACCAGGCTATATCGTTCTATTAAACTTATTCCGGGACCAGCTCGATAGATATGGCGAAATTGACTATATTGTTCAGAATTGGAATACCGCCCTGAAGACTTTAGACGCAAAAACAACTCTTATTTTAAATGCGGACGATCCTGCAATCGCCTTTTTAAATAAAGATACAAAAGCAAAAGTAAAATATTTTGGCTTAAATGATGTAAGGGTTTCTACGAGAAAACCGCAGTATTCCGCAGATTCTGTATTTTGTCCCAATTGTCATTCCAAGCTGAATTTTAGAATGATTTTTTTTTCTCACCTTGGAGATTGGAAATGTTCAAACTGCAATTTAAAAAGACCGCGTTTAGATATTGGCTCTTCGAAAACATATCCGCTTAGTGGAATTTATAATCGCTATAATACCAACGCTGCTTTTCTAACATGCAAAACAATCGGAATCGATAACAAAAATATTAACGAAGGCCTCGCTCATTTTAAGCCCGCATTCGGTAGACAAGAATTAATTAATTTTAATGGTAAAAAAATTCAAATATGTTTAGCAAAAAATCCGACGAGTTTTAATGAAACACTCCGCACGATTAATCATCTTCATGGAAAAAATCTTCTAATTATTATAAATGATCATATTCCTGATGGCACTGACGTTTCATGGATTTGGGATATTAATATTGAAAAACAAATTAAAGATGAACACAATGTGACAATAAGCGGAACAAGGGCCTATGACATGGGACTAAGAATTAAATATGGGAAATTTTCTCCAAATCTTAGTGTGGAACCAGATCTTAGTAAGGCAATTCTAAACGCTCTGGAAAAAATTTCACCGGATGAAACTCTTTATATTCTGCCAACATACTCGGCTATGCTTGAAGTTAGAAAAATATTAACAGGAAGAGAAATTTTATGATTGATAGAAATTTAACAATAGGATGGTTATATCCTGAGCTTATGGGTACATACGGTGACCGTGGAAACATTATTACCCTAAGAAGGCGCTGTAAATGGAGAAATATTGATTTCCGTACAAAAGTTCTAGACATCGGTTTTGAACCAAAAGAAATGCTAGAGTGTGATCTTTTGTTTATGGGAGGAGCTCAAGACAGACAGCAAAAAATTGTCGCCGAGGATTTAAAAGATAAAGTTGGAACATTCTCACAAATAATAAGAGATGAGATTCCAGGATTATATATTTGCGGTGCATACCAATTCTTAGGTAAGTATTATAAAGAGGCAGACGGAACAGTAATTCCGGGTTTAGGAATAATAGATATCTATACTGAAAACCCTAATACGGATCGCATGATTGGAGATATTGCAATAATACCAAGAATTGACACACTAAGTGACTTTATATTTGTAGGTTTTGAAAATCATGGTGGAAGAACAACCCTAGGTAAAAATGTTAAACCGTTCGGAAATGTTCTCTCAGGCTTTGGTAATAATGGTAATGACAAAACCGAAGGGGCAATTTACAAGAATAGTATTTGCACTTACCTACATGGTCCGGTTTTGCCAAAAAATCCGGAGCTAGCCGATTATCTAATTAAAACTGCTCTGGAAAAAAAATACAAAAAAACAGTCAACCTTGAGCATTTAGACGATACTTTAGAAAAAACAGCAAGAACAGTAATTGCGCAAAGACTAGGCGTTAAAGTATAATAAACCGATGAATCCCGTTAGAAAATTCTGCAGTAATCAATTCAAAGTGCTCATAGGTTATCGAATCAAGAATGGAGGTTTTCTAACGGGATGAAAATAGATATCCTTAAAGTAGCAAAATTAGCAAACCTCAAGCTTAAAGACAATGAAGAAAATGAATTAGAAGGGCAACTAACGTCGATCCTTGGCTACATCGAAAAATTAAAAGAGGTTGATACCGAAGGTGTTGAAGAGACTAGCCAGGTAACTAACTTGGAAAACATAGAAAGAGAAGATTTTACTCTCCCCTCCTTAGAGCAAGTCACTGCCCTATCCAATGCAAATAAAAAACATGAAGGTTTTTTTGAAGTGGAGGCTATTTTAGAATGAAATTGAATGAATTAACAATCAAACAAGCAATTGATGGGTTAAGAAAAAAAGAATTTTCAGCTCTTGATTTAACAGAATCCTGTTTGGATCAGATAGCTAGGCTTAATCCCTTGCTTAACGCATTTTTAACTATTTGTAACAAAGAGGCAATAAACGCTGCCAAGCAGGCTGACGAAAAATTAAGAATCGGAGATAAATCTCCTTTATTGGGAATTCCTATTGCTTTAAAAGATATCTATTTAACTAAGAACATCAGAACTACTGCATCTTCCAAGGTTTTAGATAATTACATACCACAATATGACGCTACTGTTGTAAAAAAACTAAAAGATGCAGGTGCAATCATTTTGGGAAAATTAAATTGTGACGCGTGGGCACACGGATCAAGCGGAGAAAACTCCGATTACGGACCGGTAAAAAATCCATACAATGTTGAATATACTCCAGGAGGATCCAGCAGCGGATCTGCTGCTAGCGTTGCGGCTGATATGAGTATTGCTTCGGGAGGGACGGATACAGGAGGCTCAATCCGCCTGCCTGCAGCGTTTTGTAACGTTGTCGGCCTAAAACCAACCTATGGACGTGTAAGCAGAAATGGCATTATTGCAATGTCCTCATCTCTTGATTCCATCGGTCATTTTACAAAAACTGTTGAGGACAGCGCCTTATATTTAAATGTTACAGCTGGAAAAGATAGTTTTGACGCTACAACGCCGAATCTACCGGTTCCCGATTATTCTAAAAATTTAAATAAAAGCATAAAAGGTACCAGGATTGGAATTCCAAAAGAATTCTTTACCGAAGGACTTGATAAAAAAATTAAAGAAAAAACTATGGAAGCAATTAGTTTTTTTGAAAAACAAGGAGCAGAAATTATCGATATTTCACTCCCCCACACCGATTATGCAATTGCTGCTTACTACATAATTCAACCCGCCGAGGTTTCTTCCAATTTAGCAAGATATGACAGTATAAGATATGGAAATAAACGGTCTTATTTTGGGAAAGAGGCAAAAAGACGTATTATGCTTGGAACATTTACTCTTTCTGCCGGTTACTATGACGCCTACTACAAAAAAGCTATGAAAGTAAGAACTTTAATTAAAAAAGATTACGAAGAAGCTTTTAAAAAAGTAGACGCAATAATTACCCCTGTTTCCCCTACACTACCATGGAAATTAGGCGAAAAAATTAATGATCCTTTAAAAATGTACTTGTCCGATATTTTTACTGTTACAGCAAATTTAGCCGGAATTCCCGGACTTTCTGTACCAATTGGCATTATTGGTCCTTCAACAAGCTCAGAACAAGCTGCATTACCCGTTGGAATGCAAATTCTTGGCCCACAATTTTCTGAAGAACTATTATTTAATCTTGGACACCAATACGAAATTGGAAATCCAAACAAGGAGAAACCTCAGCTATGAAATATATACCGGTAATTGGATTAGAAGTTCATGTAGAGTTAAAAACAGAATCAAAAATGTTCTGCGGGTGCTCTGCAGATTATTTTGGTAAGGAACCTAACACACATACATGTCCCGTCTGCCTCGGACTCCCGGGGGCACTTCCGGTCGCAAATAAAACAGCAATCGAGTGGTGCATTAAAATCGGTCTTGCTTTAGATTGTAAGATTTCTTTATTATCCAAGTTTGACAGGAAAAATTATTTCTATCCCGACTTGCCAAAGGGTTATCAAATTTCTCAATACGATAAGCCATTTTGTGAAAAAGGATCAATTAGCATTAGATCTGGGAACAATACTAAAACAATTGGAATTACCAGAGTTCATCAGGAAGAGGACACCGGAAAACTAATTCACGACATAGTAAATGAAAAAAACGTAAGCTTAATCGACTTTAACAGAAGTGGTGTTCCTTTGGTAGAGATAGTTACGGATCCGGATTTTGAATCAGCCGGCGAAGTTATAAACTATCTAAAAAAACTACAGCAAATTGTTAGATATTTGGATGTTTCTAACGCCGACATGGAAAAGGGTGATATGAGATTAGAACCAAATATATCGCTTAAGCTTTCGGGTGATCAAGAACTGCCTAGATACAAAGTCGAGGTTAAAAATATTAATTCCTTTAGGTTTGTAGAAAAAGCAATAAATTACGAGTTAAAAAGACAAGAAGAGTTACTGGAAATTGGAGAAACCCCAAAGCAAGAAACCCGAGGTTGGAATGAAAAGAAACAAATTACACAATCTCAAAGAAGTAAAGAAGAAGCAAACGATTATAGATACTTTCCGGAACCTGATTTACCACCTTTTAGATTTGAGCAGAGTTATATTAATGAATTAAAAAATGGATTACCGGAACTTCCTGAGCAGAAACTTTACCGGTTTCAATCTGAATTTAAATTAACACTTTATGATGCGGAAATTTTAACTAGAGAAATTGAATTAGCAGATTATTTTGAAAAAACAGTAAAAACAGGAAAAGCAAAAAACTTAAACCCCAAACAAATAGCTAACGAAATAATCAATAAAAAAGTAAACATAGATGAAATATCACCAGAAGTCTTAGCCGGCCAAATCCAGGCAAAATTCCAGTTTACAAAGGTCGATAAAAAAGAATTAGAAGAAGCTATTAAAAAGGTTCTAAGAGAGAATGAAAAAGCAGTAAAAGACTATAGAAGTGGTAAAATACAAGTTATCGGATTCTTAATCGGTCTTGTAAGAAAAGAAACTGCTCAGCCAATCGATACATTAATTATTAAAAATTTATTGCAAAAGGAGTTAAGTAAACAATGAATGATACAGAACAAGAGGTAATACCAACTGTAAAACTAAGCGAATACAGAAAAGTAAGACCGATTGTAAAAAAGGTTGAAGAAAAAATTGGGGGAGACGCAAAAACAAGAAGGCTAACAAGAAGAGCGGCTGCATTTGCCTCACTACAAATGCAGAGAAAGGTTGAAGAACTAGAGGAACATGCCCTCGAAGACTCTCTTACCGGACTTAAAAACAGAAGATGGTTTATGCAAGAAATGGAAACAAAAATGGCATCTTCCCGCAGGACGAATAAACCGTTGTTTTTGATATATATTGATTACGATGATTTCAAAAAATATAATACGGCATTTGGGCACTCAGGAGGAGATGTTATTCTTCAGCAAATTGCAAAACTTCCCTTTAGAGAAGATGAATCAATTGCTAGACTGGGAGGAGATGAATTTGGACAGTTAATTAACAGAGAAGCAACGGAAGAAGACTTAAGGGTAATGATTATAAGATATCAAGAACAAATTAGAGAAGAAGGCAACCGGGTACTAACGACTTTACCTCACGTAACAGAAAATTTAGATCCGAAAGAAGTACCCAATAGCATAACTCTTACTTTCGGAGTTGCAAAATTTGACCCTTCAGATAGTCCGAAATCTTTTTTAAAAAGAGCTAATGAAGCGGCTCATTATGTAAAGCGGAGCGGAAAAAATTTCGTAGCCTTGGGCATTAACACTCCTGAGGGCTCTATTAATTTTAGAAATTTAGTAAATAATGGTTGATTTTGTACATCTTCATAATCATACGGAATTTTCCCTTTTGGACGGACTGGCTAAAATTAAACTTTTGGCAAAACGGGCCGGAGAACTTGGTATGAAAGCAATTGCCATTACCGATCATGGCAATATGTATGGAGCAATTTATTTTTATAATGCCTGCATCGAAGAGGGTATAAAACCAATAATAGGTTGCGAAGTCTACATGGCACAAAGAACCAGACACAATAAGGAAACAGGAATTGATTCTAACTACAACCATTTAATACTTCTTGCAAAAAACCGAATTGGATACAAAAATTTAATGAGAATAGTATCTATTGCAAATCTGGAAGGTTATTATTACAAACCAAGATGTGATATAGAGCTATTAAAAGAATATAGCGAGGGCTTAATTTGTTTAAGCGGATGCGTTAATGGTTTTGTGGCAGATCCCCTGCTCCATGGACAAGAAGAAACTGCTTTAAAAAGGGCAAAAAAATTATCGGAGATATTCGGGCCTGATCATTTTTATATTGAAATTCAAAAACATATTAACAATAACGATCAAGACGTAGTAAACGAAAGACTTATTAAACTTGCCCAAAAATTGGCTTTACCTCTAGTCGCCACAAATGATAATCATTACATTTATAAACAGGACGCAGAAGCCCAGGAAGCGCTACTCTGTATCCAAACACAAACTACCCTAAGTGATCAAAATAGAAAATTGACAATGCTTAATTCCCCTGATCATTACGTAAGGGATTCCGAGGAAATGATGGGGCTTTTTATTCAAACACCAGACGCAATTACTAATACGGTAAAAATTGCGGATATGTGTAATTTGGAAATTCAACTTGGAAAATGGATTATGCCGGTTTTTGATGTTCCGGGAGGAAAAAAACCTGCCGAATATATTCAACTTAAAGTTAATGAGGGACTACTTAATAGGTACGGAAAAATTAGTCTGGAAATTCAAGAGAGAACAGACTATGAGCTTTCCACAATTTTAAAAAAAGGTTACGAAACATATATTTTAATCGTTGCCGACTTTGTTAACTGGGCTAAATCAAAAGGAATTACGGTTGGACCGGGAAGGGGTTCAAATGCCGGCTCTATTGTTTCTTATGCGCTTGGGATCTCCGACGTTGATCCTTTATTCTTTAAACTGCCTTTTGAACGGTTTCTAAATCCAATGCGACCTTCCCCACCGGACATTGATCTTGATTTTGCCGACAATAGAAGAGACGAAGTAATCCAATATGTTACCGAAAAATATGGAGTAGATAAGGTTGCGCAAATTATTACCTTTGGAACTATGGAAGCACGTGGATCTGTTAGAGATACAGGTCGTGCACTGGGGATGCCGTACTCCGGACCTGACAGAATTTCTAAAATGATTCCGATGGGATGGCAGGGGCAAGCAATGACAATAGACAGGGCACTTGAACAGAGTCCGGAGCTAAAAATTGCCTATACTATAGAATCGGAAACCAAAAGATTGCTTGATTTGGCTAGAAAAGTAGAAGGAGTCGTAAGACATGCTTCTGTTCATGCGGCAGGCGTTGTTATTGCCGATAAAAGTCTTACCGAGTATGTCCCACTACAAAAAGAGTCAAACGGAGAAAGGATTATTACTCAATATGACATGTATACTGTCGGCGAAGACGGTGTCGGACTTCTTAAAATTGACTTCTTAGGTTTAAGAAATTTAACAATTATTCAAGAAGCCCTAAAATTTATAAAGGCTAACCAAGATAAAACAATTGATTTTTCTAAGATATCATTTGATGATCCAAAGACGTATAAACTGCTATCTTCGGGCGAAACAACCGGTATTTTTCAGCTCGAATCTCCGGGAATGAGACGCTATATTAAAGAACTAAAGCCAACAACAATTTTTGATTTACAAGCAATGGTTGCCCTTTACCGACCCGGACCTATGGCAAATATCCCCGAATTTATAAAAAGAAAGCATAATCCGAAATTGATTTCTTATCCGGATCCTCGACTTAAAGATGTCCTAAAAGAATCTTACGGAATAATTACTTTTCAGGACGATTTGCTCCTTACCGCCATCAATGTTGCAGGATATTCATGGCTTGAGGCAGATAAATTAAGAAAAGCTGTTGGCAAGAAAATTTCTTCCGAAATGAAGAAACAACACGATAAGTTTGTAAATGGTTGCATAACAAATGGAATGACTAAAAAAAACTCAGAACATCTATGGACATTATTCGAGCCTTTCGCCGGATACGGATTTGGCAAGGCTCATGCTGCTTGTTATGCAACCATTGCTTTTAGAACCGCATATTTAAAAGCTCATTTTGCTGTTGAATTTATGACTGCACTGCTAACTGCAGAATCCAGAGGAAGTACAGGTCCTACAAAAAATGAAAAGCTTGCTCAGGCCGTAGCAGAGTGCAAAAGACTCGACATTCTTGTTCTTCCTCCAAATATCAACGAATCCGGTTCGGAATTCATAATTGAAGATAATACTCGAATTAGATTTGGTCTTTCTGCAATTAAAAACGTAGGGGAAGCAGCAATATCTACCATTATCTCTGCAAGAAAAAAAGGTAATTTTAAATCTCTCCAAGATTTTTGTATGCGGGTGGACTTAGGAGCGGTTAATAAAAAAACTGTGGAAAGCTTAATTAAGGCAGGCACTATGGATAAATTTGGTAATAGAGCCAAACTCTTATTGGATTATTCCGACACCGTAGACACAACCCATAAAACCAAGAAAAATCAGCACGAAGGACAAGAAAGCCTTTTTGGCGACAATAATTCCCCTGTTAGTATGAGTTTGCAACGGGACAATAGCGCAGTTAAGGATTTTTCGGATGACGAAAAGTTAGCATTCGAAAAAGAATTTTTAGGTTTTTATCTAACCTCCCACCCTCAAATTCATAATTTGCTTGATATTAAGAATTTAATTACTCATGAGCTGGACCATCTGGAAGAAGAAAAAGAAGGAACAAAAATTAAAATTGGCGGAATAATTGAAAGCATTAAAAGAATTTTTACTAAAAAAAACAATAGCGAAATGGCTTTTATTAATATAAGCAACGAAATAGGAAAAACAGTCGAATGCATCGTGTTTCCAAAGATATTTGATCAATATAAATATTTACTTGTTAAAGATACTGTAATAATAATCGACGGCAAAATAGATTCAAAAAATGATAAACCAATAATTATTGTGGAAAAAATCTCAAAAAACCATTTTTCTGCTTGACTATAAATCATTTAGCCTATAAAATATAAGGGTAATGGTTTCATTCGCAGCAGAGCCTATTTTTAGTGTGGGCTCTTTTAAATTTACCAACACATTACTAGATACATTTATAATCGATGCAATCATCGTCAGTATCTGCTTCTATATAAGTAAAAATATTAAATTAATTCCGGGAAAATTACAGAATGGCGTTGAATACATAACAGAGACGTTATATAATTTAACCGAATCTGTTGCAGCCGAAAGAACAGCCAAGATATTT
Source organism: Candidatus Levybacteria bacterium CG_4_9_14_0_2_um_filter_35_21 (assembly GCA_002788395.1). Lineage (GTDB taxonomy): Bacteria > Patescibacteriota > Microgenomatia > Levybacterales > UBA12049. The sequence continues at coordinate 32,466 of PFRF01000002.1, read as the reverse complement.
CCTTATTTTATGAGCTTTTTTCTATTTATTTTATTAATTAACTGGAGCGGATTGATTCCAGGAGTGGGAACAATCGGCTTTTTTCACGTAGCGGATGGCAAGAAAGAGCTCATTCCGTTAGTTAGAGCTGCATCAAGCGATTTAAACATGACTCTTGGTCTGGCACTTGTTTCTTTAGTTGCAACTCACCTAATGAGTATAAGTACCGTTGGAATTAAAAACTACTTAAGCAGATATTTTTCCTTAAACCCAATTTTTCTTTATGTTGGAATACTAGAAATTATCGGAGAAATTACAAAAGTAATTTCATTATCCTTTAGGTTATTTGGAAATATTTTTGCCGGAGAAGTAGTTTTATCGACAGTATCTTCTATTTATGCTTTTTTATTCCCCTTACCCTTTATGCTTTTAGAAGTAATAGTCGGATTAGTTCAGGCATTAGTATTTTCGATGTTAACAATGGCATTTATGGCGGTTCTTACAACTCCGCACCATGCTCCAGAGGAGGTGAGACATAAATGACATTTAGTGTATCAGGAGGTCTTATTATTGCTATCGGTGGTCTATTGCCGGCTTTGGCAATTGGATTAATCGGAGCAAAGGCAATGGAAGCAATCGGAAGAAATCCGGAAGCATCCGGAAGAATATTACCGGCAATGCTTTTGGGAATGGCTTTTGCAGAGGCAATTGCGATTTATTCCTTAATTTTAGCTTTCATGAAATAGCTTATGGAAATTATTAAAAATTTTGGTATTGAGCCGGTTTTGCTTATCGCCCAAATAGTCAATTTCTTAATTATTCTTTTTATACTCAAAAAGTTTTTATATAAACCTGTTTTAGATACCTTAAAAAAACGAGAGAATTTAATTAAGGAAGGACTAAAACAGGCGGAAAATAGCAAGCTGGAATTTGAAAAGGCTTTGGAAGAAGAAAAAAAGATTCTTAAAAAAGCCCAGGATCAAGCAAGAAAAATTGTTGATGATGCAAAAATTCAATCCATTTTAGTTGCAAAAAAGATAGAAGAAAAATCCAGAATTCAATCCGAAAAGATTTTCGATGAAGGCAGAAAACAAATGGGTGAAGAAGTAAAACTTGCGGAAAAAAAGCTTATGGCAAGTGTAAATAAATTGTCTATCGACATTTTAAAAAAATCATTAAAAGAAACTTTTTCCGATAAGGAAGAAGCGAAACTTATTGATAGAGCAATAAAAGAAATAGTAAAATAAGATGACAAAAAAGCAAATAAAATTATTAGCTGGTGCTAGCTATTCAAAAGGCGACCTTATAGGTAAGAACGTCACAAGAATCGCGGATTGTCTTACAAGAGAAGATTTAAAAAGATATCTTAGGACACTAAAAAGCATAGAAAAACAGAAAACAGTAACCGTTATAGTACCGGGAACAAAATTAAATAATAAACAAAATATTGAGAAAAAATTTAAAGAATTATTTAAAGAAAAAAATATAGCCATTCAGACAGATCCATCGTTAATTGTTGGGTTAAAAATTATTAATAATGATCTCATTTATGAACTGAGTCTTAGAGATACATTTGCCAGAATTGATGATTATTTATTAGGACAATATGATTAATAGCGAAGAAATTATAAAACAGCTAGAAAAAAGGTTAACGACCTTTAATCTTGACCAAAAAGTTCAAAATATAGGAACTGTAGAAAAAAATACCGACGGCGTTATAATTGCCTCAGGTCTATCCAAGGCATTCATGGGAGAGCTGGTTTCTTTTGCCGATGGAACTCAAGGAATGATCTTGAACCTTGAGGAAGACTACGTTTCTATTATTTTACTTGGTAAAGGTAGACATATTAAAGAAGGCGAAGAAGTTAAAACAACCGGTAAATTACTTTCTATAAATGCTTCCGAAGATCTATTAGGAAGAATTGTTAATCCACTTGGAGAACCGCTCGATGCAAAAGCAAAGATTAAAAAAGGCAAAGATATGCCTCTTGAAAGAATTGCGGCAGGTGTTGTAGAAAGAGAACCTGTAGATAAACCTTTAAAAACAGGAATTAAAGCTATAGATTCCATGATCCCAATTGGCAGAGGTCAAAGAGAATTAATAATTGGAGATCGTGGTCTTGGTAAAACCGCAATTGCAATCGACACGATTATTAATCAAAGAGTTGGAAAAACAAAAGAACTAAATACTGTAATCTGTATTTACGTTGCGATAGGACAAAAACAAAGCCGAATAGCTCAGATCGTCGAAAAACTTAAAGAAAAGGATGCTTTAAGTTATACCATTGTTGTTAATTCAAGTGCTTCGGACTCTGCTGCACTTCAATACTTGGCTCCCTATGCAGGATCGGCAATCGCCGAATATTTTATGGAACAGGGGAAAGATGTTTTGATAGTATATGATGATCTTACAAAACATGCATGGGCGTACAGAGAAGTTTCCTTAGTCTTAAAAAGACCTGCAGGAAGAGAAGCATATCCCGGAGACATATTTTATCTTCACAGTAGACTTCTGGAAAGAGCGGTAAAATTAAATAAACAAAATGGCGGAGGTTCCATCACCGCCCTACCGATAATAGAAACTCAGGCAAACGACATGTCTGCATATATTCCAACCAATGTAATTTCTATTACCGATGGACAAATTTATCTTCAAGGAGACCTTTTTAACGCAGGGAATCGACCGGCTGTAAATGTAAGCTCATCCGTATCACGCGTAGGCGGGTCTGCCCAAACATCTGCAATTAAATCTATTTCGGGAAAAATGAGACTGGAAATTGCCCAATATAACGATTTAGCCGCTTTTGCTCAATTTGGAAGTGAACTGGACACGGCAACCATGGCTCAACTGGAAAGAGGAAAAAGAACAATAGAAATTCTTAAACAACCACAATATCAACCGCTAGCTGAGGCGTTTGAATATTTAAGTATTTGGTCTGTAACAAGTGGTCAAACCGATGATATACCGGTTGAATCTATTCAGAAATTTGAAACAGAATACCATGCATATATGAAATTAAATCATCAGAAGCTAATCGATGAACTTTCTACAGGAAATAAACCTAGTGATGATATTCTAAAACAAATGCAGAAGGCCACACAGGAATTTAAGAAAGGATTTAGCGCTTAATATGGCAAATATGCTCTCCTTAAAAAGAAGGATTAAAACTGCTCAAAACGTATCCAAAACCACTAGAGCAATGCAAATGATTGCAGCATCAAAATTAAAAAGAGCGCAAACGGCCGCAACGCTTTCAAAAACATATGTTAATAAGCTTTCGGAAATTACAAAAAATGTTGTTACAAAAACAGGAGAAAATAATTCGCACGCTTATATGAAAAAAAATAATGATATCGATAGAAAGCTTGTTATTGTTCTCTCGCCGGATAAAGGACTTTGTGGAGGACTTGTCTTTAACTTAGCAAGAGAAATTATAAAAGAAGATACTAAAAACCCTTATTATGTCGTTATTGGAAAAAAAGCAGAAAATGTTATCTTAAAATTGGACAGAGAAATTTTAGGGATATTTCCCTTCGGCACTACCCTGCCGACATTTGACGTAGTATACCCGATTATAAAATTAGTTAACGATACTTTCCTTGAAGGAAAAGTCTCGGAAGTACAATTGCTTTTTACCGATTTTACAAGTGTTTTTGCTCAAAGTCCTACGGTTAAAACAATATTGCCGCTACAATTTGATACGCAAGAAAACATAAAAAATTGTGATGACATGCTTTTTGAGCCAAGTGTTGAAAAACTATTGCCAAATTTACTAGAACATTACCTGGAAATGATTTTATACCAAGGATTTTTAGATAACTATGCATCTGAACAAGCATCAAGAATGATTGCAATGAAAAACGCAACCGATAACGCAAATGATATAATTAACGAGCTAAAGTTGGAATACAATAAATCAAGACAAGAAAGAATTACTAATGAAATTTTAGATATTGGAAGTGGTTTTTTCGGAATAAAAAATGAATAATAAAAGTTTATCAAACGAAGGAATAATTATCAGAGTTCAAGGACCGGTTGTAGATGTAAGATTCGAAAACAACCCGCCATTAGTTTATGAAGCTCTTACCATAGAAACACCGGATAAAAAAGTGCTAACCTTAGAAGTTGCCTTCTTAATGGGAGATTATGAAATCAGAACCCTTGCTATGGGCACCACAGACGGTCTTTCCAGAGGAATGAAGGTTAAAAGAACCGGTTCTCCTATCAAAGTTCCTGTTGGATCAAAAACTTTGGGAAGAATCTTTAATGTTTTAGGGAAAGTAATTGATAACGGCGAAAAAATAAATGAGAAAGATATTTCATTTGAGCCAATTCATCAGAATCCTCCGGCATTATCGGATCAAGAAACAAATCCTCATATCTTAGAAACAGGACTTAAGGTTATAGATCTCGTTGCGCCATTTACAAAAGGCGGCAAAATTGCTGTTTTTGGAGGAGCAGGAGTTGGAAAAACAGTTGTTGTAAAAGAATTAATCCGAAATATTGCAATGGAGCACAAGGGACATTCTGTCTTTGCGGGAGTTGGAGAAAGAACCAGAGAGGGAAACGACCTTTGGCTTGAAATGAAAGAAGCAAAGGTTATGGAAAAAACAGTTATGGTATTTGGTCAAATGAATGAACCGCCGGCAAATAGAATGAGGGTTGCTCTTACGGCTTTAACTATGGCAGAATATTTTAGAGACAAAAAACATGAAGATGTACTGCTTTTTATAGATAATGTTTTCAGATTTGCCCAAGCAGGAGCAGAGGTATCAGCCCTACTTGGTAGAATGCCATCGGCAGTAGGCTATCAGCCAACTCTGGCAACGGAAATGGGAGACCTGCAAGAGAGAATTACCTCAACTAAACAAGGATCCATTACGTCTGTACAGGCTGTTTATGTTCCTGCTGATGACTACACCGATCCTGCGCCTGTTACAATCTTTTCTCATCTAGATGCTACAATTACCTTAGAAAGATCAATAGCGGAGCAAGGAATTTATCCTGCCGTAGATCCCCTTACTTCTTCCTCCAGAATTTTAGATCCAAATATTGTTGGCCTTGATCATTATGACGTTGCCCGAGGAGTTCAAAAAGTTTTGCAAAGATACAAGGATTTACAAGATATAATTGCAATTTTAGGAATAGATGAGCTTTCAGATGAGGATAAATTAATTGTTTCTCGAGCAAGAAAAGTTCAGAGATTTTTAAGCCAGCCAATGTTCGTTGCGGAAATATTCACAGGGCAGGCAGGCAAATATGTTAAGATCGAAGATACCGTAAAAGGCTTTAGAGAAATTATTGAGGGGAAACACGACAAACTTCCTGAAAGCGCTTTCTATATGGTTGGAACAATCGAAGAGGCCGTAAAGAAAGCTAAAGAATAATTAGAATGAATCTTCATTTAGAAATAATTACCCCGGAAAAGATTGTTTATAAGGATGATGTTAGTGAAGTTACTGTTAAAACAGATAACGGTCAGATTTCAATCCTACCGGGACATGTAAATTTACTAACTAAAGTATTGCCTTGCGAAATGATTGTAAAGAAGGATAATCAGGAACACTTTCTTGCTATAACAGGTGGATTTTTGGAAATTAATAACAACAATCTTAATCTGCTTGCCGATTATGCAATAAGAGCAGAAGACATTGAAATAGCAAAGATTCAAGAAGCTCAAAAAAAGGCTGAGAATATGATGAAAGACAAGGCTAGCGAAAAAGAATTCAGAGTTGCCGAAGCAGAACTACAAAAAGCCCTCTTACAGCTTCATGTTGCTTCAAAACGAGGAAAAAGAAAAACTTCCTAGCGGGATTCTTGCTCTTTAATGTTTAATTTCATACAATTACAGTTAGGCTGTTGCAAATGTCGCTTAGCTCCTACTCAGTCGGGGTCAGAGGCAGACCTGCCCGCTTGCCAACGTAGCTCAGTGGTAGAGCAGCTGTTTCGTAAACAGCAGGCCGTGAGTTCGACTCTCACCGTTGGCTCAGGGGTAAACATATGAAAAGAAATTCGAGATTAAAGAAAAGGCTAGAAAGAAAAACTCAAAAAAACTTTTTTTTTGGTATTATTGGAATTTCCATTGTGCTATTTTTACTTGTTAGATTTGGAATTCCCGCATTAGCAAATTTCGCACTCTTTCTATCTGGAATTAAATACAACGATAAAACAGTTGTTAAAAATGAAGTACAATTTATTTCTCCTCCAATTATAGAATCTCAATTTACTGCTACTAACAGTTCTGCTTTAATAATTAACGGGAAAACTCCTAAAAAATCTAATATTAAAGTTTTCGTTAACGACGAAGAACAGGATAGTTTAGATTCACAAGAAGATGGTAGTTTTTCTTTTAAGGTTATTCTTTCCGAAGGAAATAACTCCATAAGATCAAAATCGGAAATTACCGGTAAACAGAGCGAATTTTCAAATACCGTATCTGTTACATATATTAAGTCCGCACCAACCTTAACTATCTCCTCCCCTGCTGATGGAGAATCTTATTCTAAAGATCAAAACAAAACTAATGTTTCAGGAAAAACAGATCCCGGTGTTACAGTTACTGTAAATAATTTCTGGGCAATAATAGATGATAATAATAATTTTTCTTACGAATTACCTTTAAAAAATGGAGAAAATCAAATCGGTATCGTTGCAACGGACCAGGCAGGAAATAAAACAGAAAAAACAATTAAAGTTAATTATTCTCAGTAATTCCTACAATCACCCATAGTGTAAACATAATAAACGTATAAAAAAGTGAATTAATAAACATTGAACTTCCAATCAATCCGATTAAAATTGAAAACGTAATTTTAGGTAATATTTTTGATTTATTTAAAAGCGTTAATTTAAACATTTTAAACAAAATAAATAAATACGAGATCACACCGACTATTCCTGTTGTTGCTAAGATAAACACAAAGCTATTCTCAACTCCGGCAGCAGCTCTACTGGGTATTGTATAGTCGGTTAACTCAAAACCGTATTTTTCCTGAAAATACCTATAAGAATTAAAACCAATCCCAAAAAACGGATGATCTATAAAAATTTTTAAGCCATGTTGCATCGAACTTATCCGTGCATTTACCGAAAAAAATCTAAAATAATCTGTTCCTTCACTTTTAAATGTCTTAGGAAAAAGAAGAGTAACTAAAAAAACCAACAGAACTATAGGGATAATTATTTTTTTTCTGTTTGATATTACTAAAAAACTTGCAGTAGATAATAGAAGAGTTACAAGAGCAGTTCTTGAATACGTTAAAAAAATTCCAATAAGTAATAATATGCATAATACTATATACCTTTTTTTATTTTTTAAAAAATATAAATAAATTCCAAGAAAAAATATTACTACAAAGTATATTCCTGTAAAATTAGGATCCAAGAAGCTGGAAAAAAGACGATACATATGTTCATCCCATCCTAAGTAATAAAGATTTTTTAAACTTGGATAGAAAAAAACCTGAATAAAACCTAAAAATAATATAATAATTCCGGAATAAAAAAGGTAAGCAGTAATTCCTTTTTTCTTGTCCTTATTAAGGCTTACAGCGATAAAATAAACTATCGAGTACAATGCCCACCGAAAAAGATAAGATACAGAAACCAAGAGTTGCTCCATCGTAATTCCTCTCGTATTTAATAACAAGGAAACAAAGCAAACAGAAACAAAGAGAATAATCGGTTTAGTCAAAGCTGCTTTTATTTTTTTCTTCCTAAAAAGACAATAAAAAATCCAAAAAAATACTAAAAATAGTAAGCCGATGTCAAATGCAGTTACCGATGCCTTAAATCCCAAATCAAATTTAGCAATTTGTCCAAGCGGCAAAAAAATAATAATTAATATTCCCAATAATATTCTTAATATCTCCACTCTTGTCCTCCTGCCGAAAGAAGCTTTACCTTAGTTATAGGATTAAAGTAAATCAGGTTCCATGTTAAAAATCTGTTTGGTATATTCATATTTTTTACTGCAACATAATTAAATTTATCGTCTTTCTTAACCCAAGATTCATCAACAAAAGGAAAATCTATATAATAAAGATTGTGAAATCCAATTAGTAAAACTTTGTCTGATTTTTTTATATTATTTTTAAAAAAATTATCAGTATCATAAAAGTCCCCATAAGTAAAATTTAAATGTTTGCTTAAAAATTCACCTTTAGATTCTTTACCAAAAACGTACGGTAAATACTTTACACTGGCATAACCTCTAAATAAGATTGTGCTAATTGAAATAACAAGAACTAATAAAACCGCTAAATTTCTTTGAATAGATGATTTTTTATAATTAAAGATAATAAAAGAAATAACAATTGAAAAAGCCGGTAAATATGGCATTATAAATCTTGTTCCCCCCTTTATTTCGGGTATATTCTTACCATTAAATTCTACGAAATACCAACCGATAATCGCAAAAAACAAATACAATGCAATATTTTTTAAAAGGTAACTAAGCTTATTAAATTTTGTAAGAATAAGCGGTAAAAAAATTAGATAAATTGGAGAAATTGGATCTGAAGAGAGAACAAACATTTTCCACATTTCTAAAATAAAATTTATTGGATTTAGAAAGGCAAATGAAAAACTATTAAATTTTGCAATGCTTTCGAAGAATGGATATACAGGATTTCCGGTATTAATATAAGAAAAAACAAGCCATGGAAAAACCATTAAAGAAGAAATTGACCATAATATAACAAGATTTTTTATTTTTTCTTTTAAATAATCTTTTTTTAAGAGTATTAAAACCGAAAAAATAAATAATGAAAAAACCGATAATAACTTAACTGATATTGTTAGTCCCAATAAAGCGCTTGACTCAATTAGCCTTCCTCTTTTTTTTGTTTCCAGCCATTCTATAAAACCCCATAGTGCCACTATCTCAAAAAAGGTTCTTGCCAGATCTACATAAGCCGTAGTCGACTGCCATGCAACTACCAAATTTCCGTAAAAAATTACTACAGAAATTAATGAAAAAGTCTTGTCTAAAAACTTTCTTGAAAGTCTATAAATGGCAATTGAGCTTACGACCCCGAACAACAAGTGAGTTATCTTTGCAAAAGCATCTCCTCCAAAAACCAATGACGGGATGTATAGGAGTTCTGCCAGTTTTGGCATATCGGAATAGTACAAAAGTCCTCCGGGAATATGGAATATATAGTTATTTAAAAGATAAATCTTTGGAAGAGTTAAGTGGTACCAAAGTGCGTCAAATGCAAGTTCAGGGCTTATTGCACCGATAAAATTTATTGCTAACTGCAACAACAATAGCGTTGCTAGAAGTAATAATGATCTATTTCTATTAATTTTTATTTTTAAAAATTTACCTGATAAAATAAAGTGAAAGTAATTTAAAAAACTTTTTTTAAAAATTACGACAGTAGTTAACAGAAAAATAATGCTAATAAAGTAGATATAATTTTTATATAATAATCCTGCAAGACCAAGGGCAAAAATTAAATTTGCATAAATTCCAATTAAAAAAGCCAGCGTAAACATATTCCTCCTTTGCATAACAAATTTAAGAAATATCCAATTAAACTTAAAAAAATAAACAAAAAATAAATCAGATCTATCTTAATTTTATTTATCTTTAGTTTTTGTTTTGAAGACTCCATAATTTTCCCCGTACTAAAAATGAATGAAATGACATTGTAATTGCACTTATTAGTCCCGGAATCCCATCTAAAATTCCTTTTTTAAAAAAATAGTTAAATAAAAATTTTGCAGAAGGATACGCAATAATTAAAGCTAAATTTGTTGTTCTGCCTTCTTGAGATAGTTCCTCTGCCCTAATGTTTGTGTAATAATTTATTTCTTTTAGAAAATTAGATATTTCACGGTGAGGATGGTGCAGAAGAACATTTCTTAAGCTACCTACTTTTCCATTAATTACCCATTTTTCGTGAATTTTTCCTTGCCAATTCCCAAAGCCCGATCTGGCCAATCTTATAAATTTAATATTGCCTGTTTCCCCATATCTCAGTGTTTTACCAAAGACATGGTCAATTCTTTTAACTTTGAACGCAACTTCTTCAACGGTTTTATCGCTAATTACGCTTGTAATTTCGTTTCTCAAGGGCTCTGTAACTATTTCGTCAGCGTCAATAAATAAAATCCAGTTTTTTTTTGTTTTTGTTATGGCAAAGTTACGCTGGGATGCAAAATCACCGTTTAGTTTTCTCCTAAAGATTTTTATTTTGGGATTATTAAATTCTTTTATTTTTTCTAGAGTTAAGTCGCTTGAAAAATCATCAATTATAACTATTTCATCACACCACAAGAGAGAATCGATGCAATCCTTAATTCTATCCTCCTCATTTTTGCAAAATATGACTGTACTTAATATGTCTGCGTCAAGCATGAATTTATATCTATATTACTTTATTCTGATATAATTAATCAACATGTGCGTGAAGCTAATAATATTTAGTGTTACATTTATATTTTCCAGATTTTTTTTTGCAAATCCACTTCCTGTCTTTTTTGATTCCCCCGAATATCTAAGCAGGTTAAGCAACCCTAGTTTATTATCGGCTCTTACATCGGGACATATTCCACTCCACGGTGGATATATATTTTCTTTCTGGCCAATATATCAGTTTGCTAACGTTTTTAATCTTAATTTAGGAATTACAGTTATTTTTTTTCAAACGTTGCTGGCAATTCTGGGACTTTTATCTTTTTATAAAGTTATTGAATTTATCGTAAATAAAAATGTTGCGTTTATAAGCCTATTAATAATGGCTATTCTCCCGCTATTTTGGATCAGCAACGTAACAATAATGATGGAAACAACATACTTATCTTACTTTTTCATATCCCTATATTTTATTGCCAGATATTTAAAGTCTCATAATTTTTTAGAGATCGTTCTTGCTTGTCTATTTTATGGTTTTTCTTTCTTTACCCATATAATTGTTATTCTTTGGCTACCCTTTATTCTATATCTCGTTTACGTTAAAAAAAAAGGTTTAGTTATTCGTATTTCAGTATTTTTACTTTTAACTATTTTTATATTTAGCCTAATAAGCGGAACTCTTGTAGCTATAGCTGGAAATATAAAACCAATAGAGGGACTCTTTCAATTTTTCTCAGATCCTCTAAAAGCCCATGCTAATTTGGAGATTAATCTAAAATCAATTTTTGTAATTTTTAGAAATTTTTTAATTCCTCTTCTTATAAACAATACTGGTTTAATCATTTTAATAAGTTTTATTCCTCTTGTAACGCTTTTTAAAAAAAATAGAGGGTTATTCATCGTCAGCTTACTATGGATTGCACCTGCATTTATTGCAAATCAATGGTGGGACTCGTTATTTTTTGGAAGACACGCGCTTATTGCAAGTTTTTGTTTTTCTTTCTTAGCAGCTTTACTTATTTATAAACGAAAATTACTCTTATATTTAGTTTTTTTATACTTAGCAATTACTGTATTGCCTGCAATTAATTTACTTAGACTTCCTATTCCTTATCTGGAAGTAGCGAAATTAGCCGAAAAATTACCCGCAGGTGGGATTTATATAGAAAGCCATTTTGCCCGACCTCAGCTTACAAACAAGTACCATGGCACAGAAATTTTTATAGAAGAACCCAATTGGAATAGAAATGCACTTACAAAGCAAATTGATAACGCTCTTGGCTCTAATTTACCCGTATTTGTAACATCTCAGGCCTTATCAGAACCCTACGGGCTATACTCAGGACCATATTTGCATTCTCTTTCTCTTTCTTATAATAAAGACTATATTTTAAAGAGTATTTTAAAAAAATATTCTATTAAAAAGTACATTTTTGTTGACGAAGCGAATAATTTAGGTGTTTATCGTATTTACAACTCAAATACACCGAACTATCCGGATTTACCAAAATTAAAGATCAGTTCAAAAAGATTGGACTACTATGACCCTATTAGCAGACTCTTGTTTACGACTTCAAAGAAACTTAAGCTTAATTTTTAATCGATATTTCTATATTCCCATGTTCCTCATTTACAACAAATTTTAGTTTTTGAGAATTATGCGAAGGAGCATTTCCAAGCCACCACCCAAGGTATTCGTAATTCATTGTAAAACTCGCGAATTCACTTCCTGGTCCGCTTCCAATAATATTATATTCATTTCCGGCTGCAATTTTAATTATTTTTTTTGCAACTGCAATTCTTTCACTAAGAGGAGCTCCATAGTTTAAGTTTTTACTATTATTAATAATTGTCATTGAGTTTAAAGATCCTAATAAAATTATTATTAAAAGTACAAAATATTTAATTTTACTTATTATCATTAATTTATTTAAACTTAGTGCTGTTATTACTATTAAACTTGGAAAAATTATTGGAAGATACGCTTCGGACGGAGTTTTTGTAATTACTATTCCTGAGATAGGAACAATTGTGAAGACCATTAAGATAAAAATTGGAGATTTATACCAAACTTCATTTTTACTACTTAAGAATTCACCGGAAGCATATATTATTGTTACCAGAAATATTAGAGCAGATATTATTGAATTGTAAAAAAATACCATTCTTTGATAATAAACTGAAAAAAATTCAAAAATTGATAAAAAAGAATTCCCATTCTTAACGTATTTAAATTTAAAAAAAAGGTTTAAGAATTTATACGGAACCCAGGCGGCAAATTTAAATGTCTGAGGAAAACCATTAACATAATCGTAAATTAGAATCGGAGACATAACTACCAAAAAAATTGTAGCTATCTTAAGCATTGATTTAATTGAAATTAATCCGGTAATAAATTTGTCTTTTTTTATAGAACCTATCACCAGAAAGAAAAATATTATTATCCATAAAGACTGAGTTGCTAATTCAAAATTATAAAGAAGAAGCATTAAGCAAAAAACTACAAAAAAATAATTCTTACTACCTTTTAACCAAGAGAAAACAGCAAGAAGTAAAATTGAAACTAAAAGAGGGATTAAACTTGTTATAAATGGCATTCTCGCATGAGCAACTACTAAAGGCGAAGTTGCGTATAAAAACGCAGATATTAAACCTACATTTACAGAAAAATACGATTTACCGATCTTATATATAATAAATACCGTTATTATTCCAATAATAGATGTAAAGTATGCACCTGTTACCGGGCTAAAATTAAAAATTGAAAGTAATAAAGCTAAGAGATATGTCCATAGTGGACCCTGATGAAGCCATGTATGACTTGTTGTTATACCGACCAAAGGAATGGTCTGAGAAATTATTAGATCTCTTGCCGATAAATAGAACCAAGCAATATCACCAAAAAAACTCATCCTTCCGGATAACTGATAGAGCCTTAATATTGCAGCAATTGTAACAATTGCAGCTAAAATTACTTCTTTTTTACCAATCCCCAGCAAGAAATTAGTAATACTGCCCGCAAAGCTCCCATAATGTTTTTTAAAAAAATATTTACGGCTTTTGGCAAATATTTCATTTTTATCGCTTCTCTGACCGGTACTTCTTTCCCACAAATGAATTATCTTAGCTTTTGGGTTAATATAATTTGCATATCCTTTCTTAACAATTCTTTGGCATAAATCAAACTCTTCAAAATACAAAAAGAAATTTTCATCAAAACCTCCAACTTCGTCATAGACTGTCTTCTTGATCATAAATGCCGTACCAGGAACATTGGTAACAGATTTTACGTTTCTTCTATTCCAGTCTAATTGCCAATATTTTTTATTTATTTTATTATTTGAAAATAATTTACTTATAAGTGATTGTGAGAATAATGCATTTGCCGGATTAAGTGCACTGGTACCTTGCATTGGATAATAATTTTTCTTTTCATCTAGAAGCACTGGTGCAACTACTCCTACTTTCTTATTTTTTGATACAAAACTGAACAATGTGTCCAAAGCATTGTTTATGAATAAAGTATCCGGGTTTAGAAAAAATAGATACTCTCCTCTTGCACATTTTGCCCCTAAGTTATTTCCTGCTCCAAATCCATTATTTTTACTTTTAATATATTTAACTCTTGGAAATTTTTTCTTAAGCTCTTTTTCAATTGTTTTGACTTCATCGTTGTCTACAACAAGTATTTCAAACGATGTGTTTGGCTTTGAAGAATATATTGAATTTAAGCAATCGAACAATTCGTTTTTAACTTGATAATAAACAATTATTATAGAAATTTTAGGACTTAACATAACAAACATATTTTTTTAAATGAATCTCCAGTTGCAAAATACAAATCTCCCAAGACCAATTTTTTACGACATGCTTTCTTGCAGCAGCACAGTGCTTTTCTAACAAGCTTTTATTCGTAAGTAAACCAATTATCTTATTTGAAATTTCTTTAACATCTAGCTCTACTAGATAACCTGTTTGATTATTTATTACAGTTTCTCTGTGTCCACCAACATTTGTTGCAATAGTTGCCGTACCGCAAGACATAGATTCAAGAGGAACTAAGCCAAATGTTTCATATCTGCTCATACATAAAGTTATCAAGGATTCATTGTATATTTCTACTAATTGTTTATCCGATATTCTTTTTGAATTATCCTTATTCCAAGAAATAATTTTTAATATTGGTCTTATCTTTTCAGGTAACAAAAGCAGAGCATTCTTTATAAGATCAAAACCATCAAGTGGATCAAATCTATCTCCAACAAAAAAAATTTGGTTTTTTTTATTATTTAATGTTGACTTAAATATCGATGTATCAACGCCAGGATATGATATATTGGGAAATACATTATAAGCGGAAATCATTCTTTCTCTAACATGAAGACAACTGGCAAGATAAAAATCAGCAGATTCTACATTTAAAAGATCTATTTTTTTTCTAATAAACCGATTTATATTTTCGTAAGCCTTATTCAAGATTCCTACGTTTTCATTAATCCTCATTGAATACTCATATACTATCCGTAAAGGCTCCTGACAATAATAAACAGTTATTGATTTTAGAAATCTCAAGACAAATGGTGCTTGTGTAAATTTATCCGGATGAACAAGTACAATATCATAATTTCCGGAATCTATATCTCTTGCAATTGTTTTATGAATGTATTTATAAATTATAAAAACTTTAAAATCGTTTATAACTCTCGAGAGCATAGGCAATTTTAAAGAAAATTCCATATAGTTATATTTATAAACTTTTGAAGCGACTTTACCGGGATCAAAGCTATCACTTTCTAAATCCGGAGTATAAACATCAACCGTATGACCCAATTTAATTAAACCTTTTACGTGCTCATAAACAACTCTTTTTGCACCACCGAATTTTAAATTGTAATATAAAGCAATTTTCATTAGACTAACTTTGTAAGATTATTTATTATCATTATATATTTTGGAAATAAGATATATAATTATTGGGATTTCAACCAACACAGATAAAAGTGCTGAATATCCCGCCCCTATCATTCCAAACACTAGAACCAAAGGATAAATCGTAGCAGCTAATACAATAAATCTTACAAACACCATATAGGTTACATAGCTTTGTTTTCCTTTTGCAAGAAATAATGCGGAGGCAGGTCCAGAAATAGCCCTAAGAATACCGTATAAAGAAAGAATTTTTACAACTGGGCTTGCCGAAATCCATTGATTGCCTAGGATAATCAAAATAATTTCGGAAGAAAAGAAATATATTATTCCACCTACAACTACTGAACCTAATGAAATTACGACCGTAGTTTTAAAAAAAGCTTTTATTAATCTTTTAGTATCGATCTCAATTTTTGTGAATACAGGGAACACTACCTGACTAACTACATCTGACACTTCGGAAATTGGCAGAATAGAAAGCTTATATGCCATCTGGTAAACTCCTAGAGAGGTAGAACCTAAAACCTTTCCAACTACAATATTATCCCCGTTTTCCCCAAGATAATTAAATATTCCATATGCAGTAATCCATTTTCCTTTATGAATAATCTCTCCAAAGTATCCTTTTCTTAATCTCAGTTTAGGAATAGGTTTTATCAAAACAAAAGACAACACTACCTCTGTTACCGCACCAACCAGTAAACCAAAAACTAAACTATAGATAGAATGTGTAACAAGTGCCATTAAAACAGTTGCCGCTGAATCTGTAAAGAATATCGCAGTTCTAAACCAAAATTCATATTTAAAGTTTAAATCTTTTCTAAATTTAACTTCAGCCGGATTTATAAAACCTCTTATAAAAGGAATTGTACTTATAAAAAGCAAAATTCCCAAAGCCTCCGGCGTATTAAAAAAATTTGCTATAAACGGAGCAAGCGTTAGGATTAATAAGCTTAAAATGATGCCCCTAACTATGGAGATTACCCATGCGGAATCCATATAATTATCTATTTGTTTTTTTGCCTGTATAAGAATTATGTTTATTCCTGTTTCAAGAAATATTTCCAAAAAAGTTAGAACTAAAAAACCTATCCCAAAAATACCAAACTGCGCAGGGGTTAAAATTCTTGCCAAGATCGCAATTTTCAGAAAAGATAAAATTCTAGTTATAATCCTAAAAGAAGACATCCACGATATGCCTGTTATTGTAGTTTTTGTATACCCCATATTTAGTATTGAAATTATATCAGTTTTAGCTTTATAATACATTAACTTATTGCGATAAATGAAAATAAAAATTTGCAGGAGCTGTGGTTCTAAAAATCTAACAAAAATACTTTCTCTTGGAGATCAGTATCTTTCGGATTTTGTTAAAACAAACAAAAGACCAAAAAGCTTTCCTCTTAACATTGTCATATGCAAAAAGTGCCACCTGGTACAACTCGACTATACTGTTCCGGCAAAATATCTCTATACAGAGCGTTATGGTTATAGATCCGGAATTAATTTAACTATGCAAGAGGAACTAAAAGAGATCGTAGATAAATGCCTAGAGATGATTAGCTCAACAAAAAAGATTACTGCAGTAGATATAGGGGCAAACGACGGAACATTATTAAAACAGTATTCCAAGAGTGTTGTGAGAATTGGCGTAGAGCCTATTACCAAACTTGCTAAGGAATGCAAAAAGAACGCAAACAAAGTAGTTAATGACTTCTTTAGCTATAAATCATTTAAAAAAGTCGCCGGAAATATAAGAGCAGATATCGTTACCGTAATATCCTGCTTTTATGACATGGAACAACCTAACAATTTTATTTCCGATGTAAAAAAGATTTTAAAAGAAGACGGTATTCTTGTTATTCAACAAAATTATTTAGTAGGAATGTTAAAACAAAATGCTTTCGATAACATTGTACATGAACATTTGGAATACTATTCGTTATTGTCCTTAAATAATCTTCTTAAAAAACATGGGTTAGAGGTGTTCGATGTAAAACTGAGAGATTTAAATGGCGGAAGTTTTAGAACTTACGTATCTCTTGCTGGAAATAAGAAAATTTCTAACGCAGTTAAGAAAATGGTAATAAGCGAAAAAAAATTGGGATTGCATAAATTAAAAGAATATCGCGATTTTGCCAAAAGAATTGAGAGCAATAAAAAAAAGTTATTTCAATTCATAAAACAAGAAAATAAAGGAGGGAAAACAATTTATCTTTATGGAGCATCTACGAGGGGCAATACTTTACTCCAATATTTTGGACTGGACAAGGATTTAATAAAAAAGGCTGTAGAAAGAAATCCGGAAAAATGGGGAAAAATAATTGCATCGGTTGGAATTCCAATTATCTCCGAAAGAGAGGCCAGAAAAGATAAACCGGACTATATGTTGGTATTACCATGGTTCTTTAAAGAAGAGTTTCTAGATAGAGAACAAAAATATCTTAAAAACGGTGGACATTTTATCTTTCCATTACCAAAACTCGAAATAATTTAACTATTAGAAACTTTTTCAAATCGCATTCTAATTACAAAAAATAACGAATTTATAAGTTCTTTATTATCTACGTTTGATTTTCCATATCTTCTATAATTCCAAGTAATCGGAACTTCCGATATTCTAAATCCCGATAGAAACAACTTATATGCGGTTTCAGAAAGTGTTATAAATCCTTTTGAGTTTATTTTTGTTTTAACTAAAAACTTAACTGCGTTTCTGCTATACAATCTAAAACCGCTCGTATGGTCACTTATGTGTATTCCAAGCCAATAATATAAAACCTTATTTATGATTCTACTCATAATTGTTCTACTTGGGGCAATGTTTATTATTTTACTTCCTGAAAGATATCGTGAACCTATTATTAAATCATATTCCCCACCGTTATCTTGCTTTATAAATCTTTTCATTTCTTTAGGATCATGAGCAAGGTCGGAATCCATTTCGAAAATATACTTCTTATTTTTATCCTTTAAAACTTCCCTGAAACCATCCAAAACAGCACTTCCCCTTCCTTCTTTTTTTAATCTGGAAATTAACTTTATATTCCTTTTTCCTTTAATTATGTCTTTTAATTTTTTGTTTTCGCTTACAGAGGAATCATCAACGATGATAATCTTTGTTTCTCCTAATTCCCTAGAAATACTTTTAATAAGTATTCCTATATTTTTTACTTCGTTATAAGACGGAATAACAATTGCAATGTCGTTATTTTTCATAAATGGCTATCGTTATCGGGCTTGGAAAAATTATAATAAAATTTAATCTGTCTGAGAATAGGTCGAAAAATCTTAAGTCAGGAGAAAATACTGCGACTCTTTTATATTTTTCTTTTTTTAATTTGTTAAAAAGATCTTTTTTTGGTGATTTTTTTATATAATCCATATTTTTATAATCTTGAGTAAAAACGACATATTTTGGAAGCAGTTTACTCTCCGGTGAAACAATCTCATATTTGTATCTATTGATTATTTTTTTAGCATATTCCTTAAGGGAATATTCTTTTAAAACTAGATCGGGTAAGCTCTGATAGATTGGTATATTTTCTATTCCAATCGTACTTCCCACGGGAATATTATCAATAATCCAATTAGAGGAACTTACCCTTGGATCCTGAAAAAATTTTACTGTAGTCCAAGAGAAAGACTGCGCGAATTGAAAAATTAATCCAAATATTAGAAATGCAGTTAATAATTTTATTTGTTTTACATTTAGATTGAGCTTTGTTATTAATTCTTCTATAAAAAAGGCAGAAAAAATTACCATAAAAGGCAATAACACTAAAGCCCTGTTTCCTCCTCCGTCTAAACCAAAAATAAATAAGCTTATAAGGAAAAATATATTTGTTACATAGAAAAATAAGTGGAATTTATATTTATCTAAATTTCTATGTATGATTTTTTTAATTAGTAGTACCGTCCAATATAAAAAGCTAATGTAAGATAACAAAATTAAAATATAACCAAAAATTGAGAAATATTCGTTAAAAAATAGGAAAGTCTCAACCGGCTGTCTTAAGTTAAGGATTGTCCCTTCTCTTAAAGGCTGCACTAAAGTCGAATTAATTAATTGCCAATAACTTCCCTTATTGAATAAAAAATCAGGAATTCCTAAGAACGCAAAAATAAGCACCGTGGAAAAAATACAAAAGGTTAATTGTTTAATTTTTATGCGTTTACAAAAGATAAAATAAGAAAATAGAAATCCAGCAAAGAGAGGTGCCGCAGTAAATTTAGTAGATAGAGCCAAACCACAAGCAGCGCCTGCTAATAAGTAATTCTCAATTTTTTGGGTTTTATAAAACTTGAAAATAAAATAAATAGTTAAAATAATCCAAAAAGTTAAAGCAATATCATATTTATAAAAATTACTTAAGAAAATCCAAAGGGGCGTAAAAGCAAATATTCCTGTAAAGATTAAAGAAAAACGGACAGCGCTTTTTTTTAAAAATATAAAAATTGTAGACACCGAAAGTACTCCGTAAAAAAGCGTATGAAGCCGTAAAATTTCAAACAAATTATGTTGAACCGGAATATTGTCTAAAGAATTTTTTATAACAGCCGGGTTAATAATTTTAGCTAGATAAAATGGTGCCAAAAAAAATATCGTAGAAACAATATGAAATAAGGGAATACTTGCCGCTCCGCTAATTGAACCAGTTCCATATTTCAAAAAGGTTCTAATTGCTTGGGAGAAATGCCATTCATCCATGTGGTAATTAAACGGATGAGCATTATTTGGAATTCCCCAATCGATAACTAAAATAATTTCTGCAATATAAATTAAAACTATAAGAAAAAACCATTTATTTGCTAAGAGTAATTTCCAAATATTTTTAAGATATATTTTTTGAACCAATCCTAGGAACGACCCAAGCATTACTGCCATATCCGATGTTAGCTGGAAAAGAGGTAAGTAGAAAAAGGCTCTGCAGTCCTTTACGTATTTATAATTTTTGTAAATCGTCCAACTAAAATAAAGTAGGATTAAAAAAACAAATATAATATATAAGGCAAACGATTTTAAAACCAAAGCAACCAATAAAAAGTAAACCATCAGGAAATATCTAAGAAAGATAAGAAGAACTTTTTCCCGAAGTATATTTGCTTGAATATCGCCCAAAGAAAATCTAAAAAACATAATAAAAACTTCTTTTAAGTTTTTTCTAGGAATCCAATAAACTACCGCGTCTTTTGCAAATAAAATTTTTGATTTATTTTTTTCAAGTTTTTTTGCAAAATCATAATCTTCGTTGTGAGAAAGCTTTTCGTTAAAACCGCCTACCTTCTCCCATACCGATTTCCTAAACCCCATTGATCTTGTTGAGGGAAGAAACTTATCTTTTATTTTATCTTCCATTACAAGTACGTATGGAACCAAACTTTTTTGAAAGATATTGCCGGATAACCCTTTATAATACCCGGCAACCACATCAAACTTTTTATTTTCGAATGGTTTAATGATATTTTTAACCCAATTTTTATCTAAGATACAACCCGCATCCGTACATAGAATAATGTTTCCCGTTGCGACCTTAGTTGCTTCGTTTCTGCCAATTGACCTATTACCTATTTTTTTAATAACCCTTATTTGAAGTTTTCCTTTATTCTGTAATCGTTTTCTCTCGATCTCTTTTATTGTTTTATCCCTACTTCCACCGTCGACAACAATGACTTCATCTGGAAGTTTAGATTGTTTTAAAATTGAATCAATTAATTTTCCAATTGAATTTTGTTCGTTGTAAGTAGTAACTATTAAGCTAGTTTTATCTGCTCTCATATTTGTTTGAAATTATAGCACCTTTTACTCTGTTTGATATATAATTAGTGAATGTTCTTTTTTAAAAAAACCATAATAACTCCAAGATATCGTTTATATTCAATAAAAAAATATGATTGATCCATATAGAATGGTCGTTGTAAATATAATTGCCTCGTTAATTGTTTTACTGGGAACATTTATTTATAAATTTATTTATCCAAAAAAGAAAATAAATTTATTTACCCTACTTCTTGTAATTTCTTTATTACCGGTAATAAGCATTCTGCGCTCGGGAAGTTATGAAAGCGGTGATTTTAATATACATATCTATAGGATAATATCCTTTTCTAACGTATTAAAAGAAGGAATAATAATGCCTTCTTGGGCAGCTGATCTTAATTCTTCCTATGGAAATCCTTTATTCATTTTTAACTATTCTTTACCCTATTATTTTATTTCTTTTTTTCATTTTGTAGGGATTGATTTTATTAATGCAACTAAACTCTACTTAGGATTAATAATGTATTTTTCTTCAATAACAATGTTTTTAGCTGTTAAAGAAATTACTAATAACAAATTCGCAGCTTTTGTTTCTGCCATATTCTATTTATTTAGTCCGTATCACTTAATTGACGTTCATTTTAGGGCTACCCTAGGGGAATCAACAATTTTTCTTGTATCGCCACTAATATTTTTGCTTATAACTAAATACCTGAAAAGTGGAAAATATTACTGGATAATTCTTAATAGTCTTATAACTGCAATGTTAGTTATGGCTCATCCTTTACTTGCCATTTGTTTTTGTGTAGTTGCATCTTTATATATTTTATTTACCGGAATAATTTATAGAAAAATAAAATATGTTCTTTTAAGTATTTCTTCATTAATCTTGGGAGGAATAATATCCAGTTATGTGTGGATCTCTTTTATTATATTTGCTCCCTATATGTATGAGTACCAATCTTTTGCTAATCTTTCCGAAAAAATGTTTTACCACTTTGAATATCTTTTTTTCTCCCCTTGGAGATATGGCTTACTTTTTCAAGGACCTAAGGGAGAACTTGCTCAAATTATTGGATATACTCAGCTACTAGTTGTGGCAATATTAATAATATTGTTTTTAACAAATAAGATAAAATCTTCTTTAAAATTTTTTGTTTTATTTTGGATCATAATTTTTTTCTTTACGATATTTTTGATGCATCCCCTCTCTATTTTTTTCTGGAAACCATTTGAGTTGTTCTGGATGCTACTTCCCTACGGCAGGCTTTCTCTCGTACTAACTTTTTGCACGTCTATACTTGCCGGTTATTTTGCGATTATATATCCGAATACAAATTCAAAAAAATATATTGTTTTCTTTATAATTTTTCTAGCTATTGGCTATACTATTCTTAATTGGGGACACAGAAGAATGCTTCCTCAAGCATCTGAAGAAGCTTTAGCAAGAAACGTTGGCAAAAGCACTATATATGAAGGAATATTGGTAGGATTTTTAAACAATAAATGGGCGGATCCTAATAATTTTTGGTTTTCAACCCCCCCTAAGAATCACTTGGATGTAACTACTGGCAAAGGATCAATAAAAGAGGTAGGAAGAACATCTGTAAAACACGAATACGTTATTAACGCACAGACTCCAGTAACAATTAGAGAAAATACTTTGTATTATCCAGGCTGGAGTCTTGAAGCAAACGGGAAAAATATATCTATTTATCCCGGATACAGAGGCATAATATATGCAAATCTTCCTAAAGGTTTACTTCATGTAAAGCTAACATACAAAGATATACCTATCTATATGCTCTCTAAGGTTTTAGGAATTACTCTTTTCTTAACACTTATTGTCTTAACTTCTATTAGTTTTTTTATAGATAGAAAAGTAATAAAAATCAACCTAAGTAGATTTAGTAGCAAACCAAAGCATTTCGCCCGGTAAATATATAATCCACTTAGCTTTTAATAAAAATAAGGGCTTAAGAAACATCACTAAGAATGATTTTATTCTATATCTACTTAAAGAGTTTTCTACTAACCCATACGTTCCTGCAAAAGGGAAAATTTTTGTAGTCACATGCTTTAAGCCATAATTTTTACCTAACAGATTTAAACTCCGACTACTAAAATATTGTATATGTTGTCCTTGCCAATACCACCAATTATGTTTTAATATTTTACTGCTAATAGAACTAACATCACCTGTCCAAACAACAACAAGTCCACCCGGTCTTAATAATTTAGATATACACTCCATTTCTTCTCTTGGTTTTTCAAAATGCTCAATTACACCAAATAATGTAATTACATCATATTTTTCTTCATTTTTATATACCATTGATCTTAAAAGACATCTATGAACTTTTATTTTTTTTGATTTTGTAATATCCGATGACCATTTTGAAAGCTCTAATCCCTCTACGGTATAGCCAAAGTCTCTAGCAACACTTAGAAACTCTCCCGTTGCACAACCAACATCAAGAATCTTACCCTTAGGAATATATCTTTTTATCATTGGTAATATTATTCTTGCAGATTCACTAATTGACTCTACATAATGAAGATATTTTTTATCAACTACGTCTTCATAATTTTTATAAAGATTTTTTGGAAGGGGGGAACAAAAAACGTGAGAACAATTTAAACATTTTACGGAACGGAAGGTTTTACCTGAATCAGAAGTTTTTACGTAAGTAAAAGATAATTTTTTAACGTCAACCGTTGAAGAATAAAGCTCAATAGTATCATTAGATTTGCAAATTGGGCAAATATCAAATTTCATAAGGCAATAACATATGATTTTAGCTCAAAGGATTAAAGTATTCAATAGCTTAAGAAGATTGCCAAAGTCTTAGATACATATTTACCATATTTTCCCAAGTATAAGCTTTTACCCATTCGTAAGCCTTTTGAGTATCCGCTATTTTCTTACCGGATAAATAATTTTCAAGGTTTTCAACAATTTGAGCTGCATCCTTTGATATAGAAATGTATTTCGAAAATGGCGTCATTTGCAAGTAGTCCTTTTTAATTGGATTTTCGTATTCTGCAAAAACAGGCTTACTAAAAGCCATAGATTCAAGCATACTTAAGTATCTTGAACAAAAAACATACTCATAATTATTTAGAACACTTTCTATGTTCAGAATGAATTCATTTGTCCTTATTCTTAAATTATTCTCTTTCTTGTACTTATTAACAGCTTCCGCTAGGCTCCCCTCTCCATAAATATCAAGTCCGAGGTCTATTCCTTTCTTCTTTAAGATTTTTAAGGCTTCCAGATATTTCATAATTCCTGTTTCATTTTCCAATCTTCCAAAAAAAATAATTTTATTGTTTAAATTCCTGTTATTTTTTTTTTCTGTTTTATACTTTTCAATATTTTTAAAATCCACTGCCCCGTATGTTACGAAAGTCGGTTTTGTTCCGTACCACTTTTTATAAAAATTTCCGACACAGATATTTCCGTTGGATAAAACTTCCGAAATCTTATGCATGGCTATTGCTTTTTTCCCGGGAATTTTATTTCCCTCATATCCATGAAAAGTTGTAAAGATTTTTTTTGTAGGATATAAAAATCTAAATGGAAGATACCAGAAAAAAACATCGTGGCAATGAACAATATCAGCGTCTTTTATATAGGCTCTTTTTTTCCAAAGCCTTTTCCAAATCCTAAATTTCTTAAACCAATCGTTTTTGCCTGCATTGATTCTAATTATTTTGACCCCGTCGATCTCTCCCATGTGCCTAGCGCTTAAAGACTTAGACTGCTTATACGCACTATGGGACTCTGAAAGCTGTTCTGTAATAACAGTAACTTTATGACTTTGTTTAACAAACCTTTTACTAATTTCCAAAACATGCTTCTCCACCCCACCTATATGAGGATAAAACAACCTTGCGAAAAATAAAATAGTCATATAAGCTGTAAGATTATAACACTTGTTACTTTATGTACCAAGAAGGGTTGCTATAATATAATACTATGAACAAAATAAAAAATTTATTTAAATTAGAATTTATTTTCATAATTTTAGCTTTAATTTATTACCTTATTTTTGTTAATAAAGGATTAGTATTCCTTGATGAGGGATATTTTCTACATTCGGCGGAAAGGATATTTAACGGCCAAATTCCTTACAAAGATTTTTCTCTTCAGTATGGCCCAACATTTTTTTATATACTTGCCTTTCTATTTAAAATTTTTGGTCCATCGATATTGATAGGGAGATTATTTGCTGTTTTTATATGTGTTCTAATTATTGCAATAGTTTTTTTGATTCTCAACAAATTGAAAGTAAGTTTAGGTGTAATTATTATTTCTTTTCTATCCCTTGTTTCTTTTGGATACCCACTAATTAACATTCCTAACATTATGTGGGCTAATGTTCTACTGGCTTTTCTATTAGTACTAATATATTTTTTCTGGCTATCGCAAGGAAGCTATCGATACCTACTTATGATAGGTATCCTTTTAGCATTATCTCTTTCATTCAAACAAAATTTCGGTGTTGCTTTCACAATCTTGTTTAATTTTCTTTTATTTTTTGGAAGAAAAGAAAATTTACAACAAAAGATAAAAAATTTTTTAATCTTGCAGGGAATTTGGATTACTTTAACCTTATTGTGGGTATATTATTTCTTTATAAGAAATAACTTTCAAGGGCTTTTAGATTTTATTAATTACAGCAAAAGGTTTGCACAAACGATAGTGTTTAGCTATCCTTCTCTTTCTTTTATGTTCCAGCCGACAGGTATTTTTAAACTTCTTCCCTACTATTTACCCGTCTTGTTACTTTTTCTTGTTTTGACCCTTTGGTTTAAGAAAAATAAAGATTTTAAGATTATTGCCTTTTCTTCAACAGCAGTAGTTGGTTTTTTTGTATCAATTTACCCCCAAAGCGATCTCCTGCATGTTTATCCTTTTTTAGGAATGGTATTAATTTCTTTCTTGTTGCTTCCCTTTAAGAAAAAAAATCAAATTTTTTTAAGGATAATTGCAGTGGTAATGATTTTGATAGGTTTTTATCTTACTCTTTTTACAAAGAGCTATCGTTATGAAAATTATTACTATAAATATGACACCTATTTAAATCTTCCAAGAACACAAGGAATAATGATTACAAAAAAAGATAATGATGATATTATCAAAGTCTCTAAGTTTATAGAAAATAAGACGAAAAAAGGCGATTATATTTTTGCATACCCTTATTCTCCTCTGCTTTACTTTATTCTAAATAGACCAAATCCTTCAAAAGATTCCCTGTATTTCTTGCCTAACTGGCATTTTTATGACGATAAAATAATCATTGGTGAATTAAAACAAAAAAAAGTTAAATATGTAATTACTCAAGGAAATTATATATTGGATACTGATCTCTCAAGATTTATACAAAAGCAAACTAAAATTTACGAGTTTGTACAATTTCAAGTTTTTGAGATTACAACAAATTCATATTCTAAATTCTAAAGTGTCGGATTTCTATGGGGAATATTACGATCTTGACAAAGAGATTTTTAATGTTAATAATAAATTAATGTGAAAAATCTGATTGCCCTTAGGATTATTTTTGTCCCACTATTCATAATATTGATTTTTTTCTTTTTATCCTTTAAAAGTTATGCTGTCACACCAACAATGGGCAGTTGGACTTTTGTAGGACTAAATAACTCTGTAATCCATAGCTTCGCAGTTGACCCAAATAATCCAACTATTCTATACGCCGGCACAGTTGGAAATGGAATATTTAAGAGTACCGATAAGGGAATTATTGGAATGCCATTAATAATGGCATTTCTAATCCTACCGCCGGTTATTTTACTGAGATTGTGATCAATCCGAACAATAGCAATGTTGTGTATGCAGGAGGAGTAGGAACATTTGGTAGCAGTGGGCGTACTGGAATATTTAAAAGCATAGACGTTGGTGCTTCGTGGGCTCTTGCTGATAATGGGATTACCGATGTTGGTTTTGGAGCGCAACCACAAGACGATTTTAGTATGATAATCGATCCCAATAATACAAACACTCTGTATGCTGCCCTTGGCACACATTGTGGGTCAGTTTACAAAACTACAGACGGTGCTGGTACATGGACTCGAGGTTCCGGTCTACCTTGCGATCCTACTGTCGTACGACTAGATCCTTTCAATTCAAGCCTTCTCTATACTCGAAGTGCACAAGGCATTAATAACAGTGTTGACGGTGGGCTGAATTGGAGTAATATTTCCAGTTTTGGTGCGAATTCGGGATTCTTTGCGTTAGCCATTGATCCTTTCGGTTCAAATAACTTGTATGCAAACGATAATACTGGTGTCTATAGGAGCACAGATAGTGGTGTTAATTGGGCACTTTCCAGCGGTGCTCTTAACAATGTTTATAAGGCGTTAGTTAGTGATCCCGTGCGTCCCAATACTGTGTATGCTGGTGAAGATCTTGGTATTGAAACTAGTGCTTATATGACAACAAATGGTGGCTCAACTTGGACAAATATAACTAACGGTTTGCCGGATGTTGGTGTTAAAAGGCTACTGGTTCCAGCAAATGACTCTAATGTTTTATATGCAGGAACAGATGCAGGGGTTTATGTATATGGGTTAACTGACAATCAACCTAATACTCTTAATGTTCCTTATTTTAGTCAAAATGATTTACTATGGGGTCCTACAGAATATAACCATTCAATAAAACTAGGGTTTACAAATCCAACCATGGATAGATGGGGATGTGCTGTTACGTCTGCAGCAATGGTTCTTAAATTTCATAACATCAATGAATTTACTGATGAAACAACCATAGACCCTGGCTCTCTTAATAATTGGCTTAAGAATAATAATGGATATTTAACTGGGAAAGGAGGCAGTGGTTCTTATTCATATTTTAATTGGCCTGTAATTGGAACGCTAACTAAACAATTATTTAACGTAAGAAAAGCGAATATAAAACTAATGCACAAAAGAGCTTATCCCAGCAGCAACACAACAAATCTTCTTAACGAAGATTTAAATGAATTTCCTGATATCCTTAAGGCAAGTAACTCTCAAACCTCTAGCCATTTTGTTGTTGCGAAAGGAGTATCAGGCAATACATATTCTATTAACGATCCTGAATGGAACCATGCTGCCCTTGCATCTTTCAACAGCTATACTCAAGTAGATAGGTACATTCCTTCGCAAACTAACTTTAGTTATCTAGTTACAGTTGTAAACCCAGGCATTGAATTGCTCGTCACAGACCCGCAAAATAATAAAACAGGAAAATACTTTGATAATGGAACTCTTCAGAGTGTCAATGAAATAAATAATGCATCGTATTCATTCCAAGAACCGATAAGTAATCCTAATAATCAAAACTTACTGGAAGACTTAGGAACCGGTGTAAACGAATTTTTATTACCTGAACCACCAGACGGCGAATATGAAATTAAATTATCGAGCGATAAAACCGAAATTTATGAAATAAATATTTCAACATTTCAAGAAGATGGAAACGACGAATTAAATAAAATAAAAGGAGTAATAAGCAGTAACAATGATGAAATCATAGAGATAAGTTATTCACAAAATAATACATCGGAAATAAAACGATTTGTTTCTTTTCAAAGTCTTATTGATGACATCAACGAAGCAAAAAATCTTAAGTTCATTAAAAATAACGGTGTTTACAACAGCTTACTTACTAAAGTAGTAATATCCCAAATCGTAAATCAAATAAATAAAAATGTCTCAAAAAATTTTCTAAATTCTTTACTTAATGAACTAAACGCACAAAGAGGAAAACATATAACCGAAGACGCTTACCAAATTCTTTTTTACGACGCAAGCTATCTAAAAAACCACCTGTAATATTTCAGTTTTTAAATATCACATTACGCTCTTTCACACTCTTCCCACACCCTCCGGGTGTAGTAGATTGACACCTTTTCTTTTTTGAACTAGTATTGAAGAATGGCTACAAATAGAAAGCTGGTTTTTCAAAATGGTTCGTTATATCATATATTTAACCGCGGTCTTGATAGAAGAAATGTATTTCAAGATACCAGAGAACTTCACAGAGCGATAGAACTAATAAACTTTTACAATCATAAAGATATTCCAATCAGGTATTCACAGTTTCTGCAATTATCTTTGGAAGCTAGAGATAACACTCTTAAGAGGTTGTCGGAAAACGAAAGCTTGGTCGATGTGTTGGCTTTTTGTCTAATGCCTAACCATTTTCATTTTCATTTTCGGCAAAAAATAGATAATAGTGTGTCAACTTTTATCGCAAACTTTACAAATTCTTTTACTAAATACTTCAATGCAAAATATAAAAGAATAGGTCCATTATTTGAGGGTGTTTTTAAGGCTGTTTTTGTTGAAAGTGATGATCAGCTAATTCATTTATCGCGATATATCCATATTAACCCTGTAGCATCAAGTGTAATTAATAGGGATCAATTATTGGACTACAAATGGTCATCTTATTCAGCTTATTTAGCGATAAATAAAGAAAACAAAATTGTACTAGATAAAGAAACTGTTCTATCTTTTTTTAAAACTTCAAAGCAATACGAAGAGTTTGTTTTAGATCAAATTGATTACGGTAAAAAATATGAAAAAATTAAACACCTAATTTTAGAATAATTTTTTTAAGAAAATGTGTGAAGCCAGAACACCCGGAGGGTGTAATATGGGTGTAACATCAAACACAAAAACCCAACCTTATCTCTGTTTATGCTTTATCGCAAAGTCTAAAAAATTTACATTTAGAATGCTTTAACTTCCAAACCTACTTCTTGGGGATAATTTGAGAGAGGGGGACAATATCACTGATAAAAATCTTATGCCTAATAAAAAGCGTTTTTGACTCTGTTCTAGGTTTTGATCCAAACAACTCAACAGGAATATCTTTCTGAAAAATTATCAATCTTAATTTATTATTACAGGTCTTAATATAACCCCAAATGCTCCCGCCATGTCCATCTGTAACGACAGGCACTGCAGATAAAGTGCCAATTTTAACTTTCCAAATCTTCATTGTCTTTTGTGAGAATTTTAAAAATTTTTGATTTTTTTCAAAAACCAATTTAAATATTTTTAATTCCCCACTTAATAAAGCAAGAGCTCAATTGGGAATTTATAGATATAAAAATGTTCGTTAGATACTTTTAAATTTGCTTTTATACATTTTATAATTAACGTAATTTAAATAGAACAGCCTCGCAAAAAAAACAACCCTCATACTTTAAATTTTCTTAGCTATAATTATTATATTCGATTCTCCGAATATTGGAATTAATAAATTGTCTATAAACGTAACAAAATCAGACAAAAAAACTATTATTTATTGATGCTAATTCAAACAATATTTTTCCATCTTGACAAAGTCTTAAATAATATAAATACTAATGATATGAAGAAATTATCTGCCCTAAAATTTCTTTTGTTTATTTTTTTTGTTTTTATTTTATTTTTATCTTTACCACCTTCCATTTGGAACAAGACAAGTGCTTCAAATATAATATTTCAAGACGATTTTGACTCTTACATTAATGGTTCTTTTCCGTCAAAATGGGTAAGGTTCGATCCTTCACCGACACCAACATGCAATGCGCATTGGACAGTAGAAAATGGACAGGTAGGAATAAACATCCCAGTACAGCCTACATGTGCAACTAATATAATTCCTACATCGCCAAATTGGTCAACTCAATTAAATCAGTACACATTTGAGGTAGACATGAAATTCGTAAGCGGTACAGATCACAACTTACCATACGTAATTGTGTTACCTGACGGCTCGATAATATATGAAGTACATTTTCAATCTCCGGGGAATTTTTTCTTAGGTGGCCCCATAGACCAAACTTTAGTAAACATATCTCAGGGCTATCCAAATGGACAGACATATCATATTAAATTAATCGTTACCCCAAGCAACATTAAAGTTTTAATAAATTACGTTTTAGTCAGAGAAGTACATCTTTCTACATCCCTTCCTTTAGGAACGATCGGATTAAGGGCTGGCGTTGGTAGTGACTCCTCCAGTGAAACATGGTTTGATAATGTTGTTGTTACCAGTCTAGATGAGCCAACACCAACACCAACACCAACACCAACACCAACACCAACACCAACACCAACACCAACACCAACACCAACACCAACTAGCTTAAACGTTCCGATTCTAAAACAAACCTCAAGTCCCTGGAAGTTTCATGTTTATGACAGCGCAAATAGATGGGCTCCCACAAGTCCTACAATAAATTCTTGGGGATGTGCCCTAACTTCCGCAGCAATGATCCTAAGGTACTACGGTATAAATAAAATGACTAACGAATCGGATTTAGACCCTGGTTCATTAGACCTCTGGTTAAAAAGTCAACCTGATGGGTATGTTGAAAATGGCTATGTTAATTGGCTTGCAATTTCTAGACTTCCAAAACTTGTTAAGGATAATAATCCCATAAGCTTTGACGCACTTGAATATTACCGAGAAAATTTTCAGAATAATGAACATTTAACAAATGACCTTATGAATGACATGCCGGATATTTTAGAAGTTGCGAATCATTTTGTGGTTGCAAAAGGAATCTCCTCGGATTCCTTTACCATTAACGATCCGTATTTTAACAGAAACGATCTTAATTCATACGGCAATTCTTATTTATCTCTCGGCAGATATATGCCCACAAGCTCAGATCTCTCGTATATACTGCTTGTCACCAATCAAAATCTTGATATTAAAGTTAAAGATTCACTGGGAAATCTTGTTGGAGAACAATACTTACAGCAGCCATTGAAAAATGATTCTAATCCTGGTCAATTAAGCGGAGATCCAATAAAAACATATTATTATTCCAAGCCGGAGACAGAAAATTACCAAATAGATCTAACCTCACAAATTGCGCAGAAATATAAAATTGCTGCTTATTTTTACGATAAGGATGGAAATGTTAATGTTTTAGAACAAAATGGATTAATTGGACCAAGCAAAGCCGATAGTTTTATCGTAAATTTTGATAAACTGAATTCCAATACTTCTAAAAATACTAAAATAGTAACTTTTCAAAATCTAATTAATGACGTAAGCGAAGCTAAAACTCAAAAGTTAATTTCTCCTTGGATATCAAACAATTTAATTTTCCTTGTAAAAAATGCTAAGAAGAACTATGACAAAGGAAGAAGGAAAATAGCTGTAATGGAATTAAGAATTTTTGAAGACATAATAAGATCTATTAGAAAATCCTCATTAATTAAAGAAGGAGCATATCAAATACTTCTGTACGACGTGAAATACTTAAAAACCCACCTATGAACTTTTCAATTCTTAAATAAAATTAAAAACTTTAGCTTTACACCCTCCGGGTGTAGTAGATTGACACCTTTTCTTTTTTGAACTAGTATTGAAGAATGGCTACAAATAGAAAGCTGGTTTTTCAAAATGGTTCGTTA
>PFRF01000059.1 GCA_002788395.1 Candidatus Levybacteria bacterium CG_4_9_14_0_2_um_filter_35_21 | reverse complement strand
GTTCGAATAGAAAAACATAACCTACGATTTCAGTATCATTCTTCGATTAGGTATGACTCAGGAGATTTTATCTCTTTTATCTTTTCTTCACTTTGCGAAAGAATAAAAAGTCTTCCCGTAGATTCTTCAAGCCGCGTAATTGTTCCGGAGAAAGGACTAATAAATTTTTTGCCGCCTACTATTCTTTTCTTTTCCGCTAGGACTTCCCCTTTTTCTATTCTATCTCCTAAATTCTTTTTTAAACACTTTAGAACCTTAGAAGGAGAAATCTTAAGATTTTTAGAAAGCAAAATTACTTCTTCTTTACCAATATTTTTATAAGCTAATAAATCCCCGGCACATACAACACTATCAACTGATATTTTTAATTTAAAACCTTTTGGAAGTAAGACGGGCAATAAGGCCATTGCTAAATTTTAACGTTAAACGCTAAGAGAGCTAAGTGTCTTGCGTATTTAATAGCATGGGTTATGCCTCTTTGATGTTTTGTACAAAGACCGTTTCTGGATCTTGGAACGATCTTTCCTCTTTCGGTAAGAAACCTCCTAAGAGCCGCTACGTCCGCAAAATCAGGATCTTTTTTTTCGCTGCAAAAATAGCACTTTTTGGGAGCGACATTTTTTTGCATTCTTCTTTTTGTTAGTTTAGTTGGTTTTGCCATAATATTTTAACTTAGAAAGGAATATCATCAGGTGCAATTGGCTCTTCCTCCGCACTTTCCTCTATTTCCTTGTCCTCAGATACTTTACGCGAAGGATGATTTTTTTTATTTTCTGTTTTTTCTTCCTTTTTCTCAACTTCTCCTGTCCCCTCTACGACCTCTTGCCTTCTGGAATCCAAAAGGATCATGTCCGAAATTATAATTTCGGTAATTGATTTTACAGTTCCGTCTTGTGCAGTATAAGATCTTGTAGAAATTCTTCCTTCAACAAAGACTTTTCTGCCTTTTACCAAAAATTGACTGCAAAGTTCTGCTAATTTATTCCAAGCAACAATTCTATGAAAATCCGCCTCCTCATGTTTTTCTCCGGTATCGGTTGTCCAAGTTCTATTGGTTGCTATGCTAAAAGAACAAACCGCAGCCCCGGATGGCGTATATCTTAACTCCGGATCTCTGGTTAAATTTCCAATTAATTGTGCCTTGTTTAAACTTCGTGCCATAATACAAACCCAAAACCTAAAATGCAAAACTAAAATTATTTTGCATTTTTCTTTCTCTCGATTTTTGACTCCATTTTAACCGATGCTGTTTTTTTCACTATTTTTGAAACTTTTTTGGTATCGACCTTCGCTGTTTTCCCTTCGTCTTCTTTTTTTGCCTTTTCCTCTTTTTCACTTTTAACTTTTAACTTTGCACTTTGAA
The DNA here is from genome assembly GCA_002788395.1 of Candidatus Levybacteria bacterium CG_4_9_14_0_2_um_filter_35_21. Taxonomy (GTDB): domain Bacteria; phylum Patescibacteriota; class Microgenomatia; order Levybacterales; family UBA12049. The sequence continues at coordinate 18,731 of PFRF01000059.1, read as the reverse complement.
CTCTTATCAGTAGGTGCCTAAGTATAGCATCTTGTCCGATAATTCTTTTTTCAAAATCACCCGGAATTACTTCCGCTTCCAATTCGTAATTTAAATAAAATCCGGCATTTTCTTTTTTAATTTTATAAGCCAGTGCCTTTTGTCCCCACTCTTCATCTTTGGAAATTTTTACATCCTTTAACCAACCTTTAACTGTTTCTGTAACTTTTTTTCTTTCTGATTCCGACAAAGATGGTCTTAAAACTAATACTAATTGATAATTTCGCATGTGTTTAATTTTACCTTTAAACTCTCAAAATTGCAATACGCATTCAGTTTAGCTTCCAATCTTAAACTCAACAATATCCCCATCGTTAACGATATAATCTTTACCTTCAAATCTGGCTTTTCCCTTCTCTCTTGAACCTTTCCAGCCAATGTTTTGCACAAAATCTCCAAACGCTACAACTTCTGCTTTTATAAATTTTTTAATAAAGTCTGTGTGAATTGCTCCTGCTGCTTCAACTGCATTTGAACCTTTTCTGATAGTCCATGCCCGAACTTCTTTCTCCCCTGCCGTAAGAAACGAAATTAAATTTAAAATTCCGTAGCCTTTTTTAATAATTCTTTCCAGTCCGGATTCAAAAAACCCCAAGGCACCCAAGTACTCTTTTTGACCCTCTTCATCCAGCTGGGATAATTCTGATTCGGTCTGTGCACAAATTACAACAATATCTTTCCCAAAATCCTTGCCAAGGTCATCCTCATCCACATTTGCCACAATAACCATTGGCTTCATAGTTAATAACTGGAGCTCTTTGACTTGAACTTTCTCCTCGTTTGTTAATTGAACGTCTTTTGCCAATTTTTCTTCGTCTAAACCTTTTTTAAGTTTTTTAATTGCCTCCCATTTAATAGCTTCCTCTTTAACTTGTCCTGAGCTTGCCGAAGGATTTCTTTTTGGTTCATGCTGCTTAGTTAAAGTTTCTAAATCGGCAAAAATTAACTCCATATTAATTACTGCAAGATCATTTTCCGGATTCGGAGCACCGTTTACATGATGGACATCGGGAGATTTAAAATAACGGACAACCTGAAAAATAGCGTCCACTTCGCGGATGCGGGATAAAAATTTATTTCCCAATCCCTCTCCCTGTGCCGCTCCTTTTACTAAACCAGCAATGTCTACAAACTTTACGGTTGCGGGAATAATAGGCGGAAGTTCCGGCATTTTATGTTCGTTTTGGGTTATTTGGGCAAGCTCAATAAGTCTTTTATCCGGTACAGGAACTATCCCAATATTTGGCTCTATTGTTGCAAACGGATAATTTGCCACAAAAGCCTGCTGCTTTTTTAAAAGCGCATTAAACAACGTCGACTTTCCAACGTTGGGTAACCCCACAATTCCAATAGAAAGATTCATGAAAAGATTATAACAGAAGATGACATTCACTTTAAAGCTCTTACTATTTTGCAACTTGCTCTGACTTGCAGCTTTTGATAGTATTCACACCAGTTTATATGAAAGAACTTGCTCCACAAGTAGGGCAACGGTTACACACAAGAAGAGGTTTTTTGATCGGACCTTTTGTGCCAAAAGAAGAAAATCTACCAATCAATGAAACACCACAAAGTGCTCCGAGAGATACTGAGCCATATTTAGATTTTTTACTCCGAAAACAAATAACGAGGAGAGAATTTTTGTTAATGGGCACAGGACTGTTGGTATATGAGGCTGGTAAGTTTATGGAAAATTACCCGGGACCAACTTGGCGCGATCTTGACCCTGTAAAGGATATCGTTATGAATGCATTCCCTATGTATGATAAATATTCTTTTTTCGTTAAAGAAGGACGCTTAAGATGGAAACATAGATCCGGAAATACTATCCCGGATATAAATCAAGCATTGTTAGAGGGCGCAAATGTGTTTGACATAGACGTAACAAGTGTTAATGGAAAAATTTTGGGACTGCATGGGCTTTATCATGAAATAAGCTTGGGAGAGCACAAAGTTACCTTAGGAATAGATTTTGGAAGACTTACCATTAACCCCCCTACATTTGAAGAAATAATTAAGCATATTAATTTTCTTAACACTAGAGAAAATCCACTAGGAGTTTCCGTTCATTTAAAACATGGGGAATTCGAGGAAAAAGCTTTGAAAAATATATTGGACATTTTAGATAAATATAAGATTCCTGCTTTCTTTATACCAGACATCCACCGTGGTAAATTAAGAAAAGCAATTGAAAAAAGGCTTACTATTTCAGGTATTTTTTGAAAAACTCCACGGTGTTTTGCATTGCCGTATTAAAACTTTCACCCGAAATATTATGTCCTCCGCTGGGATACTCATTAAGCTTATGAATAATTTTCGTACCATCTAATATTTTATTTAAATTTCTACTGTACCTAATATCTACTACCGAATCATCTACGGCGTGATTTAGCTGAATTGCTCCTTTTATATCGCTTAAATAATTTGTCATCGGAACCAATTTCCAAAATGAACTATTTGGATTAAATTGTCCGTATTTTGCAAACATTTCATTTCTTTTTTTTCTGCTCGGCGATTGAGTTACCGGAGGATTATAAGAATTATCACTTATACCAAATTCTGCAAAATCCGAATATGTGTAAACCGCTCCTGCCCAAATAACGATTGCCGGAATTTCGGGTTGTGAGGCAAGTGCCCGCGCAACCACATTTCCCGCCATAGAATGACCCCATAACCCAACAGCTTTCGGGTTAACAAAGTCAGATTTCTGTAAAACTGCGCGCGCATTTAACGTATCTATTATGTAATCCGACGAATAATATCCTCTGCCAGGCTCCCCCTGGGAATCTGCATTTCCCCGAAGATCAATTTTAAACACTACAAACCCTTTTCCTGCCAAATAATTTACGTATTCCGAATAATTTTCTAAAGTCCGGTAATTTTGCGGAGGAATATATCCATGGACAAAAACAATTGCCGGCCAACCATTTTTCGGCTTCTCCCCTTTTGGGATGGTAAGATACCCGTTAACTTTTAATCCATCCGAATTGTAACTTGTTAAATATCCCGTATAGGCGGAGGTTTCTGTTGCCTGGTTAAGCTTGCCCAACGAACTTTGATACGTGCGGCTTCTTAAATATGGAATTGTAATTTCCCCAAATGGAATCGGCTCTATAGCCGTCTCTGTATTTAACTCTTTTTTTAAACCTAAACCTGTCTTATTATTTTGTTTATTTTGATAAATAGAAAAATAAAAGGATCCAAAAACAAAAGCGTTTATAGCAATAAGTGCGCTCAAAAGAAAAATTATTCTATTTCTTTTATTTTCTTTTTTGGGAATTAAATCTTTCCGTGGTAAAATTGCTTGATTTTTCATCTTAAATATCTTCTATATAATAATTTATCTCTTCTTTTTCCTGTTACAAATTAATATTTACTTTAAGATAGTTTCTTCTATCCGTGCTTTATAAGCACGGATTACAGGAAGTGTGTAAACAAATACAGTAAGCGAGATAATAACAAATACGGATTCTAAAACAAACGGTAACCCTCTCCAATAACTATAAATCCATGCCGCAAAAAGAGGCGCGATCATTCTGCCAATAGACTGCAGTCCTTGACTTGCTCCCTGTACTCTTCCCTGCATTTTAGGGCTTACCGATTTAGAAACTAAACTGTTGTATGATGGCTCAAATAAACCATCTCCAATGTTAAGAATAATTATTCCAAGATAAAATAATGGCAAATAATTTGTTATTGCCGTAATTACTATCATAATAAAACCTATAAGAGCTAAAACAAGCCCTGCGATGCCAATTTTAGTTTCATGAAAAATCGGCATTAATTTTCTTACCAAAAATCCTTGAGAGAAAACATCTACAATTCCAATAATAAAAAGCAAAAATCCGATTTGCGTGGGACTCCAATTAAAAGCATCTTTCATAAATACTGCATTATTTCCATGCATGCAATACAATGCGAAAAGGAAAATAAGTCCAAATAAAAATATTCTCCGTAAAATCTGAATCGAAAAAATATGCTTAAATTGGGAAAAGGGATTTAAGTGAGCAAGGTCAAAACTTTCGGTCTTATGCTCTTTTGGCAAACTTTCCGGAAGAACAAAATATCCCCAAAGCATATTTACAAATGTAACTGCGGCTGCCGCAAACAAGGGAGCAGAAACACTAATATGCGCAAGAAGTCCGCCTATTGCAGGACCTACTATAAAACCAAATCCTCCGGCAGCTCCTAACATTCCATAATATTTTGCTCTATTTTTTGGTTCCGTAATATCGGCAAGATAAGCATAAACCGTGCTAATATTACCTCCTGTTGTTCCATCTATAATTCTTCCCAAAAAAAGTACCCAAAGACTACCTCCAATACCCATGATTATATAGCCTATAGCCGAACCTAATAAGCTAATTAAGAGAATTGGTCTCCTTCCATACCTGTCGCTTAAGGCCCCAAGTCCCGGAGCAGCGAAAAATTGGCAAAAAGCAAAGATGGATAATATTAGCCCTACGTTCCAGGCGACTAAGCTTTGGTCTTGAATATATTTTCCTACCAAAAAAGGTATTATCGGAATAATTATGCTGAATCCCAAAAAATTGAGGAACATTGTAATAAAAATGAAGATTATTCTTGAGTTTTTTAAATTTTGCATAGAGTTTAATTCTATCAGGAATTTGTCCTGATGAATAGATTTTTTTAAAAGTAAAAATTCTGTAATAATTTACTATATCCCTAGACAAGCATTGATTTTTTTTGTAAACTATAATTATGAAAGGTGTAATTGAAGATATAACATCAAAAGCAATTACGAATGAGTATTTCAGGCAGGTTTTGGAGACCGGAAAAAATACGCAAGTCGTAATAATGTCTATTCCCGCAAATAGCGAAATTGGCTCCGAAACACATAATGAAAACGATCAAGTTCTGTTTTTAGTAGAAGGTGAAGGAAAGGTTGTTTTAGATGGACAAGAAAAACCTTTTAGAAAGGACGATTTAGTTTTGGTTAATGCCGGAGTAGAACATAATTTTATTACCGTCGGATCAACGCCAATGAAAATAATTACTACCTATTCTCCGCCTCATCATCCCGAAGGAACAATCCACAAAACAAAAGAAGAAGCGGAAGTCGCGCATTATTAATAATTCTAAGGGGTTATTTATTTTTCTCATCTTCGTTTCTGTTGCTATCCTGTGATTCTAATTCCCTATTATCCTGACTATTCTCTGTTTTTTCAATTACTCTTTCTATTTGTTTTTTCTCCTCTCCCAAAACATTCTGTTTTGCATCTTCCAGATTTTTTAGACTTTCTTGCACTTTCTTTGCATCATGGTTTCTGCTGTCTTCCGATTCTTTTCTAAAATCATCAATTGCTTTGTTAATAAATTTAGGCTTTTCTTCTTTTTCTTCGGTTAATTTTTTAATTTCTTCGCTTCGTCTCACAATTTTTTCGTTTTTAAAATTAGGGTCGACCAAAATCCTTGCATCTTCGGTTAATCTTTTTACAGGATAAAGCAGATCACCGGGTAAACTTTTTTGAGATGCATAGGAAGCAGAAATCACTCCTACAAATAGAAACAGGGAAAAAGCAATCGCCGGGGCAAAAAACCATTTTGGAAAAAATAAACTTTTTTTAATTTCCGGTGTTTTTTCTTCCAAAAATTTTCTCTTTAAAAGATATGGTCTTTCATGTTTTTTTATAGCTGAAAGTTTATTTAGAACAGGGATAAGCTCCTCCATTTCTTTCCTGGAAGCACCTTCCGACTTTAGCTCTTCAAATAATTTTTTTAATTCTTCGTTTATCATTTTTTAAAAATCTCCTTTAATTTTATAAGCGCTCTGTACTGCAAAACCCTTACGTTTCCTTCACTAATATTAAGAATTTCTCCTGCTTCTTTTGCCGACATATCTTCTATAAATCTTAATATTGCTACTTCTTTTAAGTTTTTCGGTAAAAGCTGCAATGCATTATTTACATCTTTTACGTTTTCATCGCTTTGCATTTTTCCTATAAAATCCTCGTCGTAAAAAGGTTCTGCTCCTTCTTCTATTTTTGTCTCAAGCGAAGATTCTTTCTTTTTATTATTTTTTCTCCAATGATCTACTAATGTATTTCTGGCAATTTTAAAAAGCAAAGCTTGAATATAATCTTTCTTAAATGTTTCCCATTTTTTCCATGCTTTTAAAAAAACTTCTGCTGTAATGTCTTCGGACAAATACGGATCTTTTGTCTGAAAATACAAGTATCTATATATCTTATCCGAATATCTAATGTAAACAGTTTCAAATTCTTCTGTAAATCGTATGAGACTAATTCTATCATGTTCTAACAATTGTAACGAAAAAATATGAGTTTCGTTATAGATCTTATATGAAAAAATTAGTCGCAGTAACAATAATTTCCGTTATTCTTTTAGCTGCAGTAATAACAAACGCAACGGCAGAGTCAGAGAAACAAGATTTTAATTTAGAAAATGCAAACAAAGAAACTGAAACTACTTCAACAACGACGTTAAATGTGAGAACCTTAAATAATAGAAACGACAATAAAACTATTACACAAATAAAAGTACAAAGAATCGGCAAAGACCACCCGAAGTGGAAAGGGTTTGAAATGAAAGGAAACATCAGCAATCTTTCGTCTTTTTCTTTTGACATAAATGGAATAAGTATTATTATGGATGCAACTATAACCGGAAAACTACAAATAAAAGGAACTCTTGCGGATGGTTCTTTTGTAAAAGTTGAAGGTAAAGTTATCAATGAAAAGTATTATGCAAAAGAAATAAAAATAAATAATAACAAGGGAAGTGAAAAAGATGAGGATAAAAATGAAATTGAAGACGATGGTCAAATTTATAAAACTCGGGAGATTTCTATTACCCCTACCCCCAAGCCCCACTCCAACCGGATTAGTACAACGAATCGGCAATCAATATAAAATAAATATTACAGGAGGCTTACAAGATATTATAAAAGCACTGGAAGATTTATTGAGCAAATTAAAGTTACAGATCTAATCTCTTATTTCAATAGAATATTTTACATCTAAGTAATTTCAAAAAACTTACTCCTTGATCTTTGTCCCCTAAGAAGAATTATTCTGGAAGGACTAATTCCAAGATGATCAGAGAGAGCTTTTAAAACAGCTTCGTTTGCTTTACCTTTTTCCGGGATTTGAGGAACGTGAACTGCAAAATGCTTTGCGTCTAAAATTATAACTTCTGTTTTTTTTGCCCCTGTTTTTACACTTACTTGAATTTTCACTTAATCTTAAGAACTTCTATGTCAAATATTAACGTTGCATTTGGAGGAATTGCTCCATTTCCCGCACCGGCTGCCCCATAGCCTAGTTCCGGCGGAATAACTAACCTTCTTATACCACCCTCTTTCATTCCAACTACTCCAATATCCCAACCTTTAATTACCATTCCTGCCCCGATTTGTGTAACAAATGGCTGACCTTTATCATAGGAGCTATCAAATTTTGTTCCGTCTTCAAGTGCTCCGGTATAATTTACTTGAACCGTGTCGCCTGTTTTTACAATTTTACCTATACCCTCTTTTATTTCTCCAATCATAAGTCCACCTTCTAAGGTCTCCATCGCAGAAGGAGAAGCTTCTAATGGTTTTGTGGGAATTGGAGATGGAACTTTAGATGGAGTAATAAATTCTGCCTTCATACCTACTGCAGGAGTAGGAGTTGTGTTAATTTTATCAAAAAGGTTTAAAGGCGAATCTTTCTTTTTTGAGCTATCCTGAAGAATTAATCCCGTTGCCAAAAGCCCTGCAACTACAACCATAATTATTAAAAATCTTTTATCCATTGAGCAATTATACACAAAAAAATAGAATTTTGTTAGTAATAATTAATGCAGATACGAAGCTATTTAAAATTAAGGAGATGCTCTATCTTAGCTTTTTCTCTTAGAGAGGTTACAAATTTATTTGATGCTTCACTTAACTTTTGCTGCTCAAGTTGACCCTTCACTTCTTCCTTAAGCTGTTTTTCACTCAGATCTTTTGGCATTGCGTCTTTATTTTTTGCTATATAATCGTTTATTTCTTTATCACTCACCGCTGTTTCTTTTACCAATAATTTCTTGACTAAAATTTGAATTTTTATTTGTTCTTTAAATTCCGATTGGCTCATTCCTTGACTCGTCAGCAAAGTATTTAATTCTTGCCCTTGCTTTTTTAAATTATCTTCTATTTTTTTAGTTTCTATACTTATGTCCTTATCACTAACTGTTATGTTTTTCTTTTCCGCATCTTGAAAAATTAAATTTTTTGTAATTAGAACATCCAATGTCTTTTTTCCGGACTGTCTTTCTAATTCGGAAATAAGTGCAAGCCTTGAAATAGGTTTACCATTAACGGTAGCAACTATTATCTGATTTCTTAATAAGACTCCTACAATAATTACTGCCGCCACAACTAACGCAATAATTATTGTTCTTCTGGAAAGTCCTGTGGACAAAGCCGAAGATGTTAAAGGTTTAGATATATTTTTTTCCGATACTATGGAAGCTACTTTTACGGTTTTTCTTGCTCGAGTTGTTTTTCTTATTGTTGCCATTGCAATTATTTTACCAGACTTTTCCTAATTATGTAAAGAGGCAAATTAACTTGAAAACAAATGATTAACCCGTTAATATATATACATACCATGCGCGAAGTTAATGAAAAAGAATTAAAAAGACTTGAGCAAATTGCAAATAAGATTAGACAATTAATAATTGAATCTTTGCGTGAGGCAAAATCCGGACATACCGCAGGTCCACTTGGAATGGCCGACATTTTTTCCGCATTATACTTTTTTATCTTAAATCATGATTCTAAAAATCCAAACTGGCCGGAGAGAGATAGATTAGTTTTATCTAACGGACATATTTGTCCTGTTCAATATGTTGCGTTGGCACTTGCCGGCTATTTTCCCATTGAGGAATTAATGACTTTAAGAAAACTAAACTCCCGTCTTCAGGGACATCCGCACAGAGGAAGCTTGCCCGGAATAGAAACAACTTCCGGTCCTTTAGGAGAAGGGCTTTCTCAAGCAACCGGAATGGCACTTGCTGCAAAAATGGACAATAAAAAATATTTTATTTATTGTATTACCTCGGACGGCGAACACGAAGAAGGAAACCATTGGGAGGCAGTTTTGCTTGCGGGGAAGAAAAAGCTTAATAATTTAATTCAAATTGTAGACCGGAACAATATTCAAATTACAGGCTTCACTGAGGATATTATGCCGCTTGAACCTCTTAAAAAAAAATACGAAGCATTTAACTGGAACGTTCTTAAGGTAAACGGCAACAATATTAAAGAATTCATCTTAACTGCTATGCAAGCACAGGCATTCCGAGAAAAACCAACTGTAATTATTGCCCATACTGTTCCGGGAATGGGAGTATCATTTATGGAAAACGACTTTACTTGGCATGGAAAAACACCAAATGAGACGGAGGCAAAACGAGCATTAGAAGAACTGGAAATTATAGAAGGTATGATAAATAACAAATCAATGTAGACTTTATGAACTTTTAACTTTATAACTTTACAAACTAATTGATATGTTGAATCCTGATTTAAAATTAAATCCAAAAATATTTGATAATGACGTTGAGAAAAAAGCAACTCGTGATGGTTTTGGTGAGGCGCTTTTTAAGCTTGGCAAGAGCAATGAAAAAGTTGTAGTTTTGTCCGCTGATCTTTCCGAATCCACAAAAGCAAATAAATTTGCCGAAACATTTCCGGATAGATACGTAGAGTGCGGAGTTGCAGAACAAAACATGATTGCGGTCGCAGCCGGGCTTGCGATGTCCGGAAAAATTCCTTTTACAACTTCCTATGCCGTATTTTCTCCCGGAAAAAATTGGGAAACTGTAAGAACAACTGTTGTTTATAACAATACAAATGTAAAAATTGCCGGACATCATGCAGGAATTGTTACCGGCCCGGATGGAGCAACTCATCAGGCAACCGAAGATATTGCAATATTAAGAGCCTTGCCGGGAATTAAGATTTTCTGCCCATGCGACGCACTTGAAGCAGAAAAAATAACGCTCGAAGCAGCAAAAATTAACGGACCTGTTTATTTAAGATTTAGCCGCCAAAATTCCCCCCTCATAACAACCGCTGAAACACCATTTGAGGAAGGTAAAATTTATACTTATTGGGAATCGGACAACCCAAAAACAACCATTTTTGCAACAGGGCATATGCTTTATCAGGCACTTTTAGCGGCTATGGAACTTGAAGAAGTACATATAAATGTTTTAGTTGCAAACGTCTCTACTATAAAACCTCTTGATGAGAAAACCGTAGTTGAACTTGCCAGACGGACGGGTACAATTGTAACCTGCGAAGATCATCAGGTTGCAGGAGGAATGGGGTCTGCAATTGCCGAAAGTCTAGCAAGGAGCTCCCCCACACCCATGGAATTTATTGGACTTAAAGACACTTTTGCAGAGTCCGGCCAAACAGATGAATTAATCGAAAAATATGGTCTGGATAAAAATTCTATTAAAGAGGCCGTTAGGAAAGTTTTGAAAAGAGCTAGGTAGGATTTATTATTATTCCATCTTTTGAATCTTCAAGTTCATAACCCATTTTTTTTATTTTACTTCTTAACTGATCTGCTAAGAAAAATCTTTTTTCTTTTCTTAATTTTTGGCGCTCTTTTACCATTCTTATTATCTCTTCCGGAATTTCTAGTTTCTTACCTCTTATTTCCTTTGCTTTATCGAGCTTAAGACCTAAAATTTTTTCGTAATTTAAAATACTTGCCGCCTTTTTGGAATTACTATTATTTGATTTCATCATTTCCCAAACAATTGCCAAAGCTTGAGGCATGTTTAAGTCATCGTTTACTGCGGCAAAAAAAAGAACGTCAAATTCTTCGCAGCTTCTTTCTGCCGGCTGTCCCAGCCTTACAATATCATCTCTTAGTCTATTTAAGGCTGTTTGAGCTCCGTCAAGAGCTTTAAAAGTAAAATTCATTTCCTTTCTATAATGAGTTTGTAAATATAAATAACGTAAGGAAAGAGGATCGTATCCTTTGGCAACGATTTCGCCTACTCTGTAAAAATTTCCGAGACTTTTACTCATTTTTTCTTCTTCTACAGAGAGGAATGCATGATGCACCCAATAGTTTACAAATTTTTTTCCACTTGCTGCTTCCGACTGGGCAATTTCATTTGTATGATGAACACTAATATGATCTATTCCACCGGTATGAATATCAAAATTTATCCCTAAGGCCTTCATAGACATAGCGCTACATTCTATGTGCCATCCCGGAAATCCTATCCCCCACGGACTTTTCCATTCCATTTGGCGTTTAGAAACAGAATCATCCTTATTCGAATCAAAAGATCTTCCGTTTGGATAGGAAAATTTCCAAAGAGCAAAATCGCTAGAATTTTTCTTTCCTTTAGTTACGGTTACTCTTGCTCCCGCTTTTAGCTCTTCTATCTTTTGTTTTGATAACTCAGCGTAATTAGGAAATTTTGAAGTATTAAAATAAATCCCATCGGAAGTTTTATAGGTAAATCCTTTTTCTTCTAAAATCTCTATTAGTTGAATTTGGTCGTTAATGTAATCAGTAGCATGCATTACTTCGCTTGGGTCCAGTAAATTTAATGCTTCCCAATCTTTAAAAAAAGTCTTTTCGAATTTTTTGGCTATATCCCATACACTCATTTTAAACTTCTTTGAACCCTTTTCCATCTTGTCTTGCCCTGTATCCGCATCCGAAGTTAAATGTCCCACGTCTGTTATGTTAATTACATATTTTATTTTGTACCCGTCGTAATTCAAAACTCTTACTAAGATATCGTCTCCGACATAGCGACGCATGTTCCCAATATGTAAATAATCATAAACAGTTGGTCCGCAGGCATAAATCCCCACTTCCGGAGACTTAATCGGCTGAAAATCTTCTATTTGTCTAGTTAACGTGTTATAAATTTTTAGCATAAAACGAGCTTAACATAGAGGCTATTAAATGTAAATATAAGAGGTTATCCCGAGGTTTTTCCCATTTCGGTTGTTCTTTGCGCTCTATGAACAGAAACAGGTGCTTTTTTATCCTCTTTTTGTTTCTTAAGCCAATCTTCCTTTTCTTCTTCCTTTTCTTGTCTTTCCACCCTTTCCTGAGATCTTTCTTCGTCCTTCTGTGGTTTTGATTTTTCAATTAAAGGATCATAATAAGTCTCTTTATGTAATTTCCGCGCTAAGGCTCTTATTTCTTGTAACTTTTGTTCATCCTCTGTTTTACTTGCTTTATTTTGTGCTTCGGCTTGTTCTTTAGAAGGAACCTCTTTACCCCCCTGTATTCCATACATTTCCTTAACAAATGCTTGATTCTGTTCTTGAGGAGGATTTGCACTTTGCCCCGATGTTTGACCATCCGAATTTTCCGCACCAACCTCTGATACTGATATTTGCGACCTAACAGCCTTTGCAACACTCTTTGCTTCTTTTCCAATAACAGAGGATGCTTTATCCCCTAAGTCCCCAAGCTTTCCTAAATTTCCCGGCTTATTCATTCCCCTCCTCAATGTTCGGTCTTTTTTGATTTTTGATTTTTGATTTTTGATTTTTGATTTTGCATTAGTATTCCATTCTCCCTTCCATTGCTTTTTGCAGAGTTATTTCATCTGCATATTCTAAATCTGCCCCAATCGGAAGCCCTCTCCCTATCCTCGTTATTTTGACTTTTGAGTTTTGCCCATCCGCCGACGAGGTGGAACTTTTTAGCTGTTTAGATATATACATTGCAGTTGCCTCGCCTTCCATTGTCGGATTTGTCGCCAATACAATTTCGGATATTGCATGTCCGTTTGCATTAGCTTTTTTCACTCTTTCTATTAATTGATTTATAAAAATTTCATCCGGACCAATATTATTTAGAGGATCAATCTTCCCATGTAAAACATGATATTTTCCTTTATATTTTCCGTTTTTTTCAAGAGCGATAACATCGAGCGGTTGCTCTACGACACAAAGAACAGAGCTATCCCGATTCTCGCTGACACAAATATCGCAAGGATTTGTTTCTGCAATCATGTAGCATGATGAACACAAAATCGTATTTTTTTTTAAAAATTCAAGTGAATTTGCAAATTTATCTAATTCTGTTTGCGGAACATGTAAAAGATAATACGTTAACCTTTGTGCTGATTTTGGACCTATACCCGGCAATCTTTCAAAAGACTCAACCAGATTCTGTATTGCTTTTGGAATTTTCATAAAGTTAGGATTTTAAATTTTCCGCAATTAAATTATCAATAGAAAGTATTCTTAGTTTTCGAAAATGTTTTTCTTCGGGAACAAAGATTGAATCTGTCACAAATATTTCCTTCGCTCTTGAGTTTTGCAATATTTCCGGTGCTTCTTTAGAAAAAACAGCATGTGTTGCAAAAACATAGATGTCTCTTGCTCCACGTTTTTCCAAAAGATCGCAAGCAGTAACTATTGTCTTACCGGTAGAAATCATATCATCAACAATAATCACATTTTTACCATCAACATCACTTCCTTCAATCTTATCAGCTGTTACCGATCCTGTTACCAAATCCCGGTTTTTTTCTATTGTCGCCCAAGGTGTGTTATCCAACAACTCAGAGAGAATTTTAATCCTTCTTATTCCTCCCATGTCCGGAGACACCAGAGTAAAACTAGATTTATGATTTAAGATTAATGATTTAAGATTATTAGCACCAGGAGCCGCAAAATTTTCGCCCGACAACTTCTTTATCTCTTCGGCAAAAAGTTCCAGCGCGGATAAATGGATTATGGGAATTCTGAAAAGCTCCGGAATTTTAACTGAATGTAAATCTACTGTAATAATTCTATCTACTCCAACAGCCTCCAAAGTTTCTATTATTACTTCTAGGGAAACTGCTTCACCATCCCGGAAGATGTGATCCTGCCTTTGATATCCCAAATATGGAATAACTGCATCAACTATGCTTGCTCCCGACCTTTTTAGAGCGTCAACAATAAAGAATAATTCCATGTAGTTTGTGTCTGCGGGGATATTCGTAGACTGAACTGCGACCACCTTTTCATCAACCACTTTTTCCTCTACTCTAACTCTTCTTTCGCCATCGGGAAAAACAAAAATTTCTAAAGGAGAAAAATCCGCTTTTAAACTTTGAGCAATTTTTTTCGCAAGTGGTTTGTTAGAGCTACCGCTAAATACCTTCACGAATCTATTGTACTATCTAAGTACCATCTGAATCAACAGTAGAATTCTCCAAAACTTCCGGCAGTTTTTCTAATTTGATTTTATTTACCTTTAAGAAGACCGCCCAATCCTCCACCCATGCCGGCGAGCTTCTTAGCAGCTAATTCCTGAGATTTTTTAACTGCTTCGTTTATTGCTTCTTTTATGTCGTTGTCAGATTTTCCGTTTGTTTTAATTTCTTTTACTTTTTGATCTCCGGAAATTAAAATTTCTACTCCGTTTTTTTCGACTCTAACCTCTTCTGCCTGAAGCAACCTCTGAATTTTTAACGCTTCATCACGCATTTTTTTAATTTCTCCCAATTGCCCTAATGGATTAAACATAAAATCACCTCCTTTAGAAACAGTTTTCGATCCACCGGCTGGCGGAGAGAAATTACTGTTTCTTAAGTCCGCCAAAATTCGCTCTTTGAGCCGGTCCGATGGGCATCGGACTAAGGCGAAAAGAGCAAGAATGGGGCGGACCATTTCTCATTAGCTACTTCTCTTTTAATTGTATAGAAACGCTTGTTTTTCCCCCACTAATTTCTTCACACACTTTTTCAATTAAAAGTCTTGCTTTTGTTTCTTCTAATTTTTCCTTATGAAATTTAAATCTAGTTTCTATTATAACTTTATCTTTTTCCCAGCTCTTTAAGCTTACACCTCTTAATACCCCTGCAACCGAATGATTATTAATTTTAATTTTATCTATTAATAAGCGCCAGTTGTCATCGGATCTCACATTTTGAATTGGCTTTTCTATAACCGGTTCTTTTGGTTCCTCTTTTTTTATCTGCGCATCTTCTTTTTGTTTTGGCTGAGTCTTCCCTATTGCATCTATAGACAAAATTCCGCACCACTCAACAATTAATAACTCTAATGGTAATTGAGGCAAAACCGAAAATTTTAACTGATAAGCTGCTTTTTCCAAAAGTCCGGCTATTCTAAAAATTTCTTCTAAGGTAAAATTTTCCTGTGACAATTCCTTCTCATTTTGCTCAACCCCCGCTTCTTTAAGTAACATTAAGTGAATTTTACTTGCTACCTCCTCAACGAAATATTTTATATCTATTCCTTGCTCAACAAGCTTAGAAACTAAAGTAAGACTTTTTTTTGCATCTTTTAGAGCTAAGTATTCAAGAAGTTTTAACGCTTGCCGATCAACAGTAGAAATTTTATATTTTCTCTCAATTAATTCTTTTGTAATTTTTTCCCCTTTTGCTAAAGTCATAATCTCTTCTAATGCTTTAACACCATCTCGAAAACTTCCGTCCGAAATATTAGCAATTAAATCTAACGCATCTTTATCAATTGTTATTTTTTCGGATTTGGCAATCCTTGCGAAAGATCTAGCAAGCTCTTCGTTTGTAGCAATTTTAAAAGAGATATGAAAACAACGGGAAGAAATTGTAGCAGGAATTTTATGAGGCTCTGTAGTACAAAGAATAAATATTGCATGTGCGGGAGGCTCTTCCAGTGTTTTTAAAAGAGCATTAAATGCTTCCGTGGTAAGCATATGCACTTCGTCTATAATGTAAACTTTTTTATTTGCGTATGCAGGAGAAAATTTAATTTTTTCTCGTAAATCCCTTATTTCGTCTATTCCCCTGTTTGAAGCACCATCGATCTCTAAAATATCAATATTTGTACCGTTTGTAATAGACAAACACTGTTCGCACTTATTGCAAGGCTCCGGGTTAGTCTCTGGCAGCTGGTCTTTGGTCTTTAGCCCTTTTTTATCAACGACTAATGACCAATGGCTAGCGACTAATTTCTCGCAATTAATAACCTTCGCTATTATTCTTGCTGTTGATGTCTTACCCAAACCTTTTGGACCAGTAAAAAGAAAAGCATGAGGATAAGATTCTCCAGAAAAAACAGAATAAAGAGTTTCTCTAATTGCACTGCTATCCAATTCTTCTATTTTTTGGGGTCTGTATTTTCTGTAAAAAACCATAAAGCGCTCTGCTTAAAAATTCGAAATTCGAAATCCTAAATTCGAAGCCCTTTAACGCTGCTCAAGGTAAACAAATTCAGAATTACTCGCGGTAAGATTGTCGAACTATTTCGAGCTTCGATATTCGTGTTTCGAATTTTCTATTCATGATGAATACCAAGTAAGTGCATTAAACCATGCTCCACTAATTCATTTACTTTATCGTCGACTAACATTTCATCTCTTGCAGCATCTCTAATTACTTGTGGATAAGAAAGTACAATGTCTCCGAGACGTAACATGTTTTCTTGCCTACTTATGTTTTTCCCCTCTGTCTGCGAAAAAGACAAAACATTTCTTGTCTTATCTTCTTCTTTATATTTTCTACTAAGCTCACGCATTTTCCGGTCACCAATAATAGCCACCGAAATCTCAACTGATCCCATAATAGATTGCTTATTAAGCAAATCCATAACCGTTTGCTTTATTTTCTTTCGGCTTACTTTATATCTACTTTCTACAAAAATTGGAACTTTAATGTTCATTTTATTTATTTCCACCTGTTGCCCAAAGCTTTCGCGCCCTTCTTGATTCTTCTTGTTTTAGTTTTTTTGCAAGAGAAGGCTTAAGATGAAATTGTCGTCTTTTTGCTTCCTGTAAAATTCCTTCGGAAATAACTTTTCTAGAAAATTTTCTAATCAGAGCGTCATCACTGTCGCCCGGTCCTTTTTTTACTAATACCATAAAAACACCTCCTTTTTCCCGCTTAGCGAGATTAAATCCGCCTATGTTCGCTTTGTGAGCCCGTCCGATGGACATCGGACTAAGGCGAAAGAAAAGAACAGGCGAACAGACCTGATCTATATTTTACCTCAATCTTTAAGAAGAGTAAAGAAATATTGTAAAATTATAATGCAGCTTTTTTCCCCATTGGTCCCATTAGATGAATATGCAAATGATTTATAGCTTGTGCCCCGCCTCCATTTAGACCAATTCTGTAACCTTTATTTTCCAAATTATTTTCTTTGATCATTTTTTTAATTACATTTTTGAGCTTATTTTCCAGATTTGCATTGTCTAAATCGAGAAAATCTTTAATGTGTTTCCTAGGGATAATTAAAAGATGAACAGGCTTAACCGGATTAATGTCAGGAAAGACCATTACGTCTTCATCTTGATAAATAAATATTTTGGAAATTTTACCTTCTCTAATTTTACAGAAAATACAATCTTTCATAAGTTAAATTTTTTCAAGTACACCAATAATATCTTCCAGGCTTAATTTCGTCGGTCTTGCATCGGGGGATTTACTTGATCCGTTTAAAAGCATTTTTTTAGAAATATGCAAAAACCATTTTGCTTGCGGATCCAATCGCTTTAACTCTTCGTAGGTTGAAGTTAAGTCAACCGGATTTTGATTTCCTTCGATATTTGGTCTTGTTTTAATCCTGACATAACCTTTTCTTGGATCTTTTCTAACGACAATCAAATAGCCCATTTTTTGGGCAAGTTTTACGACCTCGTCATTTATTGTACCAATCCCAATTCCTTTTCCAAATCTGGTTTCAAAAACAGTTCCGTTATTTTTAATCTCATCTTCCGCCCAGATTTTATTTTCGAATTCATGTAAAAGTGCATCAAACGCCTGAATTCCAAAATTAACATAAAATTTATCATCGTTTGGTTTCTCTATTTTTAGGCCGTCTAGGATATTAAGAAGTCCAAAATCATGATGGTCATTTGTCGGATCTTGCCAGGCAATTTCCTGAAAATGATCTACTTCGGTAACTACTTTTACCATTCTTTCCATCGCTTCCTTTTTGTACTTCCATTTATCATGCCTCACTGCTTCCGGATTTGCTCTAACGTATTTTCCTGCCACATATTGACAAGCTAAACTTGCCGCACATGTTTTAGGGGAATCCGATTGATGGTGATCTAGAGTTCCAAGCCCTGTGTCAACATGAATTACTTCATCCCGTCCATTTGTTTCTATAACTTGATTTGTGTTGATAAATCCATTTAATCTCTCCCCTGCAGGGACAAACTTTAAGTTTGCATCTCTCCAATCGGGTAAAAATTTTTTAATTATCCAGATTGCACAGATTGCGTCTAAGTCCGGAGATATATGTGTAACTATTATTTTCATAATTTCAGCCACTAGCCTTCGGCAACTAGTTATCAGTTGCTAGTGATCAAAGTATACAATATTTATCTGTTCTTTTAAACCTTAATCATCTATTTTTTTGATATTTAATTTGTAGATTTAATATTTAATTTTTGATCTTTGAATCTTTTCTGCTTATCATTCGCCTTTTCGAAGCCGAATGCATGAGAATTTAAACGAATGATACAGGAGAATTCCTTAACTCCGAGCAAAGTTGAGGGGATTAAGGAAGGGGTGAAATTTCCCGTTGAGCGGGATTAAATTTGAAAGCATGAAGCAAAGCTTGGCGAGAGTTTCAGCTTTTCTTTTCGGAAATAGAGAAGAAAAATATAAAACTGAATAAGTTACGAAACATATTAGACATTTCGTAACTATGGATCACTACGCAAAAGCTTATCCAA
>PFRF01000009.1 GCA_002788395.1 Candidatus Levybacteria bacterium CG_4_9_14_0_2_um_filter_35_21 | reverse complement strand
TCTAGTTAAAAATGCCGATGAATTTTTGGCAAATTTTGATCAAAGTTAAGGGATATGGTAAAAATAGGACAAAAACTTCAGGAAGTTAGGCTGGAAAAGGGCTTAAACTTGGACGAGGTCGCCAGTCAAACAAAAATAAGACATAACTTTTTAGTTGCAATAGAAAAAGGTGAATATTCAAAACTTCCATCGGGTGCTTATGCTCAGGGTTTTGTAAGAAATTACGCAAGATTCTTAGGACTTCCGGAAAAAGAAACATTGGCACTATTCAGAAGGGAATTTGACGAAAATAAACATTTCCACGTTTTACCTGATGGTTTAGCTAAAAATAAAAGGTTTTCCTCTGCAGGAGTAAGACTTAGACAAACTTGGGTAATAGTATTTTTAGTTTTTGTTTTAATCTTCGGTTTCATTCTTTATCAATTCCGGTCATATTTTTTCAGTCCTCAAGTCTACATTATTGCTCCGAAAGAAGGTGCGACTATTAGTTCAACCAGATTTACCGTTTTAGGGAAAACAGATTCCAATGCAACAGTTACGGTTAACGGCCTTCTTGTTTCGGTAGACAATAATGGAGAATTTAAGAAAGTAATTAACATTTTTCCTGGAAAATCAACAATTATTATTAAAGCTGCTAACAAATTTGGAAGGCAAACCGTGGTTAAAAAAGAGGTAGTGGTTAAGCCGACCTATTGACATAAAACCCAATATAAGCTAATTTAGTTATATGGTAGATCCTGCCCAGCTTGCATTATTTTTAGTTATTGTTATCTTAACAATTCTTCTTGTTGTTTTAGGTATTCAGGTCTTCTTTATCCTTCGTGAATTAAGAAAAACTTTGGAAAAGGCAAATAAGGTACTAGACGATACGGGAAACATCACAGAAAGCGTTTCAGGACCAATTTCCAATATTTCTACACTTGTAACCGGTTTAAAAACAGGAGCTTCAATCGCTAAATTATTTGGGAAAAAAGGATATTTAAAGTAATATCTCAACAAATGCAAGATAATAATTCTAGCCATAACAATAGGTCTTTTAACGGTTTTTTGATCGGCTTAATTTTTGGAGCCGTAATTGTGTTTTTGTTTGCCACAAAAAGAGGTAAGAAAATTCTTAAATTAATTTCGGAAGAAGGATTAGATAACATTACAAATGTTTTAGAAAACATGGAGGATGAAGAAATGATGGATCAGGATTTCGTTGAAGATGGTCCTGAATCTAAAAAGTCAAATGGAGAATCAAAATTGCAAGAAGCTACAGCTGAAACAAGAAAACAGCATAGATTCTTTAAAAGAGGAAAATAAAATTTCTATAATCCGTATTTTTTAATATTCGCATTATGTTCCGCCATTGTTTTTGCGTAGTGATTAGTTCCATTTGCATCGGAAATATAAAATAAATAATCTGTTTTTGCAGGATTTAAGGAAGCTTTAATACTGGCAAGTCCGGGATTTGAGATTGGACCCGGCGGAAGCCCCGGATTTGTGTAGGTATTATAAGGAGAATTAATTGTTTTATCTTGTGAAGTTAATTCTTTTTTCCACCATCTTTTTTCATCTGTCTGGTAGCCAAGTGCGTATTGAAGAGTTGCATCAATATCCAGTTTCATGTCGATACTAATTCTATTGTAAATTACACTTGCAACCATTGGGCGGTCGATATCTGCCTTTGCTTCTCTTTCAACTAAAGAAGCCATAATAATTGTTTCCCGGTCTGTTAAATTAGTTATTTTTGTATTTTTAGCGCTATCAAATTTTTGCTGGAAATTATCCTTCATCATGGTAGAAATTAGGTCGATTGTTGCGTCTTTTGGAATAAGATATGTATCCGGAAAAAGATATCCTTCATCTGTTATTAAGGATTGTATCCAAGACTGTTGAAAAGTAGGAATATTTTTTTTTAAGATTTCGGCAACTTCTTCAGTTCTTTTTCCCTCAGGTATGGTTACCCATATATCCAGAGTTCCGTGAGTTAAACTATTTGCTATATCCCAAGTATTCATCGATGGGCTTAGTCTAAAATCTCCCGCCTCGATTTTTTTATCGTAGCCCATTTTTTTAGTAATAATAAAAAAAATAATAGGATCTTTAATTAAACCCTGTTGTTTTAAGTTATAGGAAATTTCCCTGACACCTTGCCCTTTTCTAACAACAAAAATTTTTTGGCTACTAGCTTTTGAATTTACAGGTAATGTCCCATTTTTCCACCATAGTGTAGCAATTACCGCAACTATTATTCCAATTGCAAAGGTTATAAATAATTTTTTCATCCTAAGTTAGATATCGGAAAATTTTCAACCGAATCTTTTCCCTCCTTTAGATTATACACGCTTTGGCTATATAAAGTATAGATTGTCTCGTCTATAGCCGTTTTTTCACCGATCTTTTTATCAAGATAAATTCCTGCGGTTTTATCGACAGGAGCACCTAGGATTTTAGCGACAATAGTTATATTTTTACTGTTTAAATTATTTATTATTCCGGTTTTTTTTGCCTTTACGGAGTAAGAATATCTACCAGGCTTAAAACTTTCACTATTTATTTTTGGACTTCCACCTTGAGCTTTTATTATTTCCAGAAACTTTTTTAAAGCCTTTCCGCTTCTTAATATTTCGGTTGCCCAACCAAAAGCATTTCCATAGTTTCTTTTAACGCCTGCTCTTAATTTCTCGGAAGAATCCTGAAGACAAAGTTCCAAAAGTGTTCCGGAAATATTTAAACTTCTTATTTCTAAATCTATTGGTCGGTTTTTATTTTGTTCTAAAACTCTTAAAGACTCCCGGATTTCTAAAATTGGTCCTATTCCTCTTCCTGCTGGTTCGTCGGTTTTATGAATCATAACTTTTATTTTTATCTTAAACTGTTTTGCTAAAAACTGAAATTTTTCCCTAATAAAACTTGCGTCGTGTAAATTATGCACTTTAACCATTTTTCCATACGGAAGATCAATAACGACGTGATTTGCACCAAAAGCAATTTTTTTAGCCATGATGGAAACCAAAACTTTATCGTAACTTTCGAATAAAAGAGGTTTTTCTACCTGAATTAAGATGTCATCGGCAGGGGCAAGATTAAAACTTCCGCCCCAAACAATACAGCCATTTGTTTTTTCCACAACTTCATAAATTTTCTTTTTAGAAAGTATTACAGGTGCCAAAACTTCCATGTCATCTGCTGTTCCGTCGGGAGAAGTTATAGCTCTGGAAGAACTTTTGGGAATCTTATAACCGGCTGCTGCAACAATTGCCACTACAATTGGAGTTGTTCTTGTTCCGGGGACACCGCCTATAGAGTGTTTGTCGGCTACGATACCCGAGAAGTGGAGTTTTTCACCTGTTTCTACCATGGCTTTTGTTAAGAAAAAGAGTTCTTTATTAGTAAAGCCGTTGGAATAACCGGATGCGGCAAAATAAGTGGTTAAAACATTTCCAAGTTCTTCTTTGGAAATTTGGTTCATAATAGCATATATTTCTTTATAGGTTAATTTTTTACCGACTAATTTTTTTTGGATAGCACTTAAAGCAAGAGTTTTTTCGTCCATTTAATAGTCTCCCTTTAACTGATTTATTATCATGGAAACTGATGATTTTAGAAAGTGTACGACCGCATAAAATAGATTATTAATTATTCTATAAACAGTTGGCCAAATTTGAATTAAAAATCTTTTTATTGTGCTTTGTTCCATTTTATATCTTCTCCATTTTAGCTTTTATTATTAATCTTTTCCAGATAGTACCCGGAGGTGTACAGGTTACCAGCGCTAAATAAGAATCATCATAGCTTTGCTCAACAATTGATACATCGGAAGGATCAACAATAAAAATACTAACTATCTTATAACTAAAGCTAATATTTGACACATTTGTCTGAATTTGGTCTCCGATTTTAAGTTTATGGACATTTGCAAATATTGTTTTATAGTTCGTGGGATCATAAAGCTGCGGCAGGGTGGAATGGCCAAAAATAACCGCAGTCCCTTTGTTTGGAGGAACAGCTGTTCCTCCGTAATTTACAAGATGCTTTTCCAAATCGGTATCAATGGTAGAGACTATTGCGTTCTCAATTCCTAATTTAGGGATTGAAAGGCTGTAGGTTTCTACATTTTGTATCTTTTGTGTTTGTTTTTGAAATTTTACATTAGGGAACCAATTTTCTGCATTAGAATAATCAATCCCGGAAAAAAAACTTGACGAGGCAGAGTCTAATAAGCTTGCAACAGTTGCATTATTTAGAACTGTTGCTTTAGGAATAGGTGCCGTAATTTCTTGAGCCGAAAATGTAGAGGCAAAATAAATTTGGTAAGAAATTAAAGGGAAAAACACGTAAGCAGCAATAATAAAACCTGTTGTTAAAATGAGCAGGCTTATGAATTTAATTATCTTTTTAAAATTTAAAGAAGACTTCCGGTAGTAGTATTTAGCCATTACTTTTAACCGTAACTTTAATTTTATTAGGGTCTCCGGGCAAAAATTTGGGAATAAGAGGAAGTCGTGGGGAAAGAGTTATTGTAACTTCGGAAACTTGAGGTAAATTTTTAAATTCTTTCTCGGCATCCATAACCGACATGCCTGCGACTTTTTTAAGTATTTTCTCTTGTTCAATCTTTGGTAAAAGGGCTGCTTTTATATTAAGAGATGCGGAAATTTCCGAATCTCCTTTTTTCTTTGAATCGCTTACCTCGATTTTAATATTATTTTCGTCAATTGTTAAATCTCCCGGAATTTTATTCTTAAGCAAAAGTTTGGCAAAAGAGGCGATATCCTTTTTAGAATACGAGAGAGTTTTAAAAGTTACGGTTCCCGTAACAGATAGTGTGTCTGCTTCGTCTCCGACTTTTTTATTGGCTTCACTTTTATCTACACTGGTATCAATAAAAAGCGGTAACAAAATTTTGTCCGAGGATATTTTTTTAGCAATGTCATCTCTTGCCTTTTGTTCAAGATCTTTTATAAGCTCCTCTTCGGCTTTACCCGCGTCGTCTTTTGAAACAACAATGATATCTTTTTTAGTTCCTCCGGAGAAGGGATTTTCGTTTTTGGCAATAATATCACCCGTACCTAATGATCCGACCGAAAATTTAGTGCCGGCCGGTAGATTATATTCTTTACCGAATTTTTTAGAAGTAACGGCAACGGTTGCGGTAGTTGGTTGAGCACTGGCATCCGCGGATGCGGAAGCAATTTTAACGGAATCGTCAATTGTAAATTCTAAACCGCCTGGACTGGTAATTACGGTTCCGGATTGAATAGTTTTATCCGAAGTAAAGCGACTGTATAAAGTTACTTTTCCCTTTGCGCTCGTTCCGGTTTCTTTTTTGCCGGTCGCATTAACAGTGGTTGAACCGTCTTCGGAAACGCTGACAAACTCTGCAGCAATAATATTTTCGGCAACGTTGGTAGAAGAAGAAGTAGAAAAGACCGTATTTTGTTTTTGCTCTTCGGTTTTTGGATAAACACTTAAAACAATGGTTGCTTTAAGAGCAAAGAGATAATAAACATAAACAAAAACCATAAAAATAATAATTATCGCCGGAATAAATACAATTTTTCTATCTTTAAACCTATGTATAAAATTAGAAAGAATACTGCCAAATTTTCCAAAAGCTCCGCTTACAAGAGCAAGTAAGTTAAGCTCTCGGATTGCGGAAGGTCTCTCGGGTTTTCTATCTTCTCTAAAATCAGGGAAAGGACGTCTCTCTTCGTCTTCGATTATTGCCAATTTTGGTTCTTCAACCGTTTCCTGCCTTAGTGGTAGACTAAATTCTTTTTCCGTCTCTTCTTTAAAAGGAGTAATCTTGGCAACATCTTTGTCTTCCATAAAACCAAAATGTTCTGCGGGAAGAATAACTGCGTCTTTAATTTCTTCCTCCGGATTTACTTCATCATCTTTTTGTTCTACAGTCTCCTCCTCCAACCTTTGAGGTTCTTCTACTTGAGGTTCTCCAATTACTGCTTCCTCTCTAGCGTCTCCTTTTATAAATGTAAATTCCGGAATTTCTTCGTTTCCTTTAAAATCCATTAGATGTGGTGAAACAGTAAATCCCATTTGCTTTGCGCCGCCGTGTAAAACAGCTTTTACGTCGTAGTTACTGGCAAGAGTTACAATTTGCGGCAAGTGTAGAAAGGGAAGACTTTTACTCCATTGATGTCTAATAAATTCCTGGGATAATTCCTTTTCCTGGTCGGTAAAAATAACAACTTTGGCAGGAAGAATCTCCGGAATTTCAAAATGCTTTAAAAGAGTATCCACGGTAAAAGAAGCGCTTTCGTGGATTTTGGATATTTTTGTCTCGACAACTCTACTGGCTTTAATGTGAGAAATAGACACATTTTCCTTACTTATTTGGGCAAGAATAATAGTTATTGGGGCACCTTCTTCTTTCTGAAGTAAATTAATGATTGCCTCGGTTATAACTAAAAAACCGATCGGAGTAAGTCCTAATTCGTCGCAAACTTTTTTAAGCTTATCCAAATATTCTTTTTTAATTTTGTTTTCCTGAACCCAATTATCTTTAAGAGCAAAAATAGTTTTTTGAGTTTCCACGCCTTTTGGGAGAGGAGTTTCCGCTTTAGAGATTATTTTGTCACAAATCTCTAAAAGTGCTTCGGTAGTTAGATCTTCTATTGATCCGGGGAAATATTCTTCTTCCCGACCAATAATTTTTATTATACCGGAGAGTTCCACAAAAACTACAGCAATTGCTTTTTCGTCTCTTAAGATTAAAGACAGGTAATATTGCGGTTTTTCCTTTTTCTCAAAAATAGAAAGGGAAGGTAACTTCATATTCTCTTAGCCAACTTTTGCGTATATTCTTTTTAATCCGTGTCCTATATTTTCCTGCTTTATTATTCTAAACCTTTTTAGTTTACCTGTAAAATCAACATGCGGTCCACCACATATTTCGACCGAGTAAGCCTCTTGCTTACGATGGAGTCCTGAGCCATCAGGTGAAGGGCGTTCTTCTTCCATAGTATAGACTTTTACCTCATCTTGATATTTTTCGTTAAATAAGCCGATAGCACCCATCTCTTTAGCTTTGGCAAGAGGCATAATCTCAAAACTTACCTTTAGATTTTCCCTGATCTTGCCATTAACAATTTTTTCGATTTTTTTAAGCTCTTCGTCGGTTAGTTTATCGTCGTAAGTAAAATCAAATCTAACACGCTCATTGGTAATATTTGAGCCTGCCTGACTAACTTTTTCTCCTAAAACATCTTTTAACGCCCTATGTAAAAGGTGGGTAGCAGTGTGCCCCATAACGGTTTGCTCACCCGAATTTGCAAGTCCCCCTTTAAACATTCCTGAAGAGGCAGTTCTGGATAGTTCTTTATGTTTTTCAAATTCTTTTTTAAATTCATCAATATTTATATTTTGATTTTTTTTACTCATTAGTTCAATCGTAATTTCTACCGGAAAACCGGAAGATTGGTAAAGATCAAAAGCTTCTTTGCCGGTAAGTTTTTCCACTTTTTCAATTATTTTCAATCCCCTGTCTAAGCTTTTGCCAAAACGGGTGAGTTCATCGGTTAAAACTGACAAAACGACTTCAAAATCGCGGTTCTTGTTAATTTTTTGCGGGTCGACAGCTTCCTCAATTACCAAAAGTTTTTTAATAATTTCTTTGAATTCGTTAATTGGGGTAAAGTTTTGGGTAAGTTCGTGATATTTAACAACAGAACGTCTTAAAAGTCTTCTTAAAACATAACCCTGTTCTTTATTGGACGGTCTAACTCCTGCCAGGATTATAAAAACAGAAGCTTTTAAATGATCGGCAATTACCCTCATTGCAAGTTTATTTTCATCTTCGTATTTTTTGCCCGATAAAACTTCGATTTTTTTAATTGCCGGAAAATAAAGAGAGGTTTTAAAAACATCCTGCTCATTTTCTGTAGCTGCCAGAAGTCTTTCCAATCCTCCGCCAAAGTCAACGTTTTTTTGCGGAAGATCTGCGAAGCCGCTTTGCAGCTTCTTGTACTGCATAAAAACCGAATTGCCGATTTCCATATACCTTCCGCAGTCACAATTTATATGGCATTTTTGGTTTTTAAATTCGCTTTTTCCGTGGATTTTGGGATCATTAAAATCATAAAAGACTTCGCTGTCCGGACCACCGGGTTCGCCAACCGGCATATTGTCAGGAACTCCGGAGCGAGACCACCAATTTTTGTCTACGCCATAAAAAGAAATTCTATCGGTTAGATTAACATTTTTACTTTTAAACAATTCTTTCCAGACTTCTTCACTTTCCGTGTCTTTGGGAATATTGTTAAAACCTTTAAAACAAGAAACATAAAGCTTATTTGGATCAATTTCTAGCTCATTCGTTAAAAATTCAAAAAACCAAGGGAGTTGTTCTTTTTTAAAATAATCTCCGAGAGACCAATTTCCCATCATCCTAAAAAAAGTTTGGTGGCGGTTGTCACCGATTTCTTCGATGTCTTGGGACCTAAAACTATCCTGAGAATTAACCAGTCTTGTCCCTTGCGGATGAACTTCTCCCAATAAATATGGCACTAAAGGTTGCATTCCCGAAGAAGTAAAAAGGGTAGTTGGATCATTTTCCGGAATCAAAGAAGAATTTGCGATTTGCTTATGTCCTCTCTCTTCGAAGAACTTAATATATTTTTTTATAATTTCTTGTGCAGTCATGCATAAATTATAGCAGAAAAGAGCCTTAGATTTTAACCCGTTAACTCTTTAGTCTTGTGGCAAATAAATTCATTAGCTCAGTCATCCCGTCTCCCATTTTGGCACTTATAAAAGAAGGAGTAAATTCCTTAAAGTCATTTGTAATTTTTGCCCGGTTTAGAGTAGCGTTATTTTCAATTTTATTAAAAACATACATAACATTTTCTTTTTTAATTCCTAAATTTTTAAAAATTTCCTCAACTGTTTTTATTTTCTCTTCCATTCTTGGATCAGCGCTGTCAATTATATGTACAACCAGATCCGCATTAACAGTTTCCAGAAGAGTAGATTTAAAAGCATCGATAAGTAGAGGTGGGAGGTTTTTAATAAAACCTATGGTATCGGATAAATAAACTTCATCTCCAAGCCCTTTTAAGTAAAATTTATTAACAGTGCTATCAAGCGTTGCAAAAAGAACGTTTGCAACAAAATCTTTAAGGCCGGTAAGTCTGTTAAAAAGGGTTGTTTTTCCCGCATTTGTGTATCCGACTAAAGAAATTGTTGGCAGTCCGATTTGTTTTCTGTGATCTATCTGTTCCATTTTTCTTTTGGAAAGAACATCCAGTTCTTCTTGAATTTTCTTTTTTTCGGTTTGCCAGTGCCTAAGCATAAGCTCCGTATTGGTTTCCCCAATTCCTTTTGCTCCAATTCCCGCTGCTTGATTAGACATTTCCATACCCATGCCATAAATTCTCGGGCCCATTTGCCTTAATTTTGCAAATTTTATCTGAAGCTTTGCTTCGGCGGTTTTTGCATGTTTGGAAAAGATTTCCAAGATTAAACTTACCCTATCCCAAACGAGTATTTTGGGATTTGATTTTTGAAACGCTAAAAGCAGATTATGGATTTGTCCGGGCTTAATTGCATCGTTTATAACAACGATGTCTATTTCTTTTTCCATAATTTCTTTTAGAGCTTCTTCTACTTTGCCGGGTCCAATAAAAGTATCCAGATTTCCCCTAGTTTTATTTTGAACAAGTGCCGCATAAACAGTTGCACCGAAAGTTGAAACTAAAGACTCCACCTCCTCAAAGTCTGCAAGCATGTCTTCTTTGTTTTTAAAAGGATCGGAAAGTCCGATAAGCATTACGCGTGGAATTTGCCTCTGTGTAATCATGGGGATATTATAATCCTCAATGATCAATAATCAAAGAACAAGAACGAGAAGCGAAGTGATTGCCGGTTTCTTTTTGTTTAAGTTCTCAAGGCCGATGGTTTGGGTGAAATCAAGGAGAAAAACCGTTATAATTAAAATATTATGGGAAAAGAAGAAAAACAAATTATTGTTTATCAAACTTCAAGTGGATCGGTAGAAGTAAGTTTGGACGTAAAACAGGAAACAATACTACTCACTCAGCAGCAAGTGGGGCAGCTTTTTGATGTTCAAAAAGCTGCTGTTTCAAAGCATGTAAAAAACATTTTTGACACAGGCGAGCTAAGTAAAAAGTCAACTGTTTCCATTTTGGAAACAGTTCAGGCAGAAGGTAAAAGAAAAGTTTCAAGAAAAGTTGAATATTATAATTTAGATCTAGTCTTATCTATCGGTTATCGTGTAAATTCGACAAATGCAACCAGGTTTCGTCAATGGGCAACGAAAACCCTGCGCGAACACATTGTTAAGGGATATACAATAAACCGCAAGCGTATTTCCAAAAATTATAATTCTTTTATGCAAGCGGTGGAAAATGTTAAAATACTTTTGCCTGCTAATACGCAAATTGACAATGCAGACATTTTAGAGTTAATAAAAACTTTTGCAAATACTTGGTTTTCGCTTGATGCTTACGATAAGGGTAAGTTTACTATTAGTAAGCCTACCAAAAGCAAAATTCTTCTTGTTGCAGATGACCTTAAAAATGGTATTGCCAAACTTAAGATAGAACTCTTAAAAAAGAACGAAGCGAGTGAACTTTTTGCAATAGAAAAAGATAAGGATTCGCTTAGAGGAATTATTGGAAATGTCTCTCAATCATTTGATGGAAAAGATCTTTATCCGAGTATCGAGGAAAAAGCTGCGCATCTTTTATATTTTATAGTCAAAAATCATCCGTTTACAGATGGAAATAAGCGCTCGGGAGCATTTGCTTTTGTTTGGTTTTTACGTCGGACAGGTAGGCTAAATCTTTTTCAAATTACGCCCCAGGCTTTAACTGCAATTACTCTTCTTATTGCAGAAAGTAATCCTAAAGATAAAGAAAAAATGATAGGGCTTGTAACAATCCTCCTTGGGCGAGGAACGAAGTGACGATGTCCCCAAGTTCTAAACGCTCAAAGGTCTGTTTCCGTTAAGAATAACTACTTCTTTTTCCGCTCTGTCCATCTTTTTGATCTCATATTCTCTTTTCATCGCCTCACTTCTGGTTGCAAAAGTTTCAAAATGTTGTAGAGTTACAGGTCTCTTTGATCTGGTGTAAAAAGCCCCTCCGACAATCTCCCCATTATGTTGCCTCAACCTCTTCTCTATATTATTACTAATCCCAGTATAAAAACTCCCATCACTGCATTCTAGTATATATAGGATGTAAGAAGTTTTCGGGGTTTTATTCACATTTATAGTTTACCAAAGTTTTAATAAAGTTATATTTTTTGAATAAAAGATTTATAATTATATTATGAAATATCTATTTTTAGATGAATCTGGAGATTTAGGGTTTAATCCTAAAAAGAAAAATTCAAAATATTTTGTAATTACAGTGCTTTTTTCTTCAGATAAAAAACCTTTAGAAAATATTGTTAAAAAAATCCATAAAAACCTCAGAAAAAACGTAAAAAAATTAAGTGGCGGAGTATTGCATGCCGTAAAAGAAAAGCCAATTACAAGAAAAAGACTTTTAAAACTTTTAGTAGGTAAAGAAGTAGTGATTATGACAATCTTTTTAAATAAATCTAAGGTTTATACGCATCTGCAAGATGAAAAACACGTTCTTTATAACTACGTCACCAACATACTCCTAGACAGAATTATGACAAAACATCTCGGTAAAGATAAAGAAATTATATTAATTGCGGCAAAAAGAGAGACAAATAAATTTTTGAATTTAGGTTTTAAAGATTATCTTGAAAATCAATTAAAAAATAAGCATAAAGCCTTAATTACAATTGAAATAAAAATGCCAAGTGAAGAAAAGGCTTTGCAAGCAGTAGATTTTGCTAGTTGGTCTATTTTTAGAAAATATGAGCATGGGGATGATTCATATTATAAATTAATTAAGAAGATAATTATTGAAGAAAGCCCTCTTTTCCCTTAATAAAACAAAACCTTAGTCGCTTTATAAGAGGAACCATCCGGAACCCCACGACTAAGGAATTAATTGTATGAATATTATAGTTATTTGCCATCTGTTTGTCAATCATAAATCCTAAACAAGGGCCTTCGGCCCGCAGTGGTTGTAATTCAAGGAACGCAGTGACGAAGCGCAACCATCCTAAATCTTTAATCATCCTTTACGAAGTAAAGAACAAGTACTATAATCCGATCTAAGATATCTAATGAATAAACAACTAGCCAAGGAAGAGATTAAAAAATTAATTGCTAAGTACGAGCAAGTAAAATCTTCTGGAAAAATTAATAGCTACACAGAAGAGGAGACAAAAAATGCCTTCATAACACCTCTGTTTAAAGCTTTAGGTTGGAATTTTGAAGAAAAAGAAGAAGTCTCTGCAGAAGAACATGAAATTTCTTCAGGAAGAGTAGATTATGGGTTTTATATTAACGATAGACCTAAATTTTACTTGGAGGCAAAATCTTTAAAGGCAAATCTAAACATGGAAGATTTTGCAAAACAGGCAATTAGATATTCTTTTAATAGAGGTGTTACTTGGGCAGTTCTTACAGATTTTGAGGCAATAAAAGTTTTTAATGCACAATCTCCCTCCCAATATTTAGGTGATAAATTATATTTTGAGATTAAATATCCAGATTATTTAGACCGTTTTGATCAGTTATGGCTATTATCTAAAGAGTCAATGAGGGAAGATCTAATAGACAAAGAAGCAGAAAGAGTTGGTAAAAAGCTTCAAAGAGTCCCCGTAACAGAACAACTCTATAAGGATTTAGAAGAGTGTAGAAAATTGTTAATCAGTTATCTAGGGCAATGGAATCCAGAAAGATCTAAAGACGATCTAGATGAAGGAGTGCAAAAATTGTTAGATAGGTTGATTTTTATAAGGGTGGCTGAGGACAGAAAGATAGAGCAAAATATCCTAATTCCTTTATTAAATCAATGGAGGTCATTAACTGTAAATAATAAGCCAAGACTATATCAGTCAATGGCTAAGAAGTTTCGGGAGCTAGATGAAATTTACAATTCAAACCTATTTACTCCCCATCCATTTGAGGATTGGGAAGATGATGGTGGAGGATTAGAAAAAGTTATAAAAATTTTACATGGAAAACAAGGTTATTATGAATACGATTTTAGCGTAATGCCTGCAGATATTCTTGGTAGCGTTTATGAAAACTATCTCGGATATAAACTTTCTCAATCAAAAAAAGGATTAACCTTAGATAAGTCTGCGAGTAAAAGAAAAGAGCAAGGTATTTATTATACGCCAACGTTTATAGTCGACTACATTGTAAAAAATGCTTTAAAACCTGTTCTAGATAACTGTAAAAGCGTAAATGATTTAAAAAAGATTAAAGTACTCGATCCAGCTTGTGGTTCTGGCTCATTTTTATTAAAAGTGATGGAAGTTATAAATGATAAATATAAAGAATTTGGCTATGCAGGAGACGAATTAACAAAAGTTCAGATTCTACAAGAGAACATTTATGGAGTTGATCTAGATCAACAAGCCGTAGAAATTGCAAGACTTAACCTTTTAATAAATGCCTTAGAACAAAAAGGAAAGTTACCTTCTCTAGATAAAAATATTAAAAATGGCAATTCTTTAATTTCTGGAACAGATGAAGAAATGGAAAAATATTTTGGCAAAAATTTTAGAGACAAAAATCCATTTAATTGGAAGGAAAAATTTCCAGAAGTTTTTGAGCAAGGGGGATTTGATGTAATAGTAGGCAATCCTCCATGGGTTTTTACTAAAGAAGGAGATTTCTCTGATTCAGAAAAACAATACTTTGGATTTTTTGTAGAAAAATTAGGATTAATTCAAGCAGAAAAAGGTAGGAACATACAATCGGGTAAGCTTAATTTATATTCATTATTTATCTTAAAAGCAACAGCTTTGCTAAAAGATAAGGGAACATTAGGATTTGTAATTCCTAATAATATTTTAAGAGCCACAAATTTTGATTTAGTTAGAAAATATATTTTAGATAAAACTAAAATTCTAGAAATTGTTGATTTAGGGGAAGGTATTTTTCAAGGAGTTACTGCATCTTCGATAATTTTATTTCTGCAAAAAGAAATTAAAAATAAGTTAAATAACATAAAAATAATATCTAATGTTATCGATTTAAACGAAAGAAAGTTTTCTGAACAGCAAATTTTACAGGAACAATTTCTTAGCAATTCAAGTTTTACATTTAATATATTATCAAGTTCTAATTTAAATATATTAAGTAAAAAAATTGTAGAGAATTCACTTCTCCTGGGTAGTATTTGTCAATATATATCTCCTGGGATCGACGGAGATAAGGAAAAGTATGTTTCTGATACTAAAACAAACGAATTCTACAAACCACTTCTATTTGGGAAAAATTTTAGCAGATACAATATTAGTTATAACAACAAATGGATTTATTATGATAGAAAAAAATTAAACAGAGCAAGAGCAGAAGAGATTTATTTATCTGAGAAAATTGTTTTGCAAAGGATAAGCGGAGGAGATAAACCCTTAACAGCAACAATTGATAATAATAAATACTATACATTTAATTCCGTAAATAACATCATACTCAATCAAGATTCAGGATATAGTCTTAAATATATTTTGGGGATAATTAATTCAGCTTTAATGAATTGGTATTACTCTATTAATTTTTCTAATAGATCAAAATTAACTGTTAATATTTCTAAGACATATTTAGAACAACTTCCAATTAAAAAAACAAATAATCAAAAAAATATATCATCTCTGGTTGATAAAATTTTAAAGTTGAATGAAGAATCTAGAACTTACAAAAAAGATTCTAATAAATGGAATTCAATAAAAGAAGAAATTGAAAGAACAGATAAAAAAATCGACCAAGAAGTTTACAAACTCTATGATCTAACCTCTGAAGAAATAAAAATTGTGGAAGGGGATGAAAACTAAATGAATATTGACCAAAAAATAAAAAATATTTTGAAGGATCTTGAAGTCGCACGTCAAAAGTCTGAGAAATTTTTAGGGTATCGGTTGAATAACGAAGAGCCAATAAAGCCTGTTGATATATATGACATGGGTATAGCCTATGACAGCGAACAAAGAATATTAATGGATTTCGAATTAGCTCTTTCCGAAAAATTTCCACAACATTATTCATCCCAGGAGATAGAAGGTATTAAAAAAGAAAGAGATAGATTGTCTAGAAATGTTAGAGCTTGGCAAAACAGGCAGTTTCCAAGTAAGTATAGAGAATAGAAATAATTTGACTTCTTAGCCACAGAAACATAAATTAATCTAAAATATACTTGTGATTTCTTTTAAAATCATTGCAAGTTCTTGTATTACAATCACTCTCTGATTTTACAATTTTAATTGGTGCAATCAGCAGTTTATTTGCTAATTCCTTAAGTTTTTTCCCGTCGTTTGGCGAGACTTGTTTGGTAAAATTTATATCACCGGTTATCTTATTTATTAAAGTAGATGGCAAATATCCTTTCAGCTTGGCTGATTCAATTATTAATTTTCTTATTTCATTTAATTTTCTCCTACCTACGCTAAGTTTTTTATTAACATTTATCCCAGTAGTTCTTTGACTATATCCAGAAGCAAAAATTTTAATTTTTTTCTTTTTCACAGCATAATCGTGTTCTTTTAATATTTTTATTATTGGTTTTATGGATTTTATAACATCAGCTTTTCTTCCCGAAATCGTAATATCATCTACAAAAATTGAGAAAGATAAATTATTTAGACTTGCGTAATGATCAATTTTTCTAAAAATTGGCAATAACGCAAAATTACAGAGTAGTGAACTTGTTGGCGCACCCTGAGGGAGTCTTGCTTGAAATGTTGTCAGTTGAGTTAAGATTCTTGCAGTTGTGTTTCCACAGCCAAAATATGTTCTCCACACATGAAGAATTTTTAATTGATCTGTATTGGGAAAACAGTTTTTTATATCCACGATTAATATATATTCTTTGCCAACATGATTTTTCGCATTATCAATAATTGATTTTCCAGTTATTCCTCCAGTCATTCTTTCTGGAAGTAAAGAGATATTCTTTTTAAGAACATTTTTATTAATTATTCTTTGAAGTTTTTTAAGTTCATCGTGGGGATTATCTATATGTCTCCATTTATCAGTGCCTTTTTTATGTAGGTCATATGGCTCATACAGTCTACCCACTCGGTCAGCAATTCTTCTTAATTCATCTCTTGATGTACATAATGTAAATTCTAATTTTTTAAGCGAAATTAAGGAGTTGTTCATTTACTTTATTAAAGCAAAAAGTTTATTTCTGAAGTAAAATTTGTAATAAATTTCTGCCAATTTTTTCTGCATCCTGAGATTCAATATTCTTTAAGTCATTTTTTTCAGATGCAAGCAATATTAATAAATAGAATGGTATATCTAATTTTTTAGCAATTAACTCTAGCAATTCCGTACTGGGAGTTCTTGTATTTTGTTCAATTCTAGAAATGTAGCTTGGATCAAGATCCAACACATTACTAAATTCTTTTTGAGTAATCCCTTTACTAGCTCTAATTGTTCTAATTGCTTTTCCGTAATTCATAATCTCTTATAAAAATCTAAGTTTCCTTCGGTTTTTGTAAAAGATATTAAGGTTGAAGAATTAAAACACACTCTTCAAAAGACCCTTACAGATTTTATTGACCAACTTCTCAATTTCTCGAGAGTCGTTTACGCTAAAAGCGTGTCTCAAATCCTTAATGGATTTTAGGAAGAAGATTTTATCTTCCGATCCCAACACTCCTGCCCTTGCAAGCTTATTGATGTTATCAATAAGCTCTTGGAAAGCATATCTTGCCATGATATATCACCTACTTTCTCTGCAGTTTTCTACGACGTAGAGAAGACTACAGTGCCGTATTCGTCCCCCCTTTATGAAAAGTGATGGGATCACCTTAATTCTTTTTGCTAGTGCCGAAGTATAGTTATTTCTTTTGAAGAAGTAGTGTTGTTACCTTACTTGCAACTATCGATATAAGAATACCGGCGCCGGAAAATGCAAAACGTAGTTTTAATACGTCTTGCGACATTCAAAAAAGAACGTCTTAAGTCAATCAGTAAATGATTGAGTAAAGAATTAATCTTTACTGATGGGTTAGAATAGACATTCAGTGATGTTAAGGTACAAGATTGCAGCCAAAGCTGTCGTAATTAATATACATAAAATATTTTACTTTGTCAAGTATATTGACTGGTAGTCATTTTTCATTTCGCATGCTATAATTAACATGTTGCTTTCATATTATGCAAATCTCAAAATCCGACTACATGTTATTCCTCAAGCACCCTGCATGGTTGTGGCTTAAAAAGCATGATAAAAATAAACTACCTCCGGTAAGTGAAACTCTTCAAGCAATTTTTGATGAAGGGAATTTGTTTGAAAAATATGCAGAGCAACTTTTCCCAAACGGAGTGCGAATTGGTTTTAATGGTTACGATGAATATTTGAATCTTCCTGCGCGAACAATAAAGGCGTTGAAAGATGGTGTAAAAACAATATTTCAGGGACGTTTTGAGTACGGACAAATTACATTTATTTGTGACGTTATTGTAGTTGTTGGTGAAAAGATAGTTGATTTATACGAAATAAAATCAAGCACTAAAGTAAAACCCGAACATGAATTTGATCTGGCGTTTCAGATGGTTGTTCTTGAGGGATGCGGTTATAAAATTAACAAAATTGCCGTTATTCATGTAAATAGCGAATATGTCCGTAGCGGAGATATAGATATAAATAAAATAACAGCCATTTCGGACATAACCGAAAAAGTTAAAGCAAGAAAAGAAGAAACAAAAGTTAATATTAAAAACGCCTTACAAGTTGCTGCTTCTTCTAAAATTCCGGATATTTCACCTTCTCTTGCCAAAGGAAATTCTTTTGGGGAATGGTTAAATATTTATCGCACTCTTACCACAGTTGATCCGGAAAGTATTTACGATTTATTTATGGTAAATGCTGTCAAAATCGGAGAGCTGGAAAACCTTAAAATTAAAAAGCTAATAGACATCCATGATAGATTTTTTTCATTAACAGACAAACAAAAACTTCAAATCTTAGCAACAAAACAGAATAGAAAAATTATCGATAAAAAGAAAATAGGAAAGTTTATTAAAAAATTAGTATTTCCGCTTTACTTTTTAGACTACGAAACACTTTCAAGTGTTATTCCCTATTTTGACGGTTTAACTCCGTACCAGCAAATTCCGTTTCAGTATTCACTGCATGTAATGGATAAACCTGACGAAGAGATTAAGCATTATATGTATTTACATAAGGAGAATTCAAATCCGGCAAAAGCTCTAAGTGAATCAATTAAGTTAAATATCGGTACGAAAGGATCAGTAATAGTTTGGAGTGAAAGTTTTGAAAAAAACTGTAATAAATCGCTTGGAAAACTCTTACCAGAATTTGAGCAATTTTACGAAGAGTTAAATGAGAGGATTATTGATTTAATGATTCCTTTTTCCTGCAACTGGTATGTTCATAAGGATTTTGGCGGGAGTGCATCACTTAAAAAAGTTTTACCGGTTTTGGTAACAGAGCTTTCCTATAAAGAGCTCGGAATACACGAAGGAGATGCTGCAAAAAGATTGTGGATGGAAGCATTTTTAGATGGCAAACGGGAAAGTTCTAAAGATCAAATTTTAAACGACCTTGAAGAATATTGTAAATTAGATACCCTTGCAATGGTAGAGATATATAAACAATTATTAAAAATTTAGCAATATTCGGCAACTACTACCGCGTAAAATAATATTAAATAAATGAAAAAATTATTTATTCTTGTTATCTTTTTTACATTATTTATATCCGCTTTTAATACTAAAGCTGCCTTTTCTTATGTGGAAACGGAAATGGATAAGCAAAAGCTTTTTAGAGTAGTTAAAGTTACAGATGGAGATACGATTATGGTTAATGTTCGTGGTAAAAATGAGAGTGTAAGGCTTTTGGGAATTGATACTTCCGAAACAGTTGATCCGAAAAAGCCTGTTCAATGCTTTGGCAAAGCGGCATCGGATAAAATGAAGTTTTTTGTTTTAGGAAAATATGTAAGACTTGTTGATGATGCATCGCAAGGAAACAGAGATAAATATAAAAGACTTCTCCGTTTCGTATATTTACCGGATAGTAAGGCAACTTTTGTAAACGGAGAAATGGTAAAACAAGGCTTTGCTTTTAGTTATAGACAATACCCAACTAAGTTTTTAAATAAGTTTAATGCCTTTGAAAAATATGCAAGGGAGAATAATTTAGGCCTATGGAATTCATGTCCCTTGAGTGTTCCCAAGCCAACTATAAAACAAATAATTATTACTAATCCGTCTGTTCAAAAAATAAATCAAGTTCCCGTCAAAACTATTGCGGTTTACAGCGGAGGGGATAAGGATTGTTCGGATTTTGCAACTCATGCCCAAGCTCAGATTTTCTTTATTTCTCAGGGAGGACCCGGTAGCGACCCTCACAGGCTTGATGCCGACAAAGACGGACTTGCGTGCGAATCCCTTCCTTGATTTTCCTTTTTAGCTCAAGGATACTTCTTTGCTAAAAGTAAATTAAATATCATTTTTTTAATATTTCTTCTCTTTTATCGAAAAGAGAAGCAGAAACTTTTTGCAAGCCAAGCCGAACTATTTTTGTTCTTTCGTTTGTCGGGTAATTTCACCCCATCCTCAATCTCACTTTCAGTGAGCTGAGGAATTCCCCTGACGCACTCAATTACAAAAATTTAACGTTCTTTGTTGGATTGCAAATACTCTTAATATTCTTCTCCGATTCATAAATCTTAAGTCGTAAATCATAAACAGAGGAGTTCCTACCGGCTCCTTATGTTTCTTTTACATAAATTTAATATTTCGGGTGCATAATGCAATTATGAACAAAGTAGTTCACTTCGAAATACCCACAGATGATATAAAGCGTGCTCAAGCATTTTATAGGGATGTTTTTGGGTGGCAAATTAACGAGATACCCGAGATGAACTATACGATTGTGGTAACAGGTCCAATAGATGATAAGAGAATGCCGAAAGAGTCCGGTTTTATTAATGGTGGACTTATGGAAAGAAAGGATGAGTTTCAATATCCGGTTGTTACGATTAGCGTAGAAGATATCGAAGAAGCCGGTAAGAAAATAACCGAGCATGGTGGAAAGATAATCCGTCCAAAAATGGAAATTGGTGATATGGGATGGGCGGCTTATTTTAGAGATAGCGAAGGAAACATGATTGGCCTCTTTCAGAATAGAAGTCCCTAAGTTCATTTTTTTTCTTTATCCTCATAAGCTATAATTG
Source organism: Candidatus Levybacteria bacterium CG_4_9_14_0_2_um_filter_35_21 (assembly GCA_002788395.1). Lineage (GTDB taxonomy): Bacteria > Patescibacteriota > Microgenomatia > Levybacterales > UBA12049. The sequence continues at coordinate 20,671 of PFRF01000009.1, read as the reverse complement.
ACGTAGTGAAGAGAATAATTTTATTTTTAATCGCTGCATTTTTATTCATAAAACCCCCTTTTGCCTATGCCGAAGTAATCCGCTCTTTTGATGTAAACATTACTGCCCATAAAAACGGATTAATGGATATTACAGAAACTATTAATTATGATTTTGAAAGTTTGGATAGACATGGGATTTACCGCTATATTCCTCTCTATACAAAGGTCGGTAATTTATTTAGAGTTATTAAAATAAATAACGTTAAGATTCAAAGGGATAATCTTAACGAAAACTTCGCAACAACCCAAACTCAAGACCAAATAGAATATAAAATTGGAAAAGCAAACCAAACTATTTCCGGACTTCATATCTATAAAATCTCCTATACTGTAGAAAACGGAATCGGTAGCAATTTTCCCGATCATGACGAGATTTATTGGAACGGCACCGGAAACGGATGGCAAGTTTTAATTGAAAAAGCAAACATAAGTATTAATACGGATTTTAGTGCCAAACAAACCGGTTTTATCTGTTTTTCCGGAGCTTACGGGAGCAAGAACAATAACTGCAATATTATAGAAAATTCCGCTTCAATTAATTTACTTTTTCCAAAGAATGGTTTAACTGCAGTTGCAAGCTTTCCTGTTAATACTTTTCCTAAAAGCTTTTTAATTAAAGAGTTGCCAAAAAGTATTCCGGAGCGGTTTTTTACTTTTATTTTTGACATTTACTGGTTAATTTATATTGGTTTTAATATTCTTTTGCCCGGATATTTAATTTATTGGTATCAAAAACACAAAAATAAAAAAAGATTCGGGCATCCGTCTGTTAATTTTGAAATCCCTAAAGACGAAAAAGAACAGAGGCTTGCTCCTGCTTTGGCCGGAACAATCGATTCGACAAAATTAGAGCGGGATGATGTCGTAGCAACAATTTTTGATTTGGCAATTAGGAAGTATCTTCGACTAGAGCAAACTAAAAAACCGAAAAAGATTTTAGGCGTTCAGGTTAGCGGTGGGGATCAATCAATGGTTAAATTAAAAGAGGCGGACGAAAATTTAAATAGTTATGAAAAAAGATTATTCAACCGTCTTTTCGAAAATGGTAAGACGGTTAAATTATCGGATTTAAAAACAGATTTTTATAAAACTTTTGCGGATATGGAAAAACATGTATTTAAAATTTTAGTTGAGAAAAAATATTATACTAAAAATCCGAAAACCCAGAAAATATTACTTATTTTTGCCGCCGTTATCTCCTTATCAACTTTAAATATTATTCTTGCCGGAATTTTGCTATTTTTGGGAATTAAGCTAAATGGGAGAACGCCGTTGGGAGATGAAGTAGATTTTAAAATAGATAGACTAAAATTGTTTTTAAAATCTATGGACAGAAATTATAAATGGCAGGCAAAACAATTATATGTAGTAGAACAAATGATTCCATATACTATAGCTTTGGGATACATAGATAAATTTATGGAGCAACTAAAGATAATTAAACCGGACTACAATCCGACCTGGTATCACGGCCATACTCCATTTTATCTTAGTTACGGGAGTTTTTATTCCTCGATGAATTCAAATATTACTACCTCTGCTCCATCTTCCTCTTCCGGAGCGGGCGGAGGAGGATTTTCCGGCGGAGGTGGAGGTGGCGGAGGTGGAGGAAGTTGGTAAATAATTTTGATGCTTGACCCCACACATTTTGCCATTCGGCTTTTCAGAACTATTCGTTTACGCTTCATGGTACAATTGTCGAGGGGTCAGCGCACTTAATATTTTTTAGTGCTTGACAGCCTATAATTTGGTATGGTATAACTTTAACACTTTATATAAAGGATTTAAGAGGGGTAATCCTCGTGCATTTTTTTTGTGTAAAAACTAAATCCTTCCAGAAATTAAGCCGATGCCGAAGTCAGACATTAAACAGAACAACAAATTAAGAGAAAATTGGGGTAAGGAATATACACATCTGCCAAAAATAGACTTACTTGCCACTCAAAAGAAATCATATCAGTGGTTCTTAGATAAAGGAATCGCTGAGGTTTTACAGGAGATTTCTCCAATTGAAGATTTTACAGAGAAAAACTGGACGTTAGTCCTTAAGGATTATAAAATTGGTAAAAACTCTAATCAACCACAACTTTGTCTTAAAAAAGGACTTACCTACGATGCTCCGCTTTACGTTAATGCCACTTTAATCAACAAAAAAACAGGTTCCCAGCTAGACCAGGAAGTATTTTTAGGAGATATGCCGCAAATGACAGACAGAGGGACATTTGTTGTAAATGGGATAGAAAGAGCGGTTGTAAATCAATTGGTTAGATCTCCCGGAGCATTCTTTACAGCAACACAAGATAATGTTACCGGAAAAACTTTATATTCTGCAGAAATAAGACCGGTTCATGGATCCTGGCTGGAGTTTACGACCACCAGACACGAAACTATTTTAGTTAAAATAGACAGGCGTAGAAAATTCCCCGCAACCACTTTTTTGAGAGCAATAGGTATTTCCTCAAACGAAGACATTAAACAAAAATTCGGAGAAATAGAAGCAGACGGAGAAACATCTTATATCGAAAACACTCTTCGTAAAGATGAAACAGGAGATAGCGCAACTGCTTTGATTCAAATCTTCAGAAAAATGCATCCCGGAGAGCCGGTAGTTTTAGAAAAGATTAAAGAAAATTTTAACGGGATGTTTTTTAATCCTAGGCGTTATGACCTGGGGAAGGTCGGAAGATACAAGATGAACAAAAAATTGAAAGACATTCCAGCCTTTAGGTCGGTTGATGAAAAAACAAGAATATTAACAGTAGAAGATATTATTGGTGCGATTAGTTTCCTAATAGATCTTGCTAAAGGGAAAGGCACAGTAGATGATATCGATAGTCTTTCCAATCGAAGAGTAAGATGTGTTGGCGAGCTTGTTGCGAGTACTTCTTTTAGGATCGGTGCTTTGAGACTTGAAAGGTCAGTAAAGGAAAGAATGAGCCTTATTCAGCTTGATCAGCCGACTTCAATCTCCAGCCTTATTAATGCAAGACCAATTATGGCATCCATCAATGAATTCTTTAGGACTTCTCAGCTTTCTACAATTTTAGACCAGACAAATCCACTTTCCGAAATTGACAACTTAAACCGCTTGACCGTTATGGGAACGGGTGGAATTTCCAGGGAGCGTGCAGCGTTTTCCATCCGTGATATTAATGCTTCTCAATACGGTAGAATTTGTCCGATCAGAAGTCCTGAGGGTCCAAATATAGGCTTGGTTACATATTTGGCTTTGTATGCAAGAGTAAACGAATATGGTTTTCTAGAAACTCCCTACAAGAAAGTTATTCAAGAGAAAAAAGGTAGAACAACTACAACAAAAGTAACAAATGAATTGGTTTATATGGATACGGAAGATGAAAGAAATAATTATATTACTCACAGCGGAGTTCTAGCTTCCGATGGAACGATAAAAGAAGAACGTGTTCCCGCAAGATTTAAAGGAGAATTTATAGAAACCGACAAGGAAAATATTCAATACATTGATATTGTGCCAAGGCAAGTTGTCGGATCAGCCGCATCCCTTATTCCTTTTGTAAGCCATGATGAAGCGAATAGGGCTCTTATGGGAACTCATATGCAGTGCCAAGCTGTCCCTCTTTTAAAACCGGAAAGTCCGATTGTTGGAACAGGTATGGAAAAAGAGATCTCCAGAGTTATGAATAGAGTCGTAAGAGCTCCATTTGACGGGGAAATCATATTTGCAGACGCAAATAAAATTACCATTAAAGGAAAAGTGGAAAAGGAAGAAATTACCTATAATATTGACTCATTTCAAAGAACCTCTCAGTCAACTACTTATACTCAAAAAGCAATGGTTATAGCTAAACAAAAAGTTAAAAAGGGAGATTTACTTATTGATGGACCGGCTTCTGATAAAGGAGAACTGGCCTTAGGACAAAATTTAATTATTGCCTATACCTCTTTTGATGGTCTTGGCTATGAAGACGCTATTATTATTTCCGAAAGATTGGTAAAAGAGGATGTTTTATCCTCTATCCATATCGAAAAACACGAGGCAGCAGTCGTAGAAACAAAATTAGGACCGGAAGAAACAACTCGCGATATTCCGAATGTTTCCGAAGAAGACTTGGCAAATCTGGATGAAGAAGGAATTGTAGTTGTAGGAAGCAGTGTTCAGTCGGGAGATATAATTGTTGGGAAAATTGCACCAAAAGGAGAAACAGAACTTACGGCGGAAGAGAGATTATTAAGGGCAATCTTTGGAGAGCAGGCAAGAGAAGTAAGAGATACTTCATTACGTATGCCTCATGGTGAGCGTGGAACCATAATTAGCGTTCAAATTTTAGACAGGAAAAAGGGAGATGAACTAGAACCTGGAACACAACGAAAGATTATTATTGAAACTGCACAACTTAGACACATTACGGTTGGAGATAAACTCGCCGGACGTCACGGAAACAAAGGAGTTATTTCAAAGATATTACCGGAAGTTGACATGCCGCATCTTGCAGACGGAACTCCTGTTGATATTATTATTTCACCAATTTCCGTATTGGCACGTATGAATTTAGGTCAACTTTTAGAGGCTCATCTGGGGATTGCCGGCTATAAACTTAAAACCAAGTACGCAATCCCGGTTTTTGAAGAAGCAAAAGAGGCAAAAATAGCGGAAGCTTTAAAAAAAGCAGATTTTCCTGTTAATGGAAAAGCTATTCTTTACGATGGAAGAACAGGAAAACCTTACGAAAAACCGGTAGTTGTCGGAATAGAATACATGATGAAGCTAATCCACATGGTTGAGGATAAAACTCATGCAAGATCTACAGGACCATATTCTTTGGTTACACAGCAACCTCTTGGAGGAAAAGCTCAAATGGGAGGTCAGAGACTTGGAGAAATGGAAGTTTGGGCGCTCGAAGCGCATAGGGCAAGATATATTTTGCAAGAAATGCTAACAATTAAATCAGACGATGTTGTTGGACGTGCAAAGGCATTTGAGGCTATTGTAAAAGGAACAGACATCCCAACGCCTAAGGTTCCGGAATCTTTTAAAGTTCTTATAAAAGAATTGCAGGCATTAGGGTTAAATGTTATTCCTATTGAGGCAAAAATTATCGAGAAAGAAGAAACTATAGAAGAAGTTGCAGCGGTAATGTCAGCGGATGTTGAAAAAGCAGCCGAAAAAGAAGAAATAGTTTCCGAACAGGCAAAAGAAATGGCAGAAGAATTAGGAGGAGAAGTAGCAGTAGAAGCAGAAGCGGTTGAAGCTCCTGTTGCCGAATCTGGTGAAGAAACCATCAAAATTGCAGAGGAGGTAATAAATGAATAATGATAAAAAAGGGAAAAAAGACATAACAATTTTAGATTTTAAAACGCTAAAGATAGTACTTGCAGGCAAAGAAGATGTGTTGTCCTGGTCTTATGGTGAGGTAACCAAGCCTGAAACGATCAACTATAGAACATTAAGACCGGAAAAAGCCGGTCTTTTTGACGAAAGAATTTTTGGTCCGACTAAAGATTGGGAATGTTATTGCGGAAAGTATAAAAGGATTAGAAATAGAGGAATTGTTTGTGATAAATGCGGAGTTGAAGTAACCTTATCAAGAGTTAGAAGAGAAAGAATGGGTCATATTATGCTTGCAGCTCCGGTTGCACACGTTTGGTTTTTTAAAGGTTTATCTTCCGCTTTACCGCTAATTTTAGATATGCAGCAAAAAAGTCTTGAATCGGTTGTTTATTACGCATCATATTTAATTACCGAGATTGACGAAGAAAAGAAAAAGATAAGCATAGGAGAACTTGCTCAAAATATAGAAAAAAGAAAAGAGCAACTAAAAAAAGATATTGAAATAGAGGAAAAGAAAATAGATGAAGAAGTAGAAGAAAAGAAAAAAGAAACCGTAAAAACAAAAGTTAAACCGGAACAAAAGGCTTTAATCTTGCAAGAATTTGATCTTCAAAAAAGACAAAAGGTAGCAAGACTAAACGATAGATATGCTTCCGAATCCAAAAAAATGGACGAAATAGAAGATGCTTTATCTAGGCTTATTAAAAGTTTAAAAATTGGAAGCGTTTTGTCTGAAGACGAATATTTTAAAATTATTGAATATGATATTCCGGTTTTCTTTACCATAAAAACAGGAACCGATGGACTCTTGGAGCTTATTAATAAGCTTGATTTAGACGAATTAATAATAAATCTTAGAAAAGAAGCGGAAAAATCAAAAGGTCAGAAATATCTTAAATTAATTAAAAGGTTAAGACTAATTGAGATAATGAAAAAAGCGGGGGTATCGCCGGCAAATATTATTATGACCGCGCTTCCCGTTATTCCACCGGACTTACGTCCAATGGTTCAGCTTTCCGGAGGAAGGTTTGCAACTTCAGACCTTAATGATCTTTACAGAAGAGTTATTAACAGGAATAACCGTTTAAAGCATTTAATTTCTCTTGGAGCACCGGAAATAATTCTAAGAAACGAAAAAAGAATGCTTCAGGAAGCTGTCGATTCTTTAATCGACGCATCTCAAAGGGGAACGCAAACATCCGCCTCTCCATTAAGATCCCTCTCCGATATGTTGAGAGGAAAACAAGGAAGATTTAGACAAAATCTTTTAGGAAAAAGAGTGGATTATTCCGGAAGGTCGGTTATTGTTGTCGGACCGGAATTAAAACTTTCTCAATGTGGATTGCCAAAAGAAATGGCGCTTGAGATGTTTAAGCCGTTTGTTCTCCGTGAAGTTATCCTAAGAGGATATGCTCCAAATATTAAATCGGCAAAAAGATTTATCGAAAAAAGGCCGCCGGAAGTATTTGATATTTTAGAAGAAATTACCAAAAATCATCCGGTTCTTTTAAATCGTGCGCCTACGCTACATAAGCTTGGTATTCAAGCATTTTACCCAATTTTAATTGAAGGAGCGGCAATTGCCTTACATCCTTGTGTTTGTGCAGGTTATAATGCCGATTTCGACGGAGACCAAATGGCTGTGCACATCCCGCTTTCTGCAAAAGCACAAGAAGAAGCAATTAAGCTAATGATGCCAAGCCACAATTTGCTTAAGCCTGCAGACGGAAGCCCAATTACACTTCCAAACAAAGAAATGGCAGTCGGAATTTTTTACTTAACAACATTAGATGAACTATTAAAAAAAGAAAACGGGACAGAGTTTTCCAGCTTCAACGAAGTCTATTTAGCTCATTCATTTGAAAAAATAAAATTGAGAGAACCAATTAAAGTAAGAGTGGGTAATGAAATTCTTGAGACTTCACTGGGAAGAATAATGTTCAACGAAAAACTTCCGGAAATTTTAGGTTTTATGAATGAGGCTATAAAAGCATCTGGAATTAAAAAAATTATTACTGTCGCAATCCAATTAATTTCCGAAGCAGAAGTTGCAAGCTTAATAGATGGAATAAAATCTCTAGGGTTTTATGGAGCTACCGTATCGGGAATATCGGTATCGGTATTTGATAACGAGGAAGTTCCCCAAAAAAATGATCTTATAAAAGAATCGGAGAAAAAAGTTACAAAAATTGAGGATCAGTACCAGGAAGGACTTATTACAAATGAAGAAAAGAAAAGACTTTCAAACGAAGTATGGCAAAAAACTACGGATAAAATTGCAGATCTTACTTGGAACAATCTTAAAGCGGAAAATGTTATTAGAACGATTATTGATTCCGAAGGGGCAAGAGCGGGAAAAGAACAGCTAAAACAGCTCTCCGCAATGAGAGGACTTCTTCTTGATCCGCTCGGAAAGATCGTTGAACTGCCAATTAAATCTAATTTCCGTGAAGGTCTTTCAATTTTTGAATATGTCGCTTCTGCGAGAGGATCCAGAAAAGGGCTTACAGATTCTGCTCTAAAAACAGCAAACGCAGGTTACTTAACCCGACGTTTGGTTGACGTTTCCCACGATGTAATCATTAAAGACGAAGATTGCGAGACTAAAGAGGGAATTATAGTAGTTGCCCACGAAGAAGGAAGAACGGCATCTTTTACAGATAGAATTACCGGCAGATTTGCGGCTGCAAGAATTGTTTCCAAAACTACCAAGAAAGAAATTGTTAAAGAAGGCGAAGAGATTACTGTGGAAAAAGCCAAACAAGTAATTAGTGGCGAGGTAGTGGAAGCCTTAATAAGATCTCCTCTTACCTGTGGCTTGGAATATGGAATCTGTGCAAAATGTTATGGAATTGACTTTAGTAATAAAAGAATTGTGCAGACAGGTGTACCTGTTGGAGTAATTGCGGCACAGTCAATCGGAGAACCTGGAACTCAGCTTACTATGAGGGTTAGGCATTTTGGAGGAGTTGTAATGAGTGACGTTACCCAGGGTTTACCGAGAGTAGAAGAACTTTTCGAAATGAGAACTCCTAAAAATCTTTCTCCTATTTCGGAGATTTCCGGAAAAATCAAAATCGAAACAACAGACGAGGGATATCTCCTAACAATCAAAAATTCCAGAACTAAACCTGTAGAAGAAAAAGAATACTTTGTTCCTGCTTCGGCAACAATAACCGTTAATGACGGACAAGAAATTCAAATTGGCACTCAGCTTGCACAGGGCTATCTAGATCCTAAAGAAGTAATAAAAATTAATGGGTTAAGAGAGGCACAGAGATATGTTATAAATGAAGCTCAAAAAGTTTATGAATCTCAAGGAATTACTATTAATGATAAACATTTTGAAGTAATTCTTAGAAAAATGTCGGATAAGGTTATTGTAGAAACAGTTGGGGATACAGCGTTAGTACCTGGAGATTTTGTAACGAAAACCAGGTTTGATGAAATTAACGCAGAGGTTCTTTCTCAGGGTGGAGAGCCGGGGACTGCAAGACAGGCTCTACTTGGAATTACTAAATCGTCTTTATTCTCTGATTCATGGCTTTCTGCAGCTTCTTTTCAGGAAACGACAAAAGTTTTAACGGAAGCAGCTTTAGAAGGTGCGGAAGACAAGCTAATTGGACTAAAAGAAAACGTAATTATAGGAAGGCTTATTCCGGTTGAAGGAAAGGCTATAGAAGAGGTATAATACAGTGCAATTTTCAATTTTCAATTTTCAATTTTCAATTTAAAGATTATGCCAACATTATCACAATTGTCAAAAAAAGGAAGAAGTAAGAAAATAAAAAAGACACGCTCAACAGCGATGCGACGTCTTTTTAATGCCAAAGATAGGGTTTATACAAACATTGATTCGCCTCAAAAAAGAGGAGTTGTTACTTTGGTTAAAACAATGACACCTAAGAAACCAAATTCGGCGCTTAGAAAAGTTGCAAGAGTAAGGCTTTCTAATAGAATGGAAGTTACGGCATATATTCAAGGGGTGGGACATGCTCTTTCCGAGCACGGTATTGTTCTGGTTAGAGGAGGAAGAGTTAAGGACTTGCCAGGAGTAAAATATCATATTGTAAGAGGAAAGTTCGATTTAGCAGGAGTGGACGGCAGAAAAACTTCGCGTAGTAAATACGGAACAAAAAGAGAGGAAAGTGGTAAGAGAGTAGTTGCAGGAGCAGCCTAATATGAGACATAAGAAAGTTACAAAAAGACAAATAAGCACAGATAGAATTCATAATAATTTAATGGTTGCTAAATTCATTAATAAACTAATGAAGGACGGCAAAAAAACAACAGCAGAAAAAGTCCTTTATGAAGCTTTTGACTTAATGGAAAAGAACGGTCAAAATGCTCTGGAAACTTTTGAAAAGGCTATCCAAAACGTTGGTCCAAGGCAAGAAGTAAAAGCAAAAAGAGTTGGTGGAGCAAACTACCAAGTGCCAATGGAAGTAAGGGGAGAAAGAAGGATTTCTCTTTCTGTTCGTTGGATAATTGAGGCTGCAAGAGCAAGATCAAACAAGGATTATAAATCTTTTGCTGCAAAACTTGCTGCAGAGCTTAAAGATGCGGTAGAAAATCAAGGTGCTGCAGTAAAAAAGAGAGATACGGCCCACAGAATGGCCGAGGCGAATAGAGCATTTAGCCACTTTAGATTTTAAAACAGGATTTGTCCTGATTTTTACTATGACAAATCCTGAAATGACACCGTCATTGCGTTCAGTTTACATAAAAACAACAGAAAATATTCCCACAGGCTATGTTATTGGAGTAAACCCGGAAGATTTAACGGATGAAATTGTGGAAATAGTAACAGATACATACACTTTGGTTACAGGATCCTTAATACCAAACATGTGGATATTTAGCAGTGACAGAATAAAACATGAAATCAAATTTGGAAGAGATACTCTTTCTCTTGAGTTGCCAACCGCAATTGGAGCAGTAAAGTTATCCGCAAAAAAGGAAGAAGGATTAGTAATATTTGATTTTAGTTTAAACAAAAATGAGAAATGGCCAAATCTAAATCCTCACTATGAAGAAATTGAGCAAAAATTTAGAGAGAAAGTAAATCAAAAATTAATTAAAATAGGAATAGGGGCAAGCAATTAAATCTTCAATAGGAGTGGCAGTCTCTTAGAGATTATGCTATACTACATATAGCTTCCTTTGGGGAGGAGGATTTTTTTGGATTAAATTATGTTAGACACACAAAGACATTTCGAATTAGATAAAATTAGAAACATTGGAATAATAGCGCATATTGATGCGGGTAAAACCACGACAACCGAGCGTATTCTTTTTTACACCGGAAAAACCTATAAAATTGGGGATATTGACGATGGAAATACTCAAATGGATTGGATGGATCAAGAAAAAGAACGGGGAATTACTATCGTTTCGGCCGCAACTACCGCATTTTGGAAAAACTACAGAATAAATATCATTGATACTCCCGGGCATGTAGATTTCACAGCCGAGGTAGAGAGATCTTTGCGTGTCTTGGATGGCGGAATAACTGTTCTTGATGCGGAGGAGGGAGTTCAGTCTCAATCGGAAACAGTTTGGAGACAAGCAGATAAATATAATGTTCCAAGGATTTGCTTTGTAAATAAAATGGATAAGCTTGGAGCGGACTTTTTAGCGACCGTAAAAAGCATAGAAGATAGGCTTGGTGCAAATCCTGCAATTATGGTGTTACCAATTGGTGTGGAGTCAAGTTTTATAGGAACTGTAGATCTTTTAACCAAAAAAGCAATTATTTGGGGTTCGGATCAATTAGGTGCAGAATTTAAAGTTTCCGATGAAATTCCTGCCGAGATGAAAGATCAAGTTGAGGAATATAGACATAAATTAGTTGAAAAAATCGCTGAAAATGATGATGTTCTAATGGAAAAATATTTAAATGGAGAAGAAATGTCTATAGAGGAATTAAAAGCAGGTTTAAGAAGAGCAGTTATTGCTTATAGGTTAGTTCCAATATATGCAGGATCTTCTCTTAGGAACAAAGGAGTTCAGCCACTTCTGGATGCGGTTATAGATTATCTTCCGTCTCCTCTGGACGTTGGAGCGGTTAAGGGAATAAATCCAAAAACAGGCGAAGTAGAAGAAAGAAAACCTGATCCTAGCGAACCTTTTGCAGGACTTGCATTTAAAATCCAAATTGATCCACACGTTGGAAAATTAACTTACTTTAGGGTTTATTCCGGAAAAGTTGCTGCAGGTTCATATATTTTTAATGGCAACAAAAACAATCAGGAAAGGGTCGGAAGAATTCTTCTTATGCATGCAAACCATAGAGAAGAAGTTAAAGAAGCATATTCAGGAGAAATAGTTGCCTTAGTCGGTTTTAAAAATACAGGTACGGGAGATACTTTAACCGAAGATAAAAAACCAATTATTCTTGAACAAATTACTTTTCCGGAGCCTGTTATTTCTTTGGCAATTGAGCCAAAAACTAAAGCAGATCAGGAGAAATTAGGATTTTCCTTAAAGAGGCTTTCGGAAGAAGATCCAACTTTTTCGATTAAGACTAACCATGAAACAGGTCAGACCATTATTTCGGGAATGGGAGAACTACAACTTGAGATTATGGTTGATAGAATGAAGAGGGAATTTGGGGTTATGGCTAATGTTGGAGCGCCGCAGGTTGCCTACAAAGAAACAGTTAAAATTCAAGCAGAGGGAGAAGGAAAATATATTAGACAATCCGGAGGAAGAGGTCAATATGGACATTGTTTTCTTAGGGTAGAGCCAAAACCAAGGGGAGAAGGTTACGAATTTATAAATGCTATTAAAGGAGGAGCAATTCCGGCGGAATTTATTACCTCAATTCAAAAGGGAGTCAAAGAAACAATGGAAAATGGAATTTTACTTGGCTATCCAATGGTAGATATGAACGTAACAGTCTATGATGGATCTTTTCACGAAGTTGATTCCTCAGACGTTGCCTTTAAGATTGCTGCAAGCCAGGCACTACAAGCTGCGTGTAGAAAAGCCCAGCTAACTTTACTTGAGCCAATAATGAAGGTTGAAGTAACTACCCCGGGAGAATTTATGGGAGATATAATCGGAGACCTTTCTTCCAAAAGAGCTCAGATTATGGGAACGGAAGAAAAAGGAAGAGCAACAGTTATTTTAGCAATGGTACCTTTAGCAGAGTTATCCGGTTATGCAACGATACTTCGCTCTATGTCACAAGGTAGAGCAAGTTATTATATGGAACCTTCACACTACGAGGATGTTCCACAAAATATTGTTGTCCAAATGCTTGCGAAATCTACGTTTACGGGAAGAGTTGAATAAGGTTCCTCCGGAAACAAAAAAATTATGAATAATACAGAAAGATCAGCACAAGTATCGTTAAATGAAGCAGTACAAAAACCTTTAGAAAGGATTATCTTTTGTCCAGTTTCAGATGATGCAATTACAAGGGAAGTAACAGGATTTTTAAAAAGAATTTCAGAACCAGGGTATGAAACAGAGTGGATGCAAAAGTTTGGAAATGAAATAGCATTAGTAGAAGAAAATTTTGCAATTGATGGTCCGGTAGTCTGGCATCATTGGAGGGATTATCTAACTGAACAAAAAAAAGATGGTATTCAAGTAAGTAAAGAAGTATTAAATGCAGCCATAACTCACGAAACAGCACATGTTGCAAGATTTGCCGCGCGATTATTTCCTCTAACAGTGTCGCAAATGACTCATCTTTTTGTAAGACCGGAGATAACGAAGCACGATTTAAAAGAAATGAAGCGAGCTCAAATTGCGGTTAATACTCACCTTTCTAATATTGAGCGGGCTTTGATACTTGCCGAAAGAATAAAGTTTACTCAGAAATAAGTTGTCAATTAAATCTTCAAAAATATGCAAGAATTATTAGTATCAAAAATTTACGATTGGAAAAAGGAAAATAATTTTGGCACAGATTTTAAAAGCGTTTCTTTGGAAGCTCGGAGACAATTATTGATTTCCGAAAACATACTAGATAAGGATATAAATGCGGAGACAATTGATGAAGATCCTTTAATTCAATCAAAAACTCTTCTGATGTTTATTAAGGCATTGTCATCTTCCGTCTTGCCCTTTTTAACCCATGAAGATAATGTTTCTAACAGAACGATTGGGCTAGACGATGAAAATAATCCCGCAATAACTTATGGACTCCATGATTTTGAGGGAAGACGCGAATATGGTTTGTTTTATAGCTCTATAAATTCCGATTCAATTCCCATAACACAATCTTTATTAAAAGCACTTTTAATAGGCGAGGAACTGCCTGACGGAGTAGAAAAAGATGAACTGACTGTACTAAAATTTGGCTCAAAGTCAAAAAAAGATGTTCTAAATTCTTTTGTAAAAATAGTAAAAAATTCTCTCTAGCATTTGATATCCAAGTATTTGACTTTTATGATTTTTAAAATGAAAAGACAAATTATTTTAGCTTCAAAATCACCTCGAAGAAAGCAGCTTTTAGAAAATATCGGATTAAAGTTTAAAATTGTTCCAAGTGATGTTAACGAAAATTTAATTTCCATTTCATTTCCAAAGAAGTATGCCGGGAACCTTTCCAGGGAAAAAGCAAAAAAAGTAGCCGAAATATACAAAGACGCAATAATAATCGGAGCAGATTCAATAGTTATATTTAAAGGTAAAATAATCGGTAAGCCTAAGTCTTTAAAAAATGCTAAAGAAATTTTAAAAAGATTAAGTGGACAAAAACATACGGTTATAACAGGTTTTACAATTTTAGATAGTAAAACAAATAAGTCTTTAACAAAATCAGTTTCATCAAGAGTTTTCTTTAAAGAGCTTACGGAAAAAGAGATAAATGTATACGTAAAATCAAAAGAGCCAATGGGCAAGGCAGGTGCATATGCGATTCAGGAAAAAGCAGGAATGTTTATAGAGAAAGTTGAAGGAGATTTCTTTAATGTAGTTGGTCTTCCCATTTTTGCCCTTTGCAAAGAACTACAAGAATTTGGTATTAATATAATTGGGTACTAAAAATTTTGCGAATTTATTATTGAATTTTAAATTTTTTTGGCAAATTATGTATAAAACGTATTTAGGCATGGAATTAAGCTATAAATTTAAGACCGCTTGGCGGTCTCATTTTTTAAGAAGAAATCTATGGCTCACTACATATTCCTTGCAATAGCCGCAGTTTTGATGTTTGTAGTTTTTATACTGCAAAGTTCTTCTTTTGTTTGGGTATATGCTTTAACTTGGATGTTTTCAGGATCTGTTTATATGATGCTAATAACAGCCTTATTCTTTGGAGCGATTATGTTTTTATTAATTTCTCTCCTCTCTTTTATCCGAAGAATAAATACCTTAGAATTTAAAAAAACTTTTAAAATTTCAAAGATTTTTATCGGCAATACTATCCCCAAACAATAACTATTTGTTATAATCTCTGAGATGTCTAATTTTGAGGATTTAGAAAAAAGATTAAAAAATATTGAAGACCGCAACAAAAAAGTTGAGACAGATAAAGCATGGGAAACAAGTCTTGTAAGAAAAGCCTTGCTAATTACATTTACATATCTTTCTATTGGTTTTTATTTGAACGCAATAAATATAGATAGACCTTGGTTTAACGCAATTGTTCCGGCATTTGGATTTTTCCTTTCCACATTAACCCTTCCGTATATTAAGAGTTTTTGGCTAAAATATGTTAAGAAATAATAGATGGAAATTAAAAAATTTAAATTTAAAAGAGATAAATATAGAAAGACAAGAGGAGGAACCTCACATTTCTTAGATCTTTATTGCACAAAGTGTAAAAATCATCTTCTTCTTTATCAAAAAGACGGACCAGGAATTTTAAAAAGACTTTATCTGGATAGAATTTTAGCTCCGGATGAACTAATTAGCTCAAAATTATTAGTCTGCTTAAAATGTTCAAGCTTAATCGGCAATTTGAGCATTTATGAAAAAGAAAAGAGAAAAGCTTTTAATTTAATTCCCGGAACTTTAACTAAGAAAATTTCTAAAGGAGAGTACGATGTCTAAGAAAATTCCCAAAAATGTTTGGATTTTAGGAGTTGTTAGTTTTTTTAACGATATCGCCTCGGAAATGATTTACCCCATTGTGCCGATTTTTCTCACATCTGTTCTTTATGTTCCTGTTTCTATAATCGGTTTGATCGAAGGATTTGCCGAAGCTACCGCAAGTATAATGAAATTTATCTCAGGTTATTTTTCGGATAAAATCCAAAAAAGAAAACCGTTTGTTGTTTTGGGATATGGATTGGGGTCAATCTCGAAACTTCTAATTGGACTTGCCTATTCATGGCCGTTTGTTCTATTTGCCAGGTTTATAGATAGACTTGGAAAAGGAGTTAGAACATCTGCCAGGGATTCACTTTTGCTTCAGAATGCAACGCCCCAAAATAAAGGCTATATATTTGGTTTTCATCGGACATTTGATTCCTTAGGAGCGGTTTTAGGACCACTTTTGGCATTAATTCTTCTTTATTCATTTAAAGAAAATATCAGATCCGTATTTTTTATTGCCTTTATCCCTTCCGCAATTGGAGTTTTGCTTTTAATACTATTTGTTCGCGAAAAGAAAAAAGAAGAGGATGAAAAATTTAAATTTAGTTTTAAATGGAAAAATTTAAATCCAAAATACAAATTTTTTCTAATCGTTAGCTTGATTTTTGCTTTGGGAAATAGTTCGGACGCATTTTTAATTTTGCGCGCCCAGAATTTAGGGTTAACCACAATTTTAGTTACCTTAACATATGTTTTATATAATCTTTCGCAAACAATTTTTTCTACACCGGCCGGATCTCTTGCAGACAAAATTGGAGCAAGAAAAGTTTTTGCAATCGGACTTTTGGTTTTTGCCGCCGTTTATTTTGGGTTTGGAATTATTAAAAGTCCGGTTTTCATTTGGGCACTTTTTCCGATTTACGGGATTTACATTGCTTTTACAGATGGAATTTCTAAGGCATATATCTCGGAATTTGTCACAGAAAAAGAATCAGGAACTTATTTTGGCTTATACCAGATGGGAACGGCAATTTGTGCGTTTTTTGCTTCTTTTGTAGGAGGATTAATCTGGAGCCAATTTAATCCTTCGGCAACTTTTTATTATGGTTCCATAATGGCTGTTCTGGCATTTTTAATCCTTTCTTATGGAAAGTTAATAAAAAAGATCTAATTTGTTTTTGCAATAGGTAGTAATTTAATTTATAATATGCGCTTATGTTAACTCCCGAAACGCGATTATCCAGGAGGTCTGTTCATTTTGAACTTTTCAGAGACACGAATGCTTCTATAAAGCATTTTTCTCCCGTGGATTTATCCGATGGTTATCCAAGAGATAGATTTGGGAATAGAGTAATTAGCTCCGGGAATGGACTAGCCTATTTAGATAGGGAAGGAGATTCGGTTAAAGCAGCAGTCCTTATTTCCGGAGAAGGGGAAGATTTTTTGCATGTAAACAAAGGAATTCTTAGAGCAATGGAACAGGTAATAATAGATAATGAAATATCAGATAAAAAAGGAAGTAAGGGTAAAGCAGTATCCTCTGATTTGGGAGGACAGAAATATCTTAAAAGGCGCTATGAAAAAGATGGGAACCAGTCTAAAATTTTTGTTCTCGAGACAGGAAGAAAAAAAATTGTAGTAAAAAAAATCCAAACTGAACTAATGGATGACTTTGGACCTCCTGTTGTTCAGCCATATTTTAACGAGATGTTGCAGGTTCAAGCAATAGATTATGATTTAGGGGATAATCTTGCAAAATTAGGAATTTTTATGCCTACTTTTTTATTCGCCACAGGACAGGTGTGTGGTGTTAAGTTTGAGGAGGGTGATCGTCCTAATTCCGGAAAAATCAAAGTGAGGACTTTGGCAGCTTTAGACATGGTAAAGACATATATCGACGAACAGAATTCTCTAAAAAATTCCCTGTGGGATAATATAGGGGTAGATGGGTATAGAAGTATTAAACCTATCAATCTCATTGAAAAAAATGATGGAAGTTTAGTTTGGATTGATCCTCTTATGTATGATCCTCCACCTCCGGATTTGGAAGAGATGCAAATTTAATTTTTTTAAGTTAATTGTATAGTTAAAGTTTAAATTGACTTTTTAACTCTCATTTGAGATTCTTGGAGCATGAAGAAGAATTTTGATTATTCTCAATTTTTTGTGTGGCTGGGAATTGGATTTTCGATTGCCGGTTTTGGAATTGCGGTTGCAGTAGTTTTAGTCTTATTAACAGGAAAGAGATTCTTTTAAATATGGGAGAGATAGTTAAAGCAAATTTTGCAGATAAAGATGGTTTTTCTAGAAGAAGAAAAATATTTACGCCCTTTCAGATAACGAAGTTGTCGGAAATAAAAATTGGTCAAAAATATATCCCTTTCTATGACGGTAAGAAAGTGCCTGAGGTTACAGCAGTTTCAGAGCCGGGACCATTTCCATACCTAGGTCAAGAAATATCCGGAGTTTGGTTTGTTGTAGAAGCTGAGATAGAAGAAGAATTAGTTCAGATTCCCGTTGAAGCTACGGATTTTAATATCATTCCCAACGAAGAGGGGTTGTATTCTAATTTTGCGTTTCTAATTAGATCAATAGATATAGATAAAGTTAATTTGGGCGAAGTAAAAGAATTTAAAAAATAATTGTATTTTCCCTCTTGACGGGAGAATAAAAGTATTGTATATTATATTTAACCTTTAAAGCGGGTTGTTTTTTTTTGAGTTTATGGCAGATACATTTCAGAGAACTAAACCACATGTAAACATCGGAACCATCGGTCACGTAGATCATGGTAAGACTACTTTAACTGCAGCTATTGCTACCGTTTTGTCAAAAACGGGTGGAGCAAAAGCAATGAAATATGAAGATATAGACAACGCTCCAGAAGAAAAAGCAAGAGGAGTAACGATTAACATCTCCCACATTGAATACGAAACAGAAAAAAGACATTATGCTCATATAGATGCTCCAGGACACGCAGATTACATTAAAAATATGATTACAGGAGCAGCCCAAATGGACGGAGCAATTTTGGTTGTTTCGGCTCCGGACGGTCCAATGCCACAAACAAGAGAGCACATTCTTTTGGCATATCAGGTTGGAGTACCGGCAATCGTAGTTTTTCTTAACAAATGCGATATGGTTCAAGACGAAGAGCTTTTGGACTTAGTGGAAATGGAAGTTAGAGAACTTCTCACAAAATATAAATATCCGGGAGAAACTGTACCAATTATCCGTGGATCTGCTCTTAAAGCGTTGGAGGGAGAAGCTACAAGTGAAAAAGCGATTCTGGATTTAATGGCAAAAGTTGATGAATATATCCCAACCCCAGTAAGAGATATTGAAAAACCATTCCTTATGCCTGTTGAAGACGTATTTTCCATTAAAGGTAGAGGAACAGTTGTAACCGGAAGAATTGAAAGAGGCAAGGTTAAGATAAATGAAACACTCGAAATCGTCGGAATTAAAGCTACAAAATCAACCGTAGTCACAGGAGTTGAGATGTTTAGAAAGCAGCTTGAGGATGGTCAGGCAGGAGATAATGTCGGTCTTTTGCTTCGAGGAATTGAAAAGGCAGATGTAGAGCGTGGACAAGTTATTGCAAAACCGGGATCAATTACGCCTCACAAGGAATTCGAAGCAGAAATTTATGTCCTAGCTAAAGAAGAAGGTGGAAGACACACACCCTTTTTTAATGGTTATAGACCACAATTTTATATTAGAACAACAGATGTAACGGGAGAAGTTACCCTTCCACAAGGAGTGGAAATGGTAATGCCGGGAGACAGTACGAAAATGACAGCAAAACTTATTTCCCCAATTGCCCTAGAGGAAGGTTTAAGATTTGCTATCCGTGAAGGCGGAAAAACAGTTGGGGCAGGAGTAATTACTAAAATAATTGCTTAATCCACTTACTAACTACTTAATTAAATGCCAAAGGGAAGAATAAGAGTACGTTTAAAAAGTTATGATGCAAGGGTAATCGACTCTACGTGTCAACAAATTTTAGATACGGCCATTAGGACCGGAGCTAAAGTTGTGGGTCCAATCCCCCTTCCAAGTAAAAGATCGGTGTTTGCGGTTAACAAATCACCTTTTGTAGATAAAAATGCGAGAGATCATTTTCAAATTAAAACTCACAAAAGATTAATTGATATTTTAAAGCCAACCGATAAAACCATTGATTCCCTAACTCATCTGGAACTCCCAGCGGGTGTCAACATCGAAATCAGAATCTAAAATCCTCATATTGTAATTTTTATAATCTTATACTGTGACATAATATTAATGTTATTATGACAGAAAATCCTAGACAATTTAAAAAAAATTTGGGATTCGATATAACATCAACAAGAAAGAATAAAAACCCTTTTTGAATATAACAGATGAAAAGATCGCTGAGATATGTAGAGTATAAGGAAAATTAAATAATGTTATGGGCATTGAACCAAAAATTTTTCCTCAAAATCACGCTATTTGGAAATAGCAATTATAGCGTGATTTTTACTATGAGTATCAAAATCAATATCTAATAGATTCTCCATTTTTAATAAAAACATACGTTCTTTTTTTGCTTAGTTCAATGATTTGAATCATTAAACTACGTTAATTTAACAGTTCGAACTATTAGACTGCCTCTCGACCACTTCTATAAAAAAATAAATTTAAATGCTTATCCATAAAATAAAGAAAAACATAGATTCCATATACATTTAAACTCACGTCTTCTTTACAAAACCTAAGCTAAATGGTATATATTTTCTATGTTATATAACAAATCAAAGGTTAGTATTGTCATACCTGCAAAAAACGAAGCAGAGGGGCTTGCAGGAATTTTAAAATCAATAAAAAAATACGCAGATGAGATTATTATCGTGGATGGTCATTCAAATGATGGCAGTAAGAAAATTGCTTTGGAAAATCAGGCAAAATTTATTTTAGACCACAAACTTGGCAGAGGGGATGCGGTCAAATTAGGGCTTAAAAAAGCAAAAAACGAAATCGTTGTCCTTTTTGATGCAGATGGGTCTCACAGAGCTTCCGACATTCCAAAGCTTGTCTTGCCAATTCTTGGAGGTAAGGCGGATATTGTAATTGGGTCACGCAGAACCGGCGGAAGTTTTGATCTTAACATGAGTTTTACCGGAATTTTGCGTTCCGGAGGAGCGGACTTTTTAGCCTATATGGTTAATAAAAGGTTTAAAACCGGTTTATCCGACATCCTTTATAGTTTTAGGGCAGTTAAAAAATCATCGGTAAAAGATTTGGATTTAAAGGCAAACGATTTTTGCATAGAGCAGGAAATGGTGGTTAAAGCTTTAAAAAA
>PFRF01000001.1 GCA_002788395.1 Candidatus Levybacteria bacterium CG_4_9_14_0_2_um_filter_35_21 | reverse complement strand
TCTCTTAAAACTATTGATTGTATTACTGATGTCCTTTTTTGTTTATTGCCAGTCGGACTGTTTTTGGTTTCTCATAGCAAAAGCTTATCTTTATGATTACAACATTAAGCATAGAAGACATATGAAAATACTTATGGAGCGGGCAAATGAAGCAAGCTTTAATGAAACCGGCAATATTCAAGGATACATATTGTTTACAGCGTTTTCCAATTCCCACGGATACAAAAGACATGCCACAAGATACTTAATAGAAATTTGCTTAATGCTTTTTGCGTTTTTGTACATAATGCCTGATTTTTTTCTTTATAACCTAGGGATTTTTGTTGCAATGTTTTTTTATGTTTTTCTTTATGAGAGAGAAGCTAGCGCTCAAGTTTTTGGCGATATAATCCTTCTGATTAACTGTATTAGAGAACTTATCAAAGATGATCCTAAGAAGTGCAGAGAATTTATTCTTGATAGCAAGTACCAAGAAATAAGGGATTTGAAGAAGTTATATAAATTTGTTTTAGAAGCAACAAAAATTTGACCTTTTAGTCACAAATCGAGGCTAAAAAAAATGTTGAGCCCTTTTGATATAGATATTAATAGTTGACACCACATAAGTAGTGCAATATGATTCCTCTGACACTAAATCAGTGCAAAACAATTTAATAAACAAACACCGTTGTTACTGCCAAGACAAAAACTGACACGTAACACTTTTTACAACGGAGTCGTAAATGAAGATTGAATAAATCTTGAGATAAACAATAGGACTCCGGAAACGGAGTTTTTTTATTAGCTCTTTTACAATATTATTTATAAATTCGAAGCGCTGGACAAAATTTTGCCTCTATCTTAAACCGAAAGGAGGTGATTATTATGGTAGATTCAAAAAGAAAAACCGTCGACCTTTATAGAAGTTCTATAAATGGGCAGATCGTAACTCAGAAATACGCTGAGAAACATCTTAAAACTACGGAACATGAACGTATTAAAAAGAAATAATTAGTTAGCGCTAATTATATTCAAAGTCCAGCGTTTCGATTTGTAAATATCAAAATCCCCAGGACAAGGATATTATCACAATGCATTTTTATTTACAAGAAAATATTAGTACCTAAATAAAATGTAATTTATTGCATATGTTTTTGTCAATACGTCCAGCAGATAATTAAGGGCAAAATCCTAGTTATCGTGATATCATAAGCATATGGCAAAGATCATTTTGGAATCCGGAAGTATATTATTCTTCAAAGGTGATGCTTTGATATGCTTTTGCGATTCAGATCTCACTCTTAAGAAAAATAACCCTGTACTTCAATTCTTCTCCGCAAAGACAAGGGTAAATAGCTCTCAAAAAAACGTTGTTAATAAATCCTATACTCAGAGTAAAGATCAGGAAGATAATTTACTTAAGGAATTATCTGCCATAGGATTTTGTGAAATAGGAAATGCCGTAATTACAAAAGCATATGATATTGATGTAAAACATTTTATATTTGCTCCATATATTGATAACGACAATCCAGATGACAAATTAAACTTTGTTCTATTTCACCGAGCGCTACGTTCTGCTTTTGCTCTAGCAAATCTATACGGAGTAAAAAGCCTAGCTGTCCCAATACTTAGAACTAAGATCGTGAAAAAAGAATTTATGGATAAGGTAATTTCTCAAGTATTTGATGCGAAAAAAGATATCACGCTAAATGAAAAGGAATTAACAGATATAATAATTGCGATATCGAAAGAATTTCAAAATCAAACTTTAGAGGAAATATTTATTTACAGATAGTTTATGTACAGCATTAATGAATATAACAATCTAACTTCTAAATATGGCAGATTTGCTAGTTGGGCGATTTGGGATAATAGAAATGAAAGTGACACGATCATAATTTCAAAAAATATGAAAGATCTACACTCAAGATTTGTATTATTGGGACTTAACGTTTCGAGCATTTTAAAAGGAACAAATTGGATGAATTTTCGAGGAGGTTCACATGATCGAAAAATTAAATTTGCTTCAAATGATACTCAATTACGAGGTTCTTATATTACCGATATTTTTAAAGATTTACCTGAAGTTAATTCAAATAAGATTGACAAAATTTTAACAAAAGAATTAATTGAATTTAATGTTAAATTTTTCAAACAAGAAATGAAAGATATTAAAGTAAATGATAAAACGATTTTTATAATATTTGGATATAAGGCACAAAAATATTTTAATTTATATTTTAAACAAGGTTATAAAAATCAAATTATTTTTCAGCGTCATTACTCAAGTAGAGGAACTGATAAAGAATGGGTCGAGAGTTTTTGGGAAAAAATGAATATTAATCAAAATTTTGATTTAACAATTGAAAAATATAGATTAAGTAAGGGTCTATAATGATAATTTTTAAATACTAGAAACCTTATTTCAATGTCACCCAATATGACCACCTATCTCTATCTATAAGTTTAAGCAGAAAATTATATTTTAATTTTTTTCCTTTGAAAGATAATTCTATTTCATTAAAGCTTTTAACCTTTTGTTTAAATATACCTTTATCTATAACTTCATATCCGGTTAAATCGTAATTTGTCTTTTCGATATATCCTTTTTTCTTTGAATTCTCAGGAAGGTCATTTTTGAAAACTAAAAATGATGTTTTATTTTCGTTTTTTAATGGCTTAAAAAATGTTGTTTTAAATACGTAAGATTTAGATTTTTTATATAGTTCAAATTTACATTTAGTAAATAATGTGTCTTTATCAAATTCTTCAGCCTTTTTTATAAAATCTAACCCCACAACGCTTAGATTTAGTATTGACGTTTTGAATTTTCTTTCTTCAAATTCTTTTTTAAGAATTGGTTTTTCCGAGAAGTCAGGACCTTCAAGAATGTTCTTTTGTATTTTTAAGAAGTTAGTTTTTAATGACTTTCTTTTTCGCTTATTAAAATATACATCGTTTCGGAATTTCTCTTTACCTTTTTTAATGTCTATACCATACATATTTATTTCTTTTTATTCAAATCTTTAAAAAGCTCAAGAATATCTTTAAGATGATTGGGATTTTCTCTTAAGTCTACATTTATCCAAGAATTTAAACTATTATTTTTTCTTAACTGCTCTTTCTCAAACTCAAAGACCTGATCATCAAACCAAATAAATGGTTGACTAAAATCAATAGCTTCAGTTTTTGACATAGACCAATTAGTTGCTTTAATCTTTTTAACCAATTCAAGTGTTTCTTTATCAAGATATCTCTCTATGTGGGAAACTGTATAGTTAGCATCTCCCTTACAGTGCGTGGTTAACCAATAAGCAGGATAACGGTCAATAAAATACGATAGAAATTCTTTTACATGAAGTGCCGGCTGTTTATCATTTGCTAAAATGACTCCATCGATATCAAAATATATGTTCACAGGATAATTATACCCTATTTGCATTTTTTGACTTTTCTTCGTAGCAGGAGTATAAGAAAATTAGGCTTAAATTAGTTAATAACTATATGTCTAAATCGAAAAAAAAGAACAAGGGAATTACGATAAGAGGAACATATTTTATTTTTTGGATAACTACTATAATTTCATTTATTTTTACAATAAATACTAATAGTGGTGGAAAGATGTCAAATCCTCTTGTCATTATCTTTTTAGTAAATATACTAGCTGGGATAGGTTTGTTTATTTTCTTGCTTTTATCAAAATTTACATTTGAAAAACCAGAAAGAAATAAATTTTCATTGAACGCTCCAATTTTAGCAGCTATTTATTTTTCTTTATATGTAACATTAATGACGCTAGGCGGGAACGGGTTAATTGCATCGGAATTTAGAGCAAGAGTGCAGGAACCAAAAATAGAAAATAATGCTATAAATTTTAACGTTAGTTCACCGACTCCAACCGTAACTCCAACTTCTTCTACCGCTATCCCCAAACAAATCCATATTGCTCCAACAAATGATCCTGATCCAATTATTTCTTGTAAATCTAGTCATCCTAATTGTTTGGGTCAAAGTATTAATGTTAAAACTAGCATATGCAATAATATCGGATGTTGCATTATAGACGGAAAGGGCTATCTATATGAAACAGAAGCAAGATGTAGACAAGCTCAAAATGATTATTATTCTAAGAAGTCAGCTCTTTATAACAGTAAAACAGCAAATCCTTATCCGACAACAGCAATGATTGACTGTTATGTATCGTATCCTTGCCTTAACAAAACTGAATATTATAAGGTCGATCAATCTACTTGCAATTTCATGAAATCAGGAGCAGCAAGTACTTGTTCTACTGCAAATGCTATCAAAAAAATGCAGGACATTGTAAATGAACCACTTCCTGCAGTTCCGACTGCTGCTCCAATTGATGGAACAATTCATATTCAAGATACTCCTACCACTACAGTACCGGTAGGTTTTAGAAATTTTTAATTTTATAGTATTTTATTTAGCCTCAAGACAAATTTAGAATTAGGATTATAGTCTCAGAACCACGCCGCACAATCCAAAACCTTGCATCTTTTAATTCCCGCAATATATATAAAAAACGCCCTAACGGTCTTTTTGGAAAAAGGCAGGTATTTTTTAAGGATACCTACTCCGTCAGGGCGATTAGTATTATACCAAATTTTGATTTAGATAAAATATGCCCAAGTTCTAGAAACGACCGCAACCCCCTGAAGTAGTATCATTTCATCTCCTGAGGTATGAAGGGAGGTGAAATATAATGAAAAAATTTTTAATCGGAACAGCAGCAGGAGCATTAATGCTTAGTGCTTTGATTGTTCCAGCTTTTGCAAAAGTAAATAATGTTCCTGGTCCAATTGAATACGGGCCATGGACAGTTAATGCGCCATCAACCATAGATTTCTCATGTGGAGGAGGATAATATGTTCACACTTTAGCTACTGTAAATGAGCTAGGGGCTGGGAACATTAGTGGTACAGGATATTATAATCCTGATCATTCTTACACTTGGGATATGACCGGCAATATAACCGGAAATGCAATAACATTTACAATTGCCTACACGGGAGTAAGTGCTGGAAGTACTTACAATCAGGTAGGTACAATTAATCCTACTGACGGTTCAATTTCAGGAGCATCTAGCGGCAATTGTCAATCGTTTACAATGCCTGCAGGCTCAGCAAGCAGAACGTCCAATCAATTTACTGGTAATCATGGTCAGTATGTGAGTTCTCAAGCTGATAAGCAGGATGCAGCTCAATCCAGAGTAGGCATGCCTGATCAGAGCAACGGACACACAAACTAAACTATAAATTGTGTGTTACAACCAAAAAGAGAGGAGGTGAATAATATGAATACAATAAAAAAATTAGCATTTGGTGTGGCAACAACTGCAATTATGCTTTCAAGTTTTGCAGGTATAGCAGCGGCAGCGCAACCAGTTGTAGGTATATCTCCTGCAGCTGAAAATGCCCAATGTGGAACTGCAGCATCTTCGGGAGCATTTAACTTCCATAATGAAGTATATGGTCCTAATAGTAGCGAATGGGGACAAGCAGGAGGAGCAGGTGGTGGACAAACAGGCTTAAACAATAGTGCTGTTTGTGGTAATAGATAAGAAAATCTATAAATATAAATCTGCCCAAAATCTTTAAGTAAAGGAGGTGAATAAAATGAAAAAAATTATATTTGGAACAATTTTTCAGTATTTGCATTAGCATTGGTAGTCGTTCCGTCATTTGCAGCTGGAAACGGAACGCAAGTTTACAGATTTTCAGATGAACCGTTTGTTTGGGATGAAACACATTATCTTGGTGACCGATTCCCTGGTGCAGCAGAAAAGTTTGGAGAAGATGTTTATGTTCATTATGAAGCCATGAATGCCGAAACAGTTAGAGTTAAAGCAAATGGCGATGTAAGCTGGACACTAACACAACAAGGCACAGCTACTGTAACTGCGGTTGACGGTGGAGCCGTATTGTACGAAGGACCATTTCAAGTAGAAGAGATTGCTCGTGATGACGGCGGAGATGCAGGTTGTTTGGCAAGCGACGGACATGCTTGGTTAGGTAACTGCACTGCGATGTGGAATAATTTAGATTTCGCACAGTATAACTGGAAGATAACCGGTAACTCTGTGGATACATTTAACATAACCATTAGAGGAGCAGGTAATTACTGCTATGGTGGTATCCATGAAGAAGGTGCATATGGTCCAGGTTGCAAGCTATAAAACATTAAATGTTTTATAAATACCTGACGACAGGTTATTGCAACTTTTTAAACAGCCCGGAGGAAGACGTTCCGAAGGGTTGTTTTTTTATTTAACTTCTTAGATATCTTGGGGTCTTACCCCTCTTTTGATAATGGTCAAGTTATTTTTTTGCTTGAGGTGGTAGGATGGATTCATGCTTATCGGGAGTATATCTAATTATAATTCTGTCCCAGTATTCTCCTCTTTGTTGTTCAATTGCATGCTCATTGAATAATTCTTCTCGCACTCCAAAATATGGATGAATACCAAGCAGGTCAGTATTAATCTGATCTCCTTCTAAAATTCTTGTTTCGGGCTGAGTTGCGCTTTTTCCTTCTTGATCGGGTTCAACTGAGATTTTGTTTCTCGCAAGAACTGTAATTATCCGTGTTTGAACATTCAGTCCTTTTCCGTCCTCGTTTAGGCTCACTACAGCAACTCTTTCCGCATAGCCAATCGGAAGAGCTCTGTGTCGTCTGACCTCTCCAAATATAGGAAAATTTTGTTTCCAATGTCTTTTTATTGTCATACATATATTATATGCCCAAATTGCAACTATAGGTTAATTGCGGAATATAAATAAATAGTCCTGCAGTTTAGAAATAAAATTAGGTTGTGTAAAGAAAACCAAGGAGATTAAGAAACCATGGGCGGTTGACCGATGCAAGACTGCCATCATTAGCATTGATTTTTGTTTGGACATTCGCTGTCACAGGCATAATTCCTAAAAACTTTCTCTCTTGTGTTCCTGTTATTTCATAATATGCTTGTCCATCTTGAGCGCCTAATACTGCTGTTTGAATAATTGTTGGTTTATCTGCTGCATTTACTCCACTGAGCGCTTGTGAAGGAAGGGTATTGATAAGCGTTACATTGTTTACTGTCCGTACTGCTATAGTTTGCGATTTTGGATCAATAATAACAGGATAATTGGTTGTTACAGTAACACCATTATTGACAAGTGTTATCGTGCCATTTCTGCCAATACTTACCGCAACCGTTCCCACCTGTGCATTTTGCAACTGTACAAGCGGAGTATTGGATATTGGAACATTTTTCTCACTCGTAGTTCCGTTAACCCGTTCTACCTTAAGCGTTCCTTCCCCTTGCTTTGCGGATGTTGGCTCAAGTTCTACATTTTCTACTTCTCCTTGTTCTATTTCATTTTCAATTTCATCCTGAATATCTTCTGCTTCCTGCTCATCTTCTTCTGTTGGTTCCGGTGCTTCTGTTGGTTCTGCTTCTTCAATTTGTTCTTGTTCTTCAGGAGCTTCTGCTTCTTCACCGAGTACTGTTTTGTTGGATGCATTTTCTCCAAGAACGTTTGTTACTTGTTGATTTTGATATGTAACTACTCCAAGAACAAGAAGAGAAGCTATAAAAACCGGAAGAAGATATTTGAGGTTAGAATGCTTAGTACTTTGCGTTTTCTTTATCTTTTTCATAAGATTTGACTCTATAATAACCGTATCAAACGGCTAATTTAAAGTCAAGGACCTTTTTGTAGTAATTAGGAGGTAACTGCTGGTGATTGGGGAAGAAAAATCCAACATACGATAAGCTTATCAAAATATATCATTAAACTTTGATACAATCCCCTTTTTATAGTGTCTTATATGTAAGGGTTGCTCCCCTCTTTTGACAAGGGTTTTCGGCTATCGCCTCCAATAAACTTCACTTACGTTTGCCCTTGCAAAATTCACCCCGCTTAATTGAAGCAAGTATTGGAAGCATGCACATGCTTCCAGAAAACTATTTTCTAGGAAAGCAAGGAGAGGGGGTAACAATAATGCAATTACTAACAAAAGAAATAATAACAAAACTACCGATCTTGTACTCACAGGAAAATGAAGAAGATCCCATGGTTATTTGTAAATTCTTTTTATCAATGACTAAATGGACGTGGTTTGCAACGGAATTTGACGGAAAAGATTCGTTTTTCGGGTATGTAGTCGGGGAATATCCGGAGCTTGGATATTTTTCTCTATCTGAGCTTGAAAGTGTTGAAGGTCCATATGGTTTAAAAGTTGAGCGGGATAGGTATTTTGAGCCCACCAGACTCACTAGGATTAAAAAAGAATACGAATCCAGGGAAATAAGCATATTTGGATTCTAGTTATCAGAAATATTAGAATATGGATGTGTATCTTGTGTATCTAATGTATATTGATGAATCAGGAGACACGATTCCTCTTTTTGAAGTATAAAGAAGGGATAGAAAAGACAAAACAAAAAATAGCCCGGCTCGACCTCAAAATTAGCTTGTCAGATCAAGCTAATCTTGAAAATTTCGTTAAAAATTATATATGGTACCGCGGGGGAGAGTCGAACTCCCACATCCGTAAAGATAAAGGCTCTTAAGGCCTTCGTGTCTGCCATTCCACCACCGCGGCTCAAATAGTATTTTACATTAAAAAACTAATCCTATCAACATAAACTACTTCTCTATTTTTTTCCAAAGCCAGATTCCAAGAAGAATAAGGTCTACAAGAAAAACTAACCAAATAAGAAATGAAAACAAAGGGAAACCACCGTATCCGTTCATCATTCCATAAAAGTTACCCATCATTTGCTTAACACCTCCTTCTATACCTGTTTTGAACTATTTACTAATCTGATTAATTTCTTTCTTTGATTTTAGGAAAAAGAATCCAACGATTAAGAATGTTGCAATTGGAGAAATAAGCGGCGGTAAATTAACTCCGTAAACCTCCACAATCATTATAATTCCCAATACGAGAATTGAGTACATCGCTCCGTTTTTGAGATAGCGGTATTTTTTAATATTTTCGATATTACTTATGGTTAATTTTCTAAGCACCAAAACTCCCAACCCGTTCCCTAAAAATATTAGAGGGACAGAAAATGTAAAGGCAAAGGCTCCAATTACCCCATCGATCGAAAAAGAAGCGTCAATTACCTCTAAAAATATCAATTTGCTAACGTCTGATTTAATGGAAGTTGTCAATGTCTTTTCTTGAGTCTCTGCAAACTGTCTGAACCCGTGAGTTATAAAAAATATTGAAGATCCAAGTACTACTCCAAAGGCAACCATTGTATCTATTTTAAGTCCAAACCAAACAAGTAGGGCTAGAATTATCGAGACAACAGTATAAAACCAGACGCCTTGTGAATGGAAAAACCTTTCCCCTCTCATGCCATAATTCTTTGGTTCTATAAATAACCAATAAAAAAACAAAAATATTAAAAAAGTTCCCCCCATTGCCAAGGGAAGACCGGCATGTTCTTCTATTGTTTTTGCTACAGCAGGGTCATTGCTAAAGGTTGCAGTTATGGTTCCAATTGGACCAAGGCTTGGCATAGTTACCCAAACTATTAAAAATGGCAGGATACCTCTTACGACTACAACTGCAATAAAAATACCCCAAGTTAAAAACCATTTTCTGGCTTTTTGCTGCATTGAGGAGAGAATCTCTGCGTTTACAATTGCGTTATCGATGCTGGAAACAACTTCAAAAAGTGCAAGCCCCAAGATTGTAAGAATAATCGTAAATAACGCCATTTATAAAATTATAGCATTATTTGACGAAATAATTATATATTTGCTATACTCTTATAAGATACAAATAGATTCCCCGGATTTTTATCCAATAGAATTTATCAATATGAGAAGAACAAAAAAAGTCGTTGCAGGACTACATGGCAAAAAACGTCACTTGGACTTAATTATTGCGCTTTTAACAATTCCTGTACTTCTTACTGTTATTATTTCGAATTTAATGAATTTTCAAAAAAACTCAAAAAATTCCCCAACTCCAACACCCGCACAAACTAGAGAAATAATTATTCAAACTGCGCCTACAGGGGCTCAAGCGGTAACTCAGATGGCTAAAGATCCGGTTACCCCTATTGTAAATTGTAAAAAGTTAGTAGGACCGATTAGTATTTCTTTTCCGGGTGAAGGACAAACAGTTTCCGATAATCCTATTTGCATAATTATTAAATACGACGATCCTAATTACTGTTCCGCAGTGTGGTCATACAGAATTAATAACAATTCTTGGTCTGAGTATAGTAGTAGTTCCGTATGCTTATACAATCTCCCCAAAGGAGCGGTTAAGTTTGATTTAAGAGCACAAAGTACGGTTTCCCAAAATCAGGTAAATATATCCCGTTCCTTTAATTACGATGGATTATCGGATAGTCCTGTTGCAACTTCCAGTGCAAGATAATTTACTATCATTCCTGCGCTTATTTTGATAAAATACCGTATAGTCATTAGTCCTTGGTCGTTAGTTTTTGTTAACGACTAGCGGCTAGTTGATAGAGGCTATTTACGGGGATTAGCTCAGTTGGCTAGAGCGCGCGGTTTGGGACCGTGAGGTCGGAGGTTCGAGTCCTCTATCCCCGACCAATCAAGACATTTCAAATTTTCAGGGGAAAGAGTTTACTCGCTCGCCCCGCCTTCGGCGGGTCTCGCTTCGCAAAAAGCCCTGTATTTCGGAATTAAATCAAAGGGACGGACAAATTCAAATTCAGTTTTTCGGGAAAGCAAACGGCGGTTCGTTCCAATTTTTTCCATTCCGCCAGAGGCGGAACACAAAGCAAGTTTTTTAATCCCGCGCTTTTGGCCAAAGGCGACTAATAATTAAGGAGTAACATTATGAAAACAAAATTTTTTCTCTACGCTCGCAAATCAACCGAAGATGAAGAAAGACAAGTGATGAGTATTGAAGCACAGCTCGCGGAGTTGGCGGAGTATGCCAAGCGGGAAAATATTGAAATTGCGGAAACCTTTATTGAATCAAAAAGCGCAAAGAAACCCGGCCGAGAAATATTTAACCAAATGATGAGCAAAGTTTATGAGAGCAAGGAGCCGATCGGTTTAATTGCATGGCACCCCGACAGATTGGCTCGCAATTCCGTTGACGGCGGACAAATTATTTACAGCAAGGAAGTTGTGTTTGCCCCGCCAATCCGTTTGCACGCAACATATTATTTCTCCCGAATATTTTGACTGAAAAAGTATTTTGTAGTATCATTACAATAGTACTAAAGTATTTAACATACTTCAATATAATAGTACTACCATAAATAAACTATGTCAAAGCAAGAATATCCGCTATCAAAAAATCTTAAGAAGCTACGAGAGAAAAAGGGGCTTTCGCAAGATCGACTTGCAAAAATTTGCTGATATTACCAACAACACAATTATTAAAATTGAGCAGGGCGAGAATATAAACCCAACGCTTGCTA
>PFRF01000014.1 GCA_002788395.1 Candidatus Levybacteria bacterium CG_4_9_14_0_2_um_filter_35_21 | reverse complement strand
GACCTCATCAAGCCCTTGATTATAAAACTCCATTGGAGTATGCTCAGGAGAACTTCTTTAAAGTCTTACCGATGTGGCCTGCCAGTACAGCTACTTAACAAAGCTACAAAAATCAGTTATAATCTTTTAGTTAACTTTAAAATATGATTATCAATAACCCTTGGAGAAGATCGCTAGCGCAACTAAAAAAAAATGCAAAAAAAATAAATCTGAATAAACCCCTTTTAACAAAACTGCAAAACTTCGATAGAATAATTGAGACAAATTTATCCTTAAAAATGGGCAACGGAAAACTTGGAAAATTTAAAGGATATAGAATTCAACATAATAATATCCTCGGTCCATATAAGGGAGGACTTAGATATCATCCTCAGGTGTCTATGGACGAAGTCAAAGCGCTCTCATTTTGGATGACAATGAAAAATGCCGTAATTGATATTCCGTTTGGAGGAGGAAAGGGGGGGATAGTTGTTGACCCAAAAATTCTATCCGAGAGAGAATTGGAAGAGCTTACCCGAGAATTAGTTAGAAAATTATTCAAAAATATTGGTCCAAGAGTAGACGTTCCTGCACCGGATGTTAATACTAATCCCAAAATAATGGGTTGGTTTGAAGACGAATACAGTAAAATTGCAAAAAAATATACTCCGGCCGTAGTTACGGGAAAACCACTGGAAATGGGAGGATCCGAAGGAAGAAACGAAGCAACAGGATTAGGCGGCGTTTATGCGCTTCTTTCTATTTTAAAGAAAATAAAAAAATCACCAAAAAATATGACTGTTGCGATTCAAGGTTTTGGAAATGTTGGTCGCAATATTGCAAAATTTCTTCAGAAAAATGGTTTTAAAATAGTTGCGTTATCCGACTCCAAGGGAAGTATTTTTGTTCCAAATGGAATTCCGGATATTGACCAAGTAGAACTTTGTAAAGAAGAAAAAGGATTTATTGCCGAATGTTATTGTATTGGATCCGTTTGTGATTTAAGGCACAAAAAACAAATGGGAGGAAAAGACCTAAAGTCTTTGGAAATTCTAGAATTACCGGTTGATGTTTTAATACCTGCGGCCTTGGAAAATGTAATAACCAAGGAAAATGCACTAAAAATAAAAGCTAAAATAATTGTTGAAATGGCAAACGGTCCAACAACCATAGAAGCAGACAAAATTCTGGAAAAGAAAAATATCTTAGTTATTCCGGACATTTTATCCAACTCGGGTGGAGTTGCGGTAAGTTATTTTGAATGGTATCAAAACTTACACCATGAAAAATGGGATAAGAAAGACGTCTTTAAAAAATTAAAACAAAAAATGGAAAAGTCAGCTGGAGAAGTTTTTGACACTAGGGAAAAATATAATGTTACTCTTCGTGATGCAGCTTATATTGTAGCCCTGGAAAGAATTAAAAAAAATTACAAACATTCCTGAACAGTCCGTTCATAAAGACCCATTAACTCCGCTTTTTCCAAGATATGGCCTTCCATTGCCGCTTCAACTGCTTTTTTACCGCAGCCCGAAGATAAAACAAGCAATTTGTCTAAAGCGTATAATTTAAAAAAATAACGATGCGTGCCGGATGGGGGGCAGGGTCCAATGTATTTATTCGTTCCAGAGCTGTTTATTCCTTGAATTGCGCTTTTAGGAATTGAATTTTCAGAGATTAATATTGATTTCGGATCCATATTAAATAAAACCCAATGAACAAATAATCCTATCGGAGCGTCGGGATCGTCCATTATTAATGCTAATGATTTTGCGGTTTCAGGAATGTCAGAAAACTTTAATTCCGGATTAATATTAGAAGAATCACAGGTATATTTACTCGGAATTTTTTGATTGTTTAAAAAATTAGCACTTAAAATTTTCATTTTCTGCATTCAATAAGAATGCTTGCCCTGAGCGAGCAAAGCGAGTCGAAAGGTGGACCCGCTAGTACCTTAAACAGACTGCGGGATCTCTCTGAGACATTTCTCTCTATGGATATTTTACCAGACCTGATGTGGTGATTGCAACCGGAATTAGTCTCAAGAACAAACCACATAATTTAAAACTTTCATTTTTACTTTGATACACTCTTTTTTGATTGTTATTTATTAATTGTTTCTTTTGTATAGTTATGCATAGTAGAAATTTATAGATCCTTTACCATAAGGACAACAGTTTTTCTCATCATAGTACCCTCCTGATATGAGATATTATTTTCAAATCTAACACCTAATGCTTGCTCAAGTAGTTTTTTAGAGGATTCATCAGTTACCATAAAAGTGTTTTTATTTTTTCTAAGTCAATTAGTGAGAGAAAAATCAAATCTAGTTTTTTTCTTTAAAGAATTTTTCAGCAATTAAGGTTGCACATGATCCAACCAATTCAATCTGTATTTTTGCAGGTACTAGACTAGAATAACTTTGTTATACTAGTCTAGTAATTACTATAATAATCAAAGAATTCCTACATCGATAAAAATGGCACCGGTTAGTTTTAGATATATTTACGAGAAACAATTATTGGGACAAACTGTCTAACAAATGGAGTACTTGACAAAACTTATGAGTACCATGTTTTTTTATTGGCAAAACTTTAGTATGTTTGTAATAATCGGAAAGATTTTAACCTAATATGGCAAGTTGTAAAAACCCTTTTTACGTCGCCGTTCTCTTTCCTAACGTAGATTTATCAGACTTTACAATTACATCCTTATATGCTCCGATATAACTCTTACTCATCATTTCGATAGTGAAATACGTTTCCACACGTTTCCGACACGCTTCCCGCATTGTAGAGTATTCAATTTCAGACATTGAATATATTCTTTCAACCGCTTCAATCAGCCCTTCAACACCTGTCTTTTTAATTATCCAGTCTCCCCGAATATCCTCATCTGAGGAGTTAACAATAAAACCGGATACACCATCTTTGATTATTTCAGGAATCGAGCCTTTAGCGTATGCAACAACAGGCGTCCCGCAGCTCATGGCTTCAATAAGAACAAGTCCGAACGATTCTTCGTACCCAACAGGAAAAAGAAATAGTTTACTGGTTTGAAAATACTCTACTAACTGAAGTCTCTGCAAACCTATTTCAAAATAAATTGGCACAGGACGATTAGTAATCTCGATTTTATCAAGAACGGTTTTTTGCAACCATGCTTGATGTTCTTTTCTTTGAATTCCAAATAACTTGGTTTCTCGTTTTACTCTATCTGCTACTTCAACAACGATGTCTATACCTTTTTCAGGAATTGCCCTGCCAGCCCACATAATATTTCCTCCGCCTTTCGAGTTAAATTGAAAGACATTAGTGTCTATTCCATGATAGATTGTTGTAAGATAGTTGAGGTCTGGTAAGAGTTTTCGTTGTGCGTTACTGGCTGAGATAAAAAATATATTTGGGCTTTGTTTGTATAGAGAAAAATATCTTCTTATATACTCAGCATCGAGAATGTGGTGAATGGTAATCAGAATTGGTTTTTTGACGAAAGGATAAAATGGTAAGGCAAGATCTCCATCTCCAATATTGATGTGGTACAGATCAAACTCATCTTGCATTGAGAAGGCTTTTGAAAGAAGCGTTAATTCATATAAAATATTTTTCCCGGTTGCAATAAGTTCCTCATTGGCTGATGAAGGGTTTACATCAATACTTTCAACTTTTACCGGCAGTTCTGAAGCCCCCGAAGCAAAAGCCGTAATGGTAAGCGAGTGTGGAGTATATTTAACCAGACTATTTATTAAACTGTAGTCAAATATTGCAGTTCCATTAGCTGTTTCTTTCCTAATATTGAAATAGTTTGAGCACACTATGGCAATTTTCATACTAAAATTATCCTAAACTAACCATTGTTTTTAAATACTCTGCTGACCATCGATAAATATTGTGATTTCTTACAGAAGTTCGTAACTTTTTCATGCGCTTTACCTGTTCAGCTGAACCCATTTTGAGGGCAGTATAGATTGCATCAGAAGTCTGCTCTCCACTGTATGGATTCACGATCAAAGAGTCTTTAAACTCTTTTGAAACACCGGTAAACTGGCTTAAAATCAAGACACCCTTCTCATCATTTCTGGCAGCGACAAATTCTTTTGCAACAAGGTTCATTCCGTCATGAAGAGATGTTACCAAACACAAATCGGCAATCTTATAATACTGATTTAACTCGTCGTGGGTGTGGAGTTTTTTGATAAGTAAAATCGGCTTCCAGTTCTTGATCTTAAAAAGTGAATTGACTCTGTCTGCTTCTTTTTCTACTGCTTGGGCATATTCCTGATATTTCTTTATTTTACTTTTTGAGGGTGGTGCAATCTGGATAAAGGTAAATTCTCCTACAAACGATGGATATTTTGTAAAAAATAATTCAATTCCTTTGATACGCTCAAGAATTCCTTTTGTATAGTCTAATCGGTCAACGCCAATACCGATATATTTTGTATCGATACCCAGATTTTTTAGGAGCTTTTTATGCTCCACTGTTTCTTCTGCAATGACAGGCACCTGTTCGGTATTATTAGAAAACGCAATACCCACAGGAAATGGCTTGATAAGGGAAATGTGCTCGTTTCTGGTAACGGTAAATTGCTCAAAATCAATAAGAGACTCAAGCTCCCGTCCGACAGTCTCAGTGAAATTATTACAGTGCAGCTGCGTATGAAATCCGATCAGATCTGCTCCGAGCATCCCGTCTAATATTTCTTTTTTCTGGGGACAAATACTGAATGACTCTGCGCTTACCCAGGGAATATGCCAGAAAAGACCAACTGTTGCATCAGGTCTTGCATTTTTTATCATCCGTGGCAGTAGGGCAAAGTGAAAGTCCTGAACAAAAACAATTGGTTTTTTAAGGTGTTTTATTTCTGAAAGAATAGTTTGCGCGAATTTTTCATTTACTTTTTTATATTGTTCATAATTTTCCTGGCTGAAAATTGGTCTGATGTGTGCCATAAGACAAAGAGGATATAGTGCTTCATTCGAGAAACCATAATAATATCCTTTTTCTTCTTCCTCTGTAAGCCACACCCTTTTTAAGGTGTATTTCGGGTTATTTGGTGGCACCTGAATAGTATCGTTTTTATCTACAACAAGTCTGTCAGCATCTCCGCTTCCGTGTGCAATCCAAGTTCCTCCGGTTGCCTGCATGACCGGCTCAATAGCTGTTACCATTCCGCTTGCCGGAAAATAGTAGTCAATTTTATTGCCATTTTTTGTATGAATGTATGGCTCTCGATTAGAAACAACAACAATTGTCCGGTCTTTGAGAATATCTTTCGTAAATTGCTTCAATCGTTCAGCAGTCCAAGGAGAATCAAGTTTTTCCAAACTTACTCGTGCCTCTTCACTTACTGCGATTCGTGCTTCAAGAAGACTCTTCTGGATATTTGAAATTTCTTTTGTCAACGGTTGGAAGAGTATTGAATTTGCGAGAAATTTATTTGTATCATTACTTCCCGCTCTAGTAGACTTCAACGATTCTGCTAAATTTCTTATTGGCTTGAAAATCAGCCAACGTGTTACAAGCAGAACGGCAACAACAATAATAAAAATTTGGATAGAAAGCCTTATTAAATTGTTTTTCCATATATCTATAAGTCTGGTATTGATATAGCCTGCATTTTGAACAATTATCAGAGACCCCACGACACTTTTATCATCATGCAAAGGCGAGGCAAATACGTACATTTTCTTATTTTCAAAATCGACAAAATCACCACTTTCTTTATCGCCGTCCATAACATCGGCAGCAATCTTCTGGGCATTAGAAATTTCCTTTGGTAAACTTGATGAAACAGCAACTATGGTACCTTTATTATCAACAACAGCTAGTCCTGCAAACCTTTTATTATCTGCAAACCTTTCCACAACACTTTGTAGATAGATATCTGATTTATTGATGAAGTTTGGCTCTACAGACTCTTTTAAACTATTTGATAAAATTGATGATCTGTGTTGAATATCATTTTCAAGCCTCTTTTCCTCATTGGTTACCTGGGTAAAAGTAAAAGAAAAGGAAATAAGACTGATAACAAAGACAAAAATTAGAATTGCTGTGACAATTTGCTTCATAAGATTAATAGGGCATAGCTGTTCTAGATTTTATCATATTTATCTGAATCAAAAGACGTTTAAACTATTTTTAACCATCCTTTGGGTTTGTGTTATCTGAATGTAAAATTAGGAAAATTACAAATTCCTATGTGTTCTTCGATAGATGAATTTTCGCGTTTCCTCAACCCATACAATTGAAGATGCAACCAAAATAATCATTATCCATTCTGTCATATTAAGAGAAGTAGTATGCAAGATTTTCTGCATTAGTGGAGTATAAATAGCAATCAACTGAAGAAAAATAACAATTATAGTTGACCCTAACAAAAACTTGTTTGAAAAAGGGTTTAACTGGAAAATAGATTTATTCTCATGTTTACAATTCCAAGCATTGAACCATTGAAAAGCAGCAAGCACAGTCAATGATACGGTCAATGCCTTAACCATGTCAGCTTGGTAATATCTACTGAAAAGGAATAGTGTACCTATCATCATTGTTATAGCCATCAGAAACATCCTCCATATACCTAGTCCATCAATAAGATACTTCTTTGGATGTTCAAAGGTACCTTTAAGCAATCCTTCCTCCTTGGGTTCCATAGCCAAAGATACGTCAAGAAAACCATCAGTGACAAAGTTAAGCCAGACAATTTGAGCTGCCAGGAGTGGCAGAGGCAACCCTAAAAGCAAAGCACCAGTGATAGTAAAAACCTCTCCAAAGCTGGTTGAAAATAGATAGAGGATTACTTTTTTAACGGTTTTATAGATACTTCTTCCTTCCTCTACTGCTACGACGATGCTTGTAAAATTATCATCAAGCAAAATTATATCTGAGGCTTCCCTTGCAACCTCGGTTCCAATCCTCCCCATTGAAACTCCTAAATCTGCTGCTACAAGTGATGGGGCATCATTGACCCCATCTCCGGTCATAGCAACAACTAGTCCTTTCTTTCTGTAAGCTTGAACAATTTTTAGCTTATGTTCCGGTGTAACCCTTGCAAAAACAGATACCATATCAAGCATGTCTACAAATTCCTCACTAGGGAGTGAGTCAATATCGTCACCTGTAAGAATTGTGTCCCCGTCATGATAAATACCAGCTTCCCGTGCAATAGCTTCGGCTGTAATCTTATGGTCTCCAGTAATCATGACTACCTTTATTCCTGCAGACATTGCTTTTTTCACAGCCTCGTGAACCTCAGGGCGGAGAGCATCTTTCAACCCAAAAAATCCAACTAATGTGAGTTCTTCAATATCCTTAGGCTTTAACTCTTCACCGGTCTTGTCTTTTAGAGCACAAGCTAAAACGCGTAACCCTTCCCCATACATTCCAACAAGACTAGCTTCTAACTCCTTTTTCTTTTCAGCAGTTAACGGGTGGCTTTTACCCTCATGCCACACATTAGAAGCTAATCGAAGAATTTCCTCTGGCGCACCGATTACTGTTGTAAAAATATCCCCATCTACTTTATGTGAAGCAGCATGGTATTTATTCTTGTAGTCAAAAGGTATTTCAGAAAGTTTCGGTGACTCTTTTTCCAAAACGTCTTTATGAAAGCCAACCTTTTGGGCAAAGACTGATAGAGCTGATTCTGTTGGATCCCCTGTATCCTTCCAAGTCTTAGTTTCTTCGTCAAACAAAACACCGTTATTCGTACCCAAAGCTGCTATTTTCCCGCAAAGAAGTAAATCTTGGTGACTAAGTGGGTCAATTTTACTATCATTTAGTCTTATCTCTCCTTCCGGTTTATAGCCTTCACCCGCTACTGTAAAAATCTTTCCGTCAACAAATATTTTTTGCAGAATTATTTTGTTCTCGGTAAGTGTCCCTGTTTTATCAACTGCTATCACTCTTGCCTGGCCTAGCGCTTCAACTGCTTGAAGCTTTTTGACTAAAGCATTGCGCTTACTCATTCTCCAAACTCCTGTAGCCAAAACCAATGTCATCACAATTGGTAAACCTTCCGGGATAATAGATACTGCCAATGAAACAACAGTAGTAAACATTTCCTTTACTGAATGACCCAGGAACATTCCCAGGGTAAATATTGAAGTACAAACAACAGAAACAGTAATAATAATCAACCGTGTAAGATAACGTATGTTTGCCTTAAGAGGCATTTCTGTATTGATGACAGCAATTTCTTTTGAAATTTTCCCCAAAACTGTCTCAAGCCCCGTGGCAACAACAAGTACTTTCCCATTACCGACCACAACATTAGTTCCTTTGAAAACCATGTTTTTTTGGTCAGCTGTTGGTAGGTTCACCGTCGATAATATGTCATCAAATTTATGGACCACTTGTGATTCGCCAGTCATAGCGGCTTCATCAACTGTCAGGTTATTAGAAAGGATTATTCTGGCATCAGCTGGAACTTTGTCCCCTTCCTGCAAGATAACCACATCTCCCGGTACAACTTCATAGTCAGGGATAACCAGTTCCTTACCGTCACGAAGTACTTTAGTATTAGTTTCAGCAAACTTTTTTAAAGCTAGGAGTGTATTTTGTGCCTTACCCTCTTGAATTGTACCAACTATTGCATTGAAGAGGAGTACAAACAGAATAATGAAACCGTCAATAAAATCTTTCATCAAGAACACAATTAAACTGGCAGCAAAGAGTATATAGATGAGTGGATTTTGGAATTGACGGAAAAAAATTAAAAACAAGCTATCTAACTTTGAGTCTGGTAACTTATTGAGTCCATACTTTTCAATACGAACCTTTGCTTCTTCTTGCGTTAAACCATTTCTGTCAGAATGAAGACTTTTGAGCGCTTCAGAGATACTTTTTGAATACCATGAATTTTCCATAAATAAAAGTAGCGTACACTGTCAGTGTATCATTATTTCAATAGGTGTTGCCTATGCTTTTCAAGTCTAAAAATATTGAGATAAAAAAAATAGTTATACTAACATTAGATAATTGCAACGGTGTAAATATAAGCTATGGAATCTAAAAAGTCTCAATTTTTTACAACTAAAAATCCCATTAAGCTTGAAAGGAGTGGTCCGTATTCTAGAAACGATCGCCCCCCCGCTAGGGTTTTGCGAGGTACTCAGTAAATACTTCCTGAGGCGTTTTGAAATTGAGACGCTTTCGGGGTCTGTTCTTTAATTCCCGTTCAACATCCTTTAATTTCTCATCTGTGATTGTACTAAAATCTGTTCCTTTTGGGAAGTAGTATCGAATCCACAAATTACAATTCTCATTTCCTCCCCGTTGTTAGGAAGCATAGGGATCAGCGAAATATGTTTCAGATATTCCAAACTTCTTATGTCTTACATTCTCTGATCAGGTATCAAGCGTTGTTGTTTTTTGCATGTGGGCCCTAGAGGATTCGAACCTCTGACCTCTTCGGTGTAAACGAAGCGCTCTAACCAACTGAGCTAAGAGCCCTTAAGACGAATTTTATTATACCTTATTACATTCAAAGATAAAAGTTAACCGGAAGAAAAAACCACTCCGCCTTTTAAAATTTGAGGTTTTTCCATCGCCTGCAATTGCAAATTATAAGCTACAGTTCCCGGCTCCTTCATCATATTACCTAGTGCCCAATGTGCATAAACTCGCAGACTTAAAGACTTTTTAAGCATTCCCAGCTTCCATGCAAATTGTTGTTTTTCCGGAATTGAAGGATTATTAATTTTATCTTTTAGTATTAGTTTCCCAATATTTTTATAATCATAAAATTGGTCTGTAATGTTAACGATTGCTTTCTGAAGTTCCCATGCCGTAAAGCCTTGCTCCTCTCCGGGTCTTAAGAGAACATGATGACCGTCATACAAAGACCATTTTTCAGTAATTATTCTGCCTTCTTCTTGCATTCTTTTTGTCATTGTTGTTCCGGGAAGGGGGACTGGAGCAAAAAATTGAGCACTATGTACATTTTCTATTGCCCATTGTTTTGTCTCCTCAAAGCTCTGCTTAGTATCACCGTCTAAGCCTACAATAAACATTCCATGAACCCAAAGACCTGCCTCTCTCCATTGCTTTATGCTTCTTTCGTATTCTTCTCTCGTTGCTTTTTTATTTGCCTTTTCTAAAGTTTTGTCACTAATAGATTCTACCCCTACGTAAACTGATGTAATACCGCTTCTTACAAATTGTTCATTCAACTGTGGATTTAAACCAGCTTCTTTTCTTACCTGAACGCCGGAACCAGGAGGGAATAATCCTGTTTTATCAAATCTACCCAATAATCTCATCGCCCTTATCTGCATTGCTGCAAAATTATCGTCTTCTACAAAAATCGACCTCCTATTTTTCCTGTTCTTAGACAGGTCGTCTAGATGTCTTAGTTCTCTTATGACAGCTTCATCTGTAAATGTTGTATATTTACCACAATAAAATTGAGTTACCCCACAGAATTCGCAATCAAATGGACATCCCCTGGACGTTGTTAATCCATCGTAAGTAGCAAACTTTTCTACCATTGGATCAAAAATTGGCGATGGAAGAGAAGATAGCTCATATTTTTTCATTAAAGGTCTTTTTGGAGTTATTATCATCTGTCCATCTTTATCTAAATATGCAATTCCTAATATGTTATCCATTTTCTTTTCTCCACTTTCGAGATACTGCATAAGTTCTGCCATTGTTTTTTCTCCTTCACCAATTACCACCACATCTACCCCTGCCTTTAATGCCTCTTCCGGCCTGGCGGACGCATGATATCCTCCCATAACCACTATTCCATTTGGTTTTGCTTCTTTGTAAATTTTCGCTACCTGCAAAGCCTGTTCTGCAGTTTTAGTTATTGCAGTAAGTCCAAGCAAGTCAGATTGGTATATGTCTTTCCAATCCTCTGAAGTTGGTTGTGAATTTGGACGGTATCTAAAATCTAGACTTACCACGTTGTTATAACCTTGCTTTTCTAAAAGTCCATGAATCATTGAAATCCCTAATGTTCGCAGTCTTGGAGTACAAATCTTTCTTTTAAACTTATTGGGATGAAAATAACTTTCGAATTGACCTACTTGACCCATATCAAAAATACTACCCGTTGTATTTATCTGAGGAGACACAAGAGCAATTTTAGAATTTCTCCCTATTGGGGTTTTTTCTGCAACTGCCATAAGCAATTGTTGGATTATATCATCTCACTGTTATTATTCGAAGAGTGCACCAGAAAGGATTTGAACCTCTGATCTTCGCAGTGTAAATGCGACGCTCTAACCAGCTGAACCACCGGTCTTTGACTTAAAGATTATATCAATATAGCAAAGCTAAGGCAACTCATTTACAGGATGCAAATAAGGCTCCTTCTATAAGAAGCATTGTTAGTTAAAAACATTTTGATATAATTTCATTAATGATGATTACCAAACCATATTAAACCTTACCCTAAATTCTTTAAATATCTTCCAATAAGTAATCATGGATTTACTTCTTTAATGTTTAAAACTATTTATGTAAGCATGGATATTTATGCTGATTTAAAGACACAAAACCCTAAGCCATTCAGTGTTACCATATTAAGACATCAAGAAGTTCACGCAAAAAATGTAAGCTTATTTAAAACATTAAAATTCATTCTATCTAAAGATTTTCGCGTCAAGGAAGAAACGCTTGCCTATACAGCAATGTTTAAGCACTTAAAACAACATAATCAAACCTTCGATCTTGATCATTTAGCTAGAGATTTTTCCAAACTTAGATACATTTGGATGACTTCTTATGCGGAGGGGAAAAAATTAATAACTAAAATCTGGGAAGAAGCATAAAGTCTCTCTTTGTAATACTTTTCAAATAGTTTAATTCTGGGTGCACCGCCATTTCACTGTATCGAACCGGATTATAGATGAATTTGTAAATA
>PFRF01000007.1 GCA_002788395.1 Candidatus Levybacteria bacterium CG_4_9_14_0_2_um_filter_35_21 | reverse complement strand
AGCGGAGGCGCGGCGGGTGGGGGCGCCGCGCTGGAGCAAGCGAGGCCGAAGGCCGAGCTAATCAAATGAAGTTCGACATTCTCGATAAACGGCCAGCCAATAAAAATGAAAAAAACAAAAATCTACTCACTTACTATTTCTCTCAATCATTTGATCTTGCCTATTTTTCTATAGATGAGGTGAATTCTATTATTCAAGATAAAGTAACATTTCTACAATAGAACGTTGACAATCGACTAATAATCGACTAAAATAAGACTAATGTTTGCCCCTCAATTTACCATAACCAATCTACTTCTCGCCAATATTAAGCATATAAATTCCCTTATTACGGCGCTAAACACTGGACGTTTTCCCAATGTGGTATTGCTGGAGTTTGAGCGGACTGCACGAGCAGTCTCAACCTATGCTTCAACAAGTATCGAAGGAAATCCGCTACCACTTACCGAAGTGAAAAAGATTCTTAAAAATAAACCTACACATGTACGAGAAAGCGAACGAGAAGTACTTAATTACAATGAAGCTCTTGAGGATTTGAATATGAAAATAAGTAAAGCTCACTTGAATATATCACTCAAACGCATACTATCAATTCAAAAGAAAGTCACCAATATGTTACTTCCAGCATTTGACTGCGGACACTTACGGCAAAAACCCGTGGTGATAAACGATCCACGGACAGGCAAGACAGTGTTTATGCCACCAGACGCAAAAGATGTTCAGCCAATGATGGAAGACCTCATTCATTTTGTAAATACGAACCTTGACACTATCGACCCACTCATTCTTGCTGGCATATTTCATAAACAAATGGTCATCATACATCCATTTATAGATGGAAA
This sequence comes from Candidatus Levybacteria bacterium CG_4_9_14_0_2_um_filter_35_21, assembly GCA_002788395.1. Classification (GTDB taxonomy): domain Bacteria; phylum Patescibacteriota; class Microgenomatia; order Levybacterales; family UBA12049. Next base: position 3,184 of record PFRF01000007.1, on the reverse strand, counting down.
CGGAAGAACAACGAGGCTTGCTACCAAAGTACTTCTTGCCGCAATGGGCCTTAATACCTTTAGTCTTTTTAGTTTTGAAAACTACTATAACAAAAATGTGACAAAATATTTTCAAACAGTTGGTGAGTATGGAGATTATTACGAACTCAAAGACATCATCGATTTTACTTCGTGGCTTGAGTACTTTACAGAGGGCATCATAGACGAGCTGTTGAGAGTGCAAAAAATCCTCCCTGAAGCTGCGCACACCCCTCAAGCAGAACTCTATCCTCACCATCATATGCTTCTTAAACATATTCAAGATAATGGCTATATTTCAGACCGTGACTATGCAAAGCTGACCGATCGGGCGAAAGCTACGCGCAGACTCGATTTTCAAAAACTTCTCAATCTGGGGATGATCGAACGAAAAGAGAAAGGAAAGGCAACCTATTACATTTTAAAGAAATAATAAGTTCTAACTAAATTCGACTGAAAATATTGGTATAATGGTGCTATGAAAGCAGTTTGGGACTACAATACAGAAGAACTCCAGAAGACAGAAAGCGGAAGAATATTTCTTCTTGAAAGACAGATCAACTTCGGTCCAGATCAGGGCACGAAAATAGAATTATCTCAGGTAAAAAAGTATTGGAATAAACTCAAACTTATCCCCAAAAGGAAAAAACTTCTTGAAATGTACCTATGAATTCAAAAAGCATTCTGAACTTGTACCAAAATCAAATCCTCAATAAAATCGCACAAGATTCCTTTATTTCCAGTCAATTTTATTTTACCGGAGGGACGGCCTTAAGCGAAGCATACCTTCAACATCGGGAAAGTGATGATCTTGATTTTTTTACCTATCACCCATTTGATGTTCAAAGTATTCTCGCAAGACTTACCGGATGGGCAAAGGAGCTTGGATACACTATTCAATCTGAATTCATTGATCCTACACACATATACTTTCTCACTTTTCACGATGGATTTCATCTGAAAGTCGATTTTGCCAGATATCCTTATGAACAGCTATCATCTCCTTCACAATTTCGGAAAAATCTCAAGGTAGACAGTCTGAAAGATATTGCAGCAAATAAACTTATTACACTCACCCAGAGATTGGAAATCAAAGACTTTGTAGATGTATATTTTCTCCTCCAAGAAAACAGTTTTTGGAATATTCGTGCAGATAGTATGAAAAAATTTACCATAGAAATTGATCCATATTTGTTTGCGGGGGATTGTATGTCGGTTTTAGAATTTCAGTTTCTTCCCAAAATGCTTAAATCCCTCACACTTCAACAACTTCAACAGTTCTATCGGGACTTGGGAAAAAAACTTGGGAAAGACAGCGTGGCTTAGATCGCTCGTATAAAATCATTGAAAATATATTCTGAGAATGTCCCTGAAAAGTCCCTGAAAACTTCTATGAACACCCAAAAAATAATAGAAAAACTTCACCAATTGTATCCAGAAAAAAAAGTTGTTCTGAATCCATCTGAAAATCCAACGGAAATTATTTGTGAACTTGATCCAACTTCAGCGCATCCAGAAAAAAGTATTGCACTAGCAATTGTTGGTTCTTCAAAACCTCATTACCATCAATTCTCAACAGAAATATATGAAACACAAAAGGGAATATTAACTGTCTACGTGAGTGGCAAGAAGCGCATATTACAAGAAGGAGAAAAGATAACAATTGAACCAAATTGCGTGCATTACGTGACAGGTGAAGATGCATGGTTTCTAATCTATTCAGAGCCAGGGTGGACTTTTGAGGATCATATTGTCGTTGAAGAATATTCCTTTAATAGTTATTGACAAACTCTAAAATGAGTATTTTCTCATTGAATAATGAGCATGAAATCGAGTTTTAGAAATCGATAGGTTTAATTTGTATTTTATTAAATAATTTTTGTTTTTCTTTCTCCATTATTTCTGCATATTCATTGTCTGATTGTCTGTATGCAATTGTATCAAGTTTTACAAAAGATGTTTCGGGTTTGAGAAAATAGGATGCTTTTTTTATTTTCTTCAATGCCTCGTAGGGGGTTTGGTAGGTGTCATATTTTTTCTTTTGTTTTCCTCGTTTATCAATTGTTATACTGGCAAATCCACAGGGACGATGAAAGTTTAGATAGGGATTGAAATACTGTATGTAGAAGTCATTTATCTGTGGAGCATACTTTTGGTGGATGTAAAAATATCCCATATGTTTTCTGATAACTGCTCCATTCTTACTTTCAACAAGTGCATTATCATTAGTCTGTCTACTTCTTGATTTGGTGAGTTTTATTAACAGTTTGTTTAATAATTCCACAATGGTGTAATTGATATATTCACTTCCATTATCTGCATGAAACTCGTGAATGACAAAGGGATATTGTGCAATCATTAATCGTAAAATTGGTGCCAAATATGCCTCACTGATTTTCTCAACTGATCCCACAATTTGCCACTGAGTTACCTCATCTACTGAGTTGATGTGATAGACTCCTTTCTTTTCATCCATATCTCCCTGGTGCACTGTGTCAATCCGAATATATCCAGGTCGACCATTTGGCTCGGGTTTCCTGCGCTCTCCAATAGCGCGCTTTACCACTTGAGTTTTTGTGTAAGTGAGACTCTTTGACTTATATAGTCTTGTTGCTCGTAATCGATACAGGTGAGCTACTGAAATCTTTGCAATATTTTCATATTCTTTTTTCTTAAATACTGTATGTTGGCGGATGAGAATTTGCTTTGTTGCGTTCCCATTTAGTCGGGAATGGCAGTTGTCCGTTTTTACAAGGAGTGCAATATCGTATGGTAAATAACGAGAACCGAACGAATTTCTTTTGTATGGAGAAATTATGAGTTTTCCTTTCAGATATTTTGCAACAAGTCGACTTATTTGAGAAACAGAATATCCTGTTACTTTTTGTATATATCCTCGTACTTTTCCCCTTTCTCCTTTCTTCAGTTTCCTAAAGGCAAATTTATTCAGTATATTCTTTATCCATTTATACGTTTCTTTTTTATCAGAAGAAACAAATGTTTTTTCTGGTACCCCATCTACAAATTTTTCAAGTTCTTCTATCCGGTTCAAGTTAGTATCTTTCATAGTGATATTCATAACCTATGATTTTACTAACTCGTCGCTATTTTCATGCTCGTCTTGTATGAGAATGAGCTATTATTTCATGCTCATCTTGCGTGAGAT
>PFRF01000039.1 GCA_002788395.1 Candidatus Levybacteria bacterium CG_4_9_14_0_2_um_filter_35_21 | reverse complement strand
GTTATTTTTGATGTGATTTTATTAGGTGCGGTTTTAATCGATGGATTATATCTTCGACTAGGCAATGATTTTGTTTATCTTTTAGTTCCTATTCTTTGGATTTTTGTCCAAAGATATTTTAGGTTTACCAGCAGAAAAACTTTTATTGTTGGAATAAGTATGCTTTTGTTCCCGCCTGTTTTTTTACAGTTTAATTTAGGCCAAATCGCAGAAAATATGGCGGTTTGGGCATATTTATTTTTGGTTGCTGGGACGATACAGATCCTTTTAGAATTAAAAGGATCTGAGAGATAAAACGTAAGAAGGAGTAAGAGGTAAGAGGCTCTTAAGTGATGAGTCTTATATCTTATATCTAAAATTATATGAAAAGATTTAAATATTTATTTCTGTTTTTTATTCTTTTATTATCTTTTGTTCTTGGGGCGAGGATGATTTTATCCGGGGACTTTTTCTATCTCTTTGATCAAGCAAGAGATTATTTGTTAATACAAGATATCGTTGAAACACGTAATCTTGTTTTAATAGGTACTCATAGTGGCTTGGGTGGTTTTTTTCATGGTCCACTGTGGCTCTACATGCTAGCGCCCGTATATATGTTTGGAGGAGGAAATCCTTTCTCTTTTGTATATTTTTATATAGGTCTGCAACTCGTAACAGTTTTAGTGGCTTTTTTAGTTGGTTCAAAACTATATGGGGAAAAAGGAGGCCTAATTATATCTGTTCTAGTAGCAATCTCACCCATAACCTGGAACACAGTCTCCAACACGATAGGCGTAAATGTCGTGCCTCTTGTTTTTCTGGGTTTATTTTATTTCCTTATTAAATTTTTAAGGGGTGGTGCCAATGCTTATATTCTTGCCGCATTCTTTGCAGGTCTTTCTCTTCAATTTGAAACAGCCCTCTCTTTAGTATTAATCCCCACAATGATTATCGTCTTCTTTTTAAATAGGAAGGGACTAAAAAACCTTCGTCTCATTGTCTTAAGTCTTACGTCTTATATCTTATCTCTTTGTACTTTCATCCTCTTTGATCTCCGGCACAAATTTTTAATGACGACCTCAATATTAAATTCTTTTACGGGAGGACAAAAGCAAAAAGGTTATTTGGAGCTAACGGATAGGATTCCTGCTCATTTTAATAGCTTATTGGGAACATACAAAAGCATTCTATTTAAGGAAACTCCGCTTATGAGTATATTACTTGCAGCTATCTTTATTTTTGCCGTTTTTTTAATTTTAAAAGCTAAAAAAGATAATCAGTTAAAAGAGAGAAGAAAAGAGTTTCTATTTTTACTTTTATTTCCGGTTTTAATCTTTGTATTTTTTGTCTTTTACTCTTACCCTATTTGGCCGGAATATGTCCTAGGACTTCTTGTTCCAGTCGTACTTGCTTTTTATCTTGCCATAATTACGGTTTGGAAAAATTTTTTTGGAAAAATTTTAGTAATATTATTTTTTGCAATTACTTTTTTAAACGTTTCTGTTTTTGTTCAAAGTCAATATTTTCGCGCATACACTCGGAATAATTCCTCGGGATCTTATCTTAATCAAAAGGCAGTTGCCGATTGGGTCTACAAAGATGCGAGGAAAGGGAGATTTGGGTATTTTGTTTACACTCCCGAAACCTATACCCATGGAATGGATTATTTATTGTCTTGGTATGGTAAAAATAATCCTGCAATTATTTTCGAAAATAAAAAGGACACAATAACTTACCTAATTTTATATCCCCATATGACAAATGACGAAGGTGCTTATAATTTTTGGAAGAAGAATACTCTTAGAACTAACGGAAAAGTAATTTTAACAAAAACTTTCTTTGGGGGAATTACTGTAAAAAAATTATTAATCGAGGGTAAAGAACCCGATGTTGACCCAAACTATTATCAGGGATTAATATTTAGATAGTTTTATGAAATTTTTAAAAATCTTACTTTTATTACTTATTATATTTAGTCTTTACCTATGTGCTTATCCTGTTCTGCATAATGATTTAGGATATAACACGGATATTGCAAGGGATTTTCTAATTCTGCAAGATATTGTAAATACTCATAAATTAACCTTAATTGGTCCACGCACAGGAGGTATTGATGGATTATTTCACGGTCCGCTATGGCCATGGATTAACTTGCCGGCTTTTATTGTTGGCCATGGTAATCCAGTGGCGACAGGTTGGTTTTGGATATTTTTAATTACCTGTTCCGTTTTTGCTACTTATTATGTTGGTAAAAAACTTTTTAACGAGTACGTAGGGCTTTTGAGTGGGCTTTTAATGGTAATAATGAGCGTCCAGTATTCTAGCTCCCTCCTTAATCCATTTGGAGCTATTCTTTTTTCGCCGTTGTTCTTTTACTTCTTTTATAAATATATAAAATTAGAAAAGATTAAGTTTTTACTATTGGCATTTTTTATAATTGGTTTGCTTATTCAATTTGAAGTTGCATTTGGAGGACCAATTTTAATTTTTTCTTTAGTTTATTTACTTTTTTTCCTTTACAAGAAAAAGAAATTTAAGCATTTACTTTCAATAGTTGCCTTAATTGTTCCTTTATCAACATATATTCTTTTTGACCTTCGGCATAATTTCTTGCAAATAAGATCTATTTTTATGCATATTGGCTCTGAAACCGGGAGTGAAAAAGTACCTTTTTCTTCATTTTTGCAGAATAGACTTGAGGGACTGACAAATAATATTTTACCAATTCCTTATGCTCCATACCTATTAATACTGGCAATATTTATAGTGTTTGTTTATCTAATGGTAAAAATTTATAAAGATAAAAATTTTAAGAATAGAGAATTTTACTTGCTATATGGATATTTTTATTTAGCATATTGGCCATTATCATTTTATTTGAATGGCTATGTACTTGGATTTCATGTTTTCCCTTTTGTTCCGGTTGCAATAATAATCTTGTCTTCTAGTTATCTTGTTTTTTCTAGGAAAATTTATTTAATCATTATCCTTTGCGTGCTATTCTTTAATTTTATTCCGGCTAAAAATAAAGTAGATGGTTTTGTATCTGATGCCGGTAACAGTGCGGCATCTTGGAAATTTAATTATCAGCTTGCCAAGATGGTATTTAAAGACGGACCTTCGGAATTTGGTTATTTCGTTTTTACCCCCGATGAACAAGGACATGGTCCAAGATATGCTTTAGCATATGCGAATAAAGAGTATTCAAATATAAAAATATATCCAAATACTAAAAAACATGTTGTAAATATTATTATGTCGCCTCCGATAAATGGAGAAAATAATAGAGAATGGTGGATTAAGAATAGAGTGAGAATAAATAAAAATCCAGAAAATGTAATAAATTACGCAAATGGGTATAGAGTGGAAAAATATATTTTGACAGATGGGGAGATTAAGGTTCCATCGGATCCAAATTTGGTTAATGGTTTATTTTTCCGCTAGGGAAGTGTGATATCTTCTCCGTTTTTTGGTTCCCGGTTTAAGAGTGTTCTAATTATGTTTCCGTTGCCGTCCAGCATTTGTAATGTGCCTCCATTGTAGCCACTGAGTTCTTTATCATATTTTTTTTCAATGCCGCTAATGCCATGATAGTTAGAGCTACTGTAGATCCTACTGCTATTTTCCGGATAAACAGTATTTACGATTGTAAATTCGTTCAAATTTTCCTTTTGAGTGTATAAACGGGAAATATAGGGCTCGGTTTTAAGGCCTGGAAATGAATTTAATTGATCGAGCTCTTGAGTAGTTAATTCAATAAAAGGTGTTGCAACGGGAATATAGGTATTTGGCAGTGGATTTTCCAAATAAGCATTTTGCAGATTGGCTCCCGGTTTAGAGGTAATGTCCTGCAACAGCTTAAGCATTTTTTGCTCTCTTTTTGTGTCTATTTTATCCGGATTAATGCTTATTAGAATTGAAGGCGCATCTGTTGCGAGAATATTTCTTTCCTTATCTTGTATTGTTCCTCTTTTTCCCGGTAGGAGATTAGTACTAAAAGTATAGTCCGGTTTAAAGGAATTAAAAACTATATTCCAGTTCCAAACTATTTTCCATTGATCCTGTTCTTTAACAAGGTCTATTGTTTTTGTTTCCGAAAATTTTCCTAAGTTTTGCGTAGTGTAGGTAACAAGGTACTTAACATATCCTTTTTCTCCAAAAACAGGGATGTTCCTGGAAAGTTCCTTAAAATCAACGTTCTTAATTGTGGCTTTTTCTAAAGCGCTCTGCGCGATAGCCCTAAACTCCTGTCTGCTGTAAGTTTTGTGGTCTATTAAAGAAAGTTGCTCTTGATAGACATCTTGCAAATACCGGTGGGAAAAATTATACCGCAAATTCCAAAGTGTATTTTCCGGATTAGGAAGAAGTAAGTATGAGGAGTAAGCTAATCCAAAGAAACAGAGGACAATAAACAATAAACAAGAAACAATATTCTGTGTATATATCTTAAATAAGCTTGCTGCAAGAATATATAAAAATGGAATGACTATAACAAGGTAACGGGCATAAGAAGGTATTAGAGTATAAATTGCTAAAAGCGCAAATACTAAAATAGATAATCCTTTTAAAAAAATTAAACTGTTTTTCTGAAAAAATACTTTTATCCCTCCCGCTAAGCCGAAAAATGTTGCCAAGGGGAGGATTGGCCACCAATCGGTAATTCTATTTAGTTTGCCGGAAACTACGTCGGGAAAGTAGCCGATAAAAAGAGATTGCCAAATGGCTAATGGAAAAAGCTGGTTTTTTCCGGAAGCGTAATAAGACAGAAAATACTTATGTAGTTTTAAATAATCTATCAAACTGTTTCCTAATTCAAAGTAGCGTAAATAAGGAACGAGAACGCCGAAACAAAAACTTAAAACTAAAAATATAAAACTTAAAAAGAGACGTTTTTTAATTAGATAGAGGGTTTCGAGGAGAATGATTATGGGGAGGAGTAGGGGTAGTTTTGTTTCTGTAAAAAAGCCAAGACTTAACCCGCTGATTAGTGCAAAGAGCAGTGCAAACCTTTTCTTTTCTGTTGAATAAACAAAGAAAAGAAGATGGAGAATTAGAAAAAATAATTGAGGGAGATCTAAGAGCGCAATCGTAAAATTAGAAAAGATAAAGGGATCTAAAGCTAAGAGAGTAGTTACTATAATTGCCGGTTTTTTACCGTTTAATAATTTTCGTGAAAGAAAAAAGAAAATAATTATTGTTGCAATGCTAATTAGAAACGTTGTAATCAGTGGATTATTAAATATTACAGTAGAAAATCCAAGCGAATAAATACCAACCGGGGGTTTAAAGGTAGCAGTTTTTTCTATGCTCTCATTGCCTACTGTAAGGCGATATCCTGCATAACTATATAAACCATCGTCTCCAATAGTTCTCGCAGACGCTGGTAAAGCGTATTGTGAATGTTCGAACCTATCCTTCCAATAAGATGAATCATAATTATCCAGAAGCAGTGCTCTTTTAAAATATGCAATTTGCGAAAACTGAAGAACAATAATAATTAAACAAAAAACTAGCAGCCAGTTTTTAAGAAGAATGTGCTTTATTTTTTTCACAACTTAAATATAACAAGAGTATACATTAGGCACATTATTCTGCGCAACACAGAAGAAGTTTATAAAATAAAAAGTTATAAAGTTGTAAAGTAAGACTTTATGAACACAATAACTTTATGAACTCAATAACTCGACGACTCAATAACATTATAACTTTTAACTAATATTTAGTAACTCTATTTATAGGCACCTTGCCTGTGGGCAATTACGTGAATTTCTATTCTCGTCTTGCTTTTATTAATTTCGTAAATAATCCTATATGGCCAAACCCTAACAGACCGAAAATCTTTTAATTCTCCGACTAGTTTTTTGCCTAAATATACGTCTTTTTCTAATGCTAGAAGTTTTTTCTTCACTTTTATCTGTGCAGCTTTCGGGAGGTTTTTATATTGTTTTAATGCATTTTCGGAGAGAACAACGTTCATAAAAAACGGTTACTTTAAGTCGGAGAGGGAAACAAATTCTCCGCTTTTTATTTGCTTGCGGCTTTCTGATATATCTTTTTTGATATTTGGGATCGCAAGAACTTCTGCAGTTTCTTCAAGTGATTCTAGTTCCTCTGCGCTTAAAAGAGTTGCTTTTGGTTTTCCATTTACAGTAATAATTATCCTATCCATATTATTACTTACTTTATTAACAAGGTCTGGAAGATTTGTCCTCGCATCTGATATTGATATTAAATTGCTCATAAAAATAATGTACAACTCTATGTACAATTTGTCAATAGACAATTTAAAATGACCAAGAATAGACTCCGAAGCTAATACGTGATAAAATCATCCTTAGTTATAAAGTTCATAAAGTTATTGAGTTATAAAGTACTTTACAAACTTTCAACTTTACAACTTTACAAACTATTATCGAATATGATTTCCGTAGTTATTCCTGCTTTTAACGAGGAAGAAAGTCTTGAAGCTTTTTACAAAGTGCTGGTACCTAATTTATTAAAATTAGACCACAGTCCCGAAATAATTTTTGTGGATGACGGATCTACGGATGGGACACTTGAGATACTCAAGAGCATAGGACAAAAAGCAATAAACAGCAAACAAAGAACAGGGAATATTAGAATATTTTCGTTTAGGAGGAATCAGGGGAAAGCGGAGGCTTTAACTTTTGGATTTCAAAAAGCAACCGGCGATTACATCGTTACTCTGGATGCGGATTTACAAGACCGACCGGAAGAAATTGGAAAACTTTTAAATAAACTAAAAGAAGGATACGATTTAGTTTCGGGTTGGAGAGAACACAGAAAAGACTCAAAGCTATTTATTAACCTTCCCTCTAAGCTATTTAATTTCCTATCAGGTTTTTTCTGGGGACTTAAGTTGCATGACTATAATTGCGGATTAAAAGTTTACACCAGTACGGCGGCAAAATCATTAAATTTATATGGGGGTATGCAGCGCTTTATTCCCCTGCTTTTGTATCAAAATGGCTTTAAGATAGCTGAGGCATCTGTTGTCCACGAAGTAAGAAAATTCGGTAAATCAAAATACGGTTTTTCCAAGAGTTTTAAGGAATTTCCCGATATGTTCACCATGCTTTTTTTATCCCGATATAAGTCTAGGCCAATGCATTTTTTTGGATTAGTAGGCATTGTGCTGATTTTTATTGGTCTTGTTTTTCTTATTTACTTAACAATGCTGCGTTTTTTAGGAGAGCAGATTGGAAATAGACCTTTACTTGTTTTTGGAGTTCTTTTTGTAATCTCCGGTTTTCAGGCTTTATTCACCGGTTTTATTGCAGATCTTATACTTAATGTTTCCAGCGAATCTTCGAAAAAGACTGCGGATGAAGATACTCTACTTAAGTATAAAGGAGAAAGATGATTAAGTTAATCAAATCCACTTTTTATAAAGAAAGAGAAACCGCAATTAAACTAGCTAATTTTATAACTAAAGCGAAAATTTTAAGTTTTTCAAAGGAATGCGAGAAATTTGAGTCAGGCTTTGCACAATACCAAGGAAGAAAAAATTGCATTTTTGTAAATAGTGGTAGTTCTGCAAATTTGGCATTAATCCAAGCACTTTTAAACCTTAAAAAAATTAAAAAAGGTGATCGTATAGGTTTTTCCGCCCTTACTTGGTCTACAAACACAATGCCTCTGGTAGAACTTGGACTGCTGCCCGTGCCAATAGATGTTGAAATAAACACGCTTAACGTATCGAGTAAAAAATTACTGGAAAGCCTAAAAAAATATAAACTAAATGTATTGTTTTTAACAAATCTTTTGGGCTTTTGTGATGATATAGATAAAATTTCAAAAATTTGCAAAGAGAAAAATATAATTTTAATAGAAGATAATTGCGAAGGTTTAGGAACAGTTTATAAAGGCAAAAAGTTGGGAAATTTTGGATTTGCCTCTACTTTTTCTTTTTATGTCGGACACCATATGTCCACAATAGAAGGTGGTGCAGTTTGTACAGATAACGAAAAATTTTCTACGATGCTTAGAATAGTTAGAGCGCACGGTTGGGACAGAAACTTGGGAAAAAAAAAGCAAGAAAAGATTAGAAACAGCCATAAAGTAAACTCTACTTTTTATTCCAGATATACTTTTTATGATCTGGGGTATAATTTTAGACCGACAGAGATAAACGGTTTTATCGGCAATACTCAATTGGAATTTTTAGACGAAATCGTTAGAAAAAGGCAACAGAATTTTCTAAGGATAGCTGCGGAAGTTTATAAAAAGAGCGATAAATATTATCCGATCCGCTTTAGCCACATTGATCTTATTTCTAATTTTGCAATTCCTGTAATTTGCAGAAGTAGAAAGATTAGAGACGAATTGGTAGAAAAGTGTAATAATAGAATAGAGATTAGGCCAATTGTCGGAGGAGACATTACAAAACAACCGTTTTTTATAAAATACGTAAAAGGATTTAAAAATGAAAATACTAACGCGGCCTTAATTTACGAGAATGGATTTTATTTGGGGAATAATCCGGAGCTTACGGAAAAGGAATTAAAAGAAATTATAAAAGTGTTAACGAGTTAAAAGGTTATAAAGTCGAAAGTAAAATATTCATCCTGTTAAATAATTTTAAATTTTATGGTTTACTATACATATGTACAAAAAATTAAAATTAAGATTTAAACATAAATCTTATTTAACAGGATGAAGATTGGAATAGATATTTCGCAAATTGCGTACGAGAAGACAGGAGTAGCGATCTTTCTTAAAAACCTTGTTGAAAATCTAATTAAGTATGATAAAAAAAATAATTATGTTTTATTTTATTCATCGTTAAGAAAGAATATTAAAAATCAAATATTAAAAATCAAATCAAGCCCGAATGTCACAATTAGACAATTCAAAATACCGCCGGCGGTTTTAGATATACTTTGGAATAAGCTGCATATTGCTCCGATTGAATGGTATATTGGAGATATTGATGTGTTTATTACTTCGGACTGGACAGAGCCACCAACCAAAAAAGCAAAAAAAGCGACTATTCTTTATGATTTAGTAGTATATAAATATCCAAAGGAAACAGATTTAAAAATTGTAAACACGCAAAAAAGAAAATTAAAATGGGTTAAGAAAGAATCAAGCAAGATCTTTTGCATTTCTAATTCAACCGCAGAAGACGCGGAAAATATTCTTAATATAGGAAAAGATAGACTATCTGTAATATATCCCGGAACTTAAGTAAACTTAAAACGTAAAACTGAAAACTTAAAAATAAACATAAAGCTTAAAATATAAAACTAAGATTTAGGTTTTAGAATTTAAATTTTAAATTTTTAATATGAATATTGGAATAAACGGTTATGAGGCAGTTGTGCCTCGTTTCGGCTTTAACAAAAAAACAGGTCTTCCAAATAGAGTCGGAAGCAGTGAATTTTGCTATCAAATGTTGCTTAGTCTTTTTAATTTAGACAAGAAAAATAAATATACAATTTTTTTACCCGTTAAACCCTCTGCCGATTTACCAAAAGAAAATGAAAACTGGAAATACGAAGTAGTAACTTCTAAAAAACTTTGGACAATGATTGGTTTATCGAGAAAACTATTAGCCTACAAAAATAAAATTGATGTTTTTTTCTCTCCGACGCATTATCTTCCCCTACATATTTTGGAACCGTCGGTAATATCAATTTTAGATGTTTCTTATCTATACTTTCCTAATTTTTTTAAAAAAAAGGACTTATACCAGTTAAAAGTCTGGGGAAAATACTCAATAAAGAAAGCTAAAAAAATTATTACAATAAGTGAGTCCAGCAAGAATGATATAATTAAAGCGTACAATGTTTCGGATAGCAAACTAAAAGTTATCTATCCAGGTTTAAAATTCGAAACTCAAAATACTAAATCCGAAACAAATTCAAAATTCAAAATGCAAAATTCAAAACTACTAAAAAAGAAGTTTGGGATTAATGGAGATTACATTCTTTTTGTAGGGACGCTTCAGCCACGCAAGAATATCGTAAGGCTTGTGGATGCATTTTCGAAACTTAAAACTGAAAACATAGACCTTAAAAAGGACCTTGATTTGGTAGTTGTGGGGAAAAAGGGATGGCAATATGAGGAAATTTTAGCAGCACCTGAAAAATTTGGCGTAAAAGAATGTGTAAAATTCTTAGAAAACATTTCCGACGAAGATCTACAGTCATTTTATAAAAATGCTTTATGTTTTTGTTTACCAAGCCTTTACGAAGGTTTTGGTTTACCTATTTTGGAAGCAATGCAACATGGATGTCCGGTTGTTACAAGTAATGTCTCGAGCCTTCCTGAGGCAGGAGGAGATGCCGCATTGTATTGCAACCCGGAAGATGTCGAAGACATAAAAAATAATTTAGAATCTATTATTCAGAATTCAGAATTGAGGGAAGAAATGATAAAAAAAGGATATGAGCAGGTTAAAAAGTTTTCTTGGGAAAAAACGGCGCACAAAACACTGAATGTTTTGGAAGAAACTGGAAAAAAAGTATAAATTATGAAGAATAAAGTATGAGGTATCAAGTATAAAATATAAAGTATGATTGGAAGAATTATTAGAAGATTAAAAACAATTTTTTGGGAATTAATAAATTTTAAGTTAAAAATTGTTGGGTATATTCCTTCGCATTATTTTAGAAGGTTTTGCTATAGATTGTGTGGAGTAAAAATTGGGAAAGGTTCGGTAATTCATATGAACGCGATATTTTACTATCCTCCTAATATCTCCATAGGAAAAGACACGATAATAGGTGAAAGAATAGTTCTGGACGGAAGAGGAAATTTAACCATTGGAGATCATGTTGATATTGCAAGCGAGGTTATGATTTATAATGCAGAGCACGATGTGCATGATCCGGATTTTAAAACAAGAATTGAATCTGTTATTATAGGAGACTATGTTTTTATTGGACCGAGGTCGGTAATTTTGCCTGGCGTAAAAGTGGGAAAAGGCGCAATCGTTGCAGCGGGTGCAGTAGTAACAAAGGACGTTGAGCCTTTTACGATTGTTGGAGGTGTGCCCGCAAAGCATATTAAAGAAAGAGAACTAAAAAATCCAAGTTATAAGTTAGGAAGGGCAGCTTGGTTTAGGTAAGCTCTGCTTGAACGAGATGTCTACATTTTATAATATTAAATCCATAGAAAAAATTACAAATGGTTTATGGTGTTAAAACGTATGCTGAGGTTTCTAAAATACTTAAATAAAAATATTTTAAAATTTGGAATTTGTTTTTTAATAGGATTAATTGCTCTGTATCCAAAACTTCCAAGCATTAATATTGCTCATACTTGGGTATATATAAGACTAGAGGATTTTTTTATCTTAGGATTAACCATAATTTGGTTTATTCAATTAATTTTCCGCAGGGCTAAAATAAATACTTCTATCTCCTGGTCAATTTTTATTTATTGGGGAGTTGGACTTATATCTTTAGTTTTTTCCTTAATTTACATTGGACCTAGTTTTGAAAATTTTTTTCCAAGAGTAGCAATCCTTTCTTACGTAAGAAGAATAGAATACATGATTCTTTTTTTTATTGCGTTTTCTACAATTAAAAGCGTAAAAGATTTAAAAGATTATTTAATCGTTCTTTCGGCAACAATTTTAGGATTTTCTTTATATGGAGTTGGTCAGCACTTTTATTTATCTGCTTGGGGAGCATTCCCGAAGTTTTTTGAAAAATTTTCCTTTTGCTTTCCGTCTTTTCAGACAGGAAATGAAGAATTTGCAAAGGGAATTCCTCTTTGCTTGCCTTCTAATGCCCGCGTAACATCTACTTTTGCAGGACACTACGATTTATCTGCATACCTTGTTTTGGTAATCCCAATTTTAATCGGAGTTTTTTTCAGTTTAAAAAAATCTATAACGAAAAAACTTTTATTTATTTTGTCGATTCTTTCTATAACAATCTTAATTTTTACTTCCTCCAGAAACGCTTTTGTTGCCTATCTGGGCGGTCTTTCTTTTGCCCTTTCTTTTATAAATAAGAAAAAATATATTTTTCCATTTATTTTATTAAGTGTATTTTTAATGCTTTTGTTTAGTGGATCTATGGCATCACGTTTTATGCAGACTTTAAGGTTTGCATCTGTTGTAACCAATAACCAAGGACAAATTGTCGGACAGGCAGATTTATCGGATGAATTAAAAAGTAGATTGGCAAAAGATAAATCTATCTTGGAAAATATTCCGTCTCAGAGACTTCCGGAAGGGACCGGGTTTATAGGACTACCTCAATCGGGAATGCAGATATCTACGAATAGCGCGTTAATTAGTAAAGGATTATCCATAGAAGAAGCAAGAAGATTGAAATTGGAGAATGGAGGAGTAGAAATAACCAGTGTTTCCGGAACTTTTTTAATTAAACAAGTCTTAGTTTACGATATTTCTTTAACAACTCGTTTTCAGGCGGAATGGCCGAATGCTTGGAAAGCTTTTTTAAAAAATCCGCTTTTTGGAAGTGGTTTTTCTACGATTACTCTTGCATCTGATAATGATTATCTTAGAATGCTTGGAGAAACAGGAACATTTGGATTTTTTTCATTTATATTTATATTTATTGTTTTTGGATTGATTCTTAAAAGTGCTTTGCCTAAAATTGAATCTAAACTTGCAAAAGGGTACTTATTGGGTATTGCCGGAGGAGTATTGGGACTTTTCTTAAATGCAACTTTAATTGATGTGTTTGAGGCATCCAAGGTTGCCGAGACACTCTGGATTTTACTGGGAATTGCATTGGGAACAATTCTTTTATATAAAAATAAGTTTAATCTCAGGGACAGTCTTGGAAAGATATTTACTTCCCATGTATTTATTTTAATTTATCTTTTTGTAATTACGTTAGTCTTTTTTGGTCCTTCTATCGGGACGTTTTTTGTGGGAGATGATTTTTCCTGGCTTAGATGGGCTGCCAATACAACGATTCAGGATTTGCCGAGATACTTTATTAATTCGGACGGATTTTTCTATAGACCGGTTACGAAAACTATAGTTTTCTTCTTGTGGAGTCTTTTTTCTTTCCAGCCCTACGGATATCACTTATTCGCCTTATTGATTCATTTATTAACCGGACTGGTAGTTTACATAATATCTTTTAAACTTTTTAAGAATAAGTTAATTGCTTTTATAACAAGCTTTATATTTCTAGTTTTACCTATTCAGGGTGAAACTCTTTATTGGTTTGCAACAATATCAACTCTTTTATGCGTCCTTTTTATAGTTTACGGACTAATGTTGATTGTAAAGTTTAGAAAAACAAAATCTTTTATTTTTTATGTTTTATCTCTGCTATTTTATTTACTGGCTTTAGGATCTTATGAAATGGGAATTGTTTTTCCGTTTCTGATAATAACGATTGATTTATTTTTAAAAAATAAAAAGGACAAAGAATTTTATTTATCGTATTTTCCGTTTGTTTTATTAATTCCTGTTTATTATTTCGTAAGACAACTTAGCAACACTGCTCCAATTGGCGGAGATTATTCGTATAGCCTAGTTCATCTTCCACAAAATGTAATTGGAAATTTTGCCGGATATTGGGGAGTGTATATATTTGGAGAGAGATTTTTTGCAGTTTATGATTATTCCAGATTAGTATTAAGACAGAATGTCGGAATAGTCATAATATTTTTATTATTTTTCATAACAGTTGCCGCAATTGTTGTTTATCTAAATAAAGAGAGGTTTAAAAAATTACTCCACGAAAAATTATCCAGAATTTTTATATATTCGATAATATTTTCTTTTACATCCCTACTTACTTTCTTAGGTCTTGGAAATATTGCCGAGAGATATGGTTACCTTTCGTCAATAGGCTTCGTATTTGCTCTAAGTGTTTTAATTATTTGGATTTCGAATTTTGGTGCTAAGAAATTAAGGAACAAGAAATATCAAGCTTTAATTATTGTAATATTAGTTTTTTTACTGGGAATTTTTTATTGGAGAGAACAGCAAATGGAAAGAAAAGAATGGGCAAGATCCGGAAGAATAACTAATAGAACACTTGCTTATTTAAGAATATATAATGAGGATGTTAAGAAAAATTCCACTTTTTATATTGCCAACATTCCAACTAAACAGGGGCAGGCATGGATTTTTCCTGTTGGACTTGAAGATGGGATTTGGTTTGTTTACAGAGATTCAACTTTAAAGATTGTTAAGCTAAAAGATATAGAAGAAGCAAGAAGAATTAAAGAAGAACTTACAGCTGCTAAGGTTTTAGATAACTATGTATTTTACTTTGATAAAGATGGAATGATAGCGGAAATAAAATGAAAAAATTAGAATTTGTAGTCTTGGGGGCAATTCTTCTATGCGCACTCGTTACGAGACTTTACAGGTTTGACGGTCCAATTGCCGATTGGCATTCTTGGCGGCAGGCCGATACATCTTCTGTTTCCCGAAATTTTGTTAAAAATGGTTTTGATTTTCTTCATCCGACATATCATGATTTGTCTAATGTTCCATCCGGAATAGATAATCCAAAAGGCTATAGATTTGTTGAATTTCCTATTTATAATGCCCTTCAGGCAGGAGGGTTTAAATTTTTTGGCATTTTCACCTTAGAAGAATGGGGGAGAATTATTTCTATTATTTCTTCGCTTTTTGCTACTGTTTTTATTTATTTAATTCTTAAAAATAGAGGGTATGGTCTCGCAGGATTTATAGCGGCATTTTTTTATGCTACCATTCCTTTTTCTGTATTTTATGGAAGAACGATTCTTCCGGACCAGACTATGGTTACTGCCTCGCTAGGCAGTATTTATTTTTTTCAACTATGGATGAAAAAAGATTTACGACTTAAGATTTACGACTTAAGATTTATTTTGTCGTTGTTTTTTGTTTCTTGCTCTTTTCTATTAAAACCGTATGCGTTGTTTTTTACCTTGCCAATAATTTATTTGGCATTTGAAAAATTTAAATTTTCAGCTTTTAAAAAATGGCAATTATGGTTACTGGTTATTATTTCTATTGCTCCGTTAATATTCTGGAGAAAGTGGATAATGCAATTCCCGGAAGGAATTCCTGCAAGCAATTGGCTTTTTAACGAAGGAAATATAAGATTTAGACCGGCATTTTTTAGATGGATATTTTTTGAAAGACTAACTAAGTTAATCCTAGGTTACTTTGGAATCTTCTTTCTTTTATTAGGATTTATACCAAAACTTAAAAAACAGGACTTCTTATTTTTCTTATCCTTTGCTGTTGCATCTCTTATTTATGTTTTTGTAATCGCCAGAGGAAATGTCCAGCATGATTATTACCAAATATTAATAATTCCCTCAATTGTAATTTTTTTAGGTTTAGGGATAGGACAAGTTTTGCGAAACTTTAAAAAAGAAAGGAATTATTTTGTCTTAATTAGTTTATTGATTCCGCTTATATTAATGTATATCTTTAGCTGGAATCAGGTTAAGGATTATTTTAACATTAATAATCGGGCAATAGTCAGTGCAGGAATAGAGGTCGATAAAATTACTCCTAAAAATGCAAAAGTTATTGCAAATTATAACGGGGATACATCATTTCTATATCAAACAAATAGGTCCGGATGGGCAAGTTTTGAAAAACCCCTTCCGGAAATGATTAGCATGGGAGCGGAATACTTAATTTTTGTTAATCCTACAAAAGAAGATTTAGGAATTGGGAAGACCTATAAAATAATTAAAAATTCTCCGGATTATGTTATCTTTAACTTAAGACAAAAACAATGAAAATATTAATGGTCGCGTCATTTCTGCCCTTTCCGCTTTTTTCCGGAGGGCAGATAAGACTTTATAATATTATAAAAAAACTTTCTGCTAAACACGAAATTACTTTGATTTGTGAAAAGCGCAATTATCAGACAGACCGGGATATAGAAGAACTCCAAAAATTTTGCAAAAAGGTATTAACCGTAGAAAGGAAAGAACAATGGTCGCTTTCTAATATTATTAAAACCGGATTTTCTTTTAATTCATTCTTGGTAACAGGACATGTTAGTAAGGAAATGCAAAAATTAATAAAAGATGAGACAAAAAATGAAAATTACGACTTAATTCATGTAGAGACTTTTTACGTAATGCAAAATTTGCCTAAGACATTGTTGCTCACTGCGTCGCTCCGCTCCTTGCCTGTAGTTTTAGTTGAGCATAATATTGAACATTTGGTTTATAAAAAATATGCCGATAAAGCTTCTTTTATGCTTAAGCCGCTCTTATATTTAGATGTTCTAAAACTTAAAAGATTGGAAAGACTTTTTTGGCAAAAAGCGACAAAGCTTGTTGCAGTATCGGAAATAGAAAAAAAATTAATGAATAGAAGCGATGTTGTAGTTATTCCAAACGGAGTCGACCTAGATAAATTTAAAACTAAAAACATAAAACTTAAAACTGAAGGGAAGAAAACGGTGCTGTTTATAGGAGATTTTAAATGGATGCAAAATATCGACGCAGTTGAACAAATTTTATCTAAAATCTGGCCTATTATTTTAGAAGAAAATTTAAAAACAAAGTTATTAATCGTCGGTAAAAAAATTCCTCAAAAAATTAAATCTTTTGGAAAAGAAGGTATTATTTTTGATGAAAATATTTTGGATTCGGCCGATGTTTATAAAAGAGCTGATATTCTACTTGCTCCAATAAGAATCGGCGGTGGAACAAGCTTTAAGATATTAGAGGCGATGGCAAGCGGAGTTGCCGTGGTAACAACGGATTTGGGAATTGAAGGTCTTGGAGCCGTAAATGGAAAACAAGTGTTGGTAGGGAATAATGAGAATGAACTGGCAAAACAGGTAATTAGACTTATTAAAGAAAATAATCTCTTGAGAGAACTAACAAAAAATGCGAGAAATTTGATTGAAAAAAAATATGATTGGGAAAAGATAGTTTCTGTTTTGGAGTCTGTCTACAAGAGTGCTTAGTTTTTATTGTATAGTATTTCTACTCGAACAAAATAATTCCTCATTTAAATATATAGGCTTAGAATTTTTAGAAAATTAAAAAAAGTTAAGTAGTTGTTTTTTAAAAAATAAGAATATTTTAGTTTATTGTCTAATAGGTTTTTATTGGTTATAATGCGCTTATGAAAATTGGAATTGATGCCCGTCTTTGGAGTGAATCAGGTGTTGGAAGGTATATTAGAAATCTGGTTAAAAATCTTCTACTAATAGATTCAAACAATAATTATGTTCTTTTTGTATTGTCCGGCGACTATAAATTAATAAAATCTGAAATCTTATCTTGTGTAAAAACGGGCAAAAATAAAAAATGGAAAATAGTAAAAGCAGATATTAGATGGCATACCCTGGATGAACAACTTAATTTCCCTAAAGTTTTAGAGAAAGAAAAATTAGATCTTGTTCATTTTCCTTATTTTTCCGTGCCCGTATCTTATAAAAAACCATACATAATTACAATTCACGATCTGATAATAGATCATTTCCCCACAGGGAAGGCCTCTACCTTAATGCCTTTTTTATATAAACTTAAATTAATTGGATACAGATATGTAATTACTAAAGCATCCGATAATGCAAAAAAAATAATTACAGTTTCCAAGGAAACAAAAAAGGAAATAGTTGACCATCTTAAGATTATGCCAAATAAAATAGAAGTAATTTACGAGGCGGTAGACGATAAGGTTATAACCTTGCAAGAAAATTCCTTAAGAAAGAAATATTTTTTATATGTTGGAAATGCATATCCGCATAAAAATCTTAATAATTTAATTCTGGCGTATTCAAAATTTAATAAAAAAGATATCCCACTAATCTTAGTTGGTAAGGAAGATTATTTCTATAAAAGGCTAAAAGAAAAAGTATCCAGAATGAAGCTTAGTAATAGAATTATTTTCCGCGAGAACGTTACGGATGAAGAATTGGCAAAGCTTTATAAAAATGCAATTGCCTTAATAATGCCTTCGCTTATGGAGGGATTTGGTCTGCCGGTTTTGGAAGCAATGGCAAATAAATGTTTAGTTTTAGCATCGGATATTCCCGCACTTCATGAGATATGCGGTAAAAATGCTATATTCTTTGATCCTGATGATCCGGAAAAGATATTCAAAAAAATAAATTTTGTATATCTTAATAAATCGGACAGGAAAATTAAAATTTTAATTCAGAGAGCATTTAATCATGTTTTCGATTTTTCTTGGCAAAAGGTTGCAGAGAAAACGCTAGAAGCTTATGAAAGTTGCCTTAGTATATGACCGTGTAAATAAATGGGGTGGGGGAGAAAGAGTTTTACTTGCTTTTAGAAAAATTTTCCCGAATGCCAATCTCTACACTTCGGTTTATAATAAAAAAAAAGCTCCTTGGGCAAAAGTGTTTAACGTAAAAACGTCTTTTTTGCAAGGTATTCCTCTAGCAAGTTCTTTCCATGAGGGCTTTGCGGTTTTTATGCCGCATGCATTTGAAAGTTTTGTTTTTGATGATTATGATCTTGTGATTTCGATCACAAGTGAGTCGGCAAAAGGAATAATTACAAATCCTCAAACTTTACATATTTGTTATTGTCTTACTCCGACAAGATATTTATGGAGTGGAATTAAGGATTATTTTCAAAATCCGGTGCTTCGCTTATTGGCTACTCCTACAATTGAATATTTAAAAAAATGGGATAAAAAGGCTTCTAGAAGACCTGATAAATATATTGCGATATCCAGTGAAGTTCAGAAAAGGATAAAAAAATATTACAACAAAAAATCGGAAATTATTTACCCGCCGTTTACAATGTTTGATAAATTTCTAAATAAAAAAACAAAGAAAATTAAAAATGATGATTATTTTTTGGTAGTATCAAGATTAACTAATTTCTATAAAAGGGTTGATATAGCGATAAAAGCCTGTAATATTTTAAATCTAAATCTTAAGATAATTGGGACAGGTCTGGACGAAAGTAAACTTAAAAAAATTGCCGGACCAACGATTAAATTTTTAGGGAACGTATCCGATGAAAAGCTTGCTCTTTATTATAAAAACAGTAAGGCCTTAATTTTTCCGGGAAGAGAAGACTTCGGACTGACAATGGTCGAAGCCCAGGCATTCGGTAAACCGGTAATTGCTTTTAAAGGTGGAGGAGCTTTAGATATTATAAAAGAAGGAACAACCGGAGAATTTTTTAGTAAGCAAAGCGTTGATTCTCTTAAAAATGTATTGAAAAAATTCGACAGCAGGAGATATAATAGTTTATTATGTAAGGGAAACGTGAAGCGTTTTGCCTTTCCGGTTTTTGAAAAACAGATTAAGAGTTTTATAAAGAGGAATATAAAAAAATAAAATGACCCTTCTTCGTTAAAACTACGGAAGGGTCAAGCTTCCGAAGCTTAAATTTTTTAAGTTTAGGAAACAGAGAATTATGAATAAGAAGAATAAAAGGAGCGAAGGAGCATGAAAGTAGTTATTTTTGCCGGAGGAGTAGGAACAAGACTTTGGCCATTATCAAGAAAAAATACTCCTAAACAATTCGAAAAAATACTCGGAGATAAATCTACGCTACAACTTGCAGTCGAAAGATTACAGCCCGATTTTAAGCCTGAAGATATCTATATATCTACAGGTATAAAATATGAAAATTTAATCAGGACTCATCTTCCGCAAATCCCCGGTAATAATTTGATCTTAGAGCCGGAGATGCGGGATGTCGGACCGGCAGTGGGAGTTGCCATGGGGATTATTGGTAAAGAGCATCCTAATTCGCCTGTGGCAATTGTCTGGAGTGATCATTTTGTTAAAAAAGAAAGGCGCTTTAGAGAAGTATTAGGATTTGCTGAAAAATTGGTTTTAAAAAAAGAGAACTCAATTGTTTTTATTGGGCAAAGGGCAAGATTTGCAAACCAAAATTTAGGCTGGTTGGAATTTGGAGAAGAAGTGGATCAGGATAGAGGAACTAAAATTTTTAGGTTTAAAAAACTTATATATAGACCAAGTCTCGAAGACGCGGAAAAATTTTTGGCAAGTCCACATTATGCCTGGAATCCCGGTTATTTTGTTACTACCCCCAAATTTATACTTTCTCAATATGAAAAATTTGCTCCTGAAACATGGAAAGGAATTATAAAAATTCAAGATGCAGTTGGTAAAAATAGTTATAAGGATGTTCTTAATAAGATTTATCCTACTTTTGAAAAAATCAGTTTCGACAACGCAGTTTTGGAAAAGATAGATCCTCAATATGTTTATGTAATTGCGGCAGATTTGGGATGGAGCGATGTTGGCGCATGGGAAGCACTAAAGGAAGCTTTGGAGGTCTCAAAAAATGAAAATGTTACGAAGGGAAAAGTACTTATTGAGGATTCTTCGGATAATTTAGTTTTTAATTATACGGATCAATTAGTTGTAGGTATTGATTTAACAAAGATGCTTGTTATTAATACAGACGATGTTCTTTTGGTTTGTTCAAAAGATTCTGTTCCAAAAATTAAAAAATTGGTAGAGAGTCTAAGCGGAACAGAACACGAGAATCTTACCTAAAATTATGCCTTATATCGAAATAAAAAAAAGTGTTTTTTACGAAATTACAAAAAGAGTGTTAGATATATTGGCGTCCCTTATTTTACTAATAATTTTTTCCCCGGTAATTGTTGTTGTTTCAATTGCTATTAAACTAGACTCAAGCGGTCCGGTTCTTGCCGATACCCCGGAAAGGGTTGGTAGAAACGGAAATCCGTTTAAAATGTATAAATTTAGATCAATGGTTCAAAATGCCCACGACATGCTTAGAAAAAATCCAAAATTCTCTAAATATTACGCCGAATATAGAAAAGGAAGTTACAAGCTAAAAGATGATCCCCGTATTACTAATATTGGGCATTTTATTAGAAAACATTCTTTAGATGAAGTTCCTCAGTTTTTTAATATTTTAAATGGAGAAATGAGTTTAGTCGGTCCAAGAGCGTATTATCCGGATGAGCTAAGGGAACAACAAAAAAAATATCCTACAACCAGAGATTCGGTAAAGGTAGTGCTTTCTGTTAAGCCGGGTTTAACCGGATATTGGCAGGTTT
The DNA here is from genome assembly GCA_002788395.1 of Candidatus Levybacteria bacterium CG_4_9_14_0_2_um_filter_35_21. Lineage (GTDB taxonomy): Bacteria > Patescibacteriota > Microgenomatia > Levybacterales > UBA12049. The sequence goes on along the minus strand of PFRF01000039.1, from coordinate 23,217 downwards.
CGGGAAGAAGCGAAATTAATTTTGATAAAAGAATAGAAATGGATGCACAATATGTTAGGAAAAGATCGATTTTTTACGATTTGTGGATTATTCTAAAAACCCCCTGGGCGATGATTTCCGGAAAAGGTGCGCTATAAATTTCAAATTTTCTTTCGTCTCGGTCAATATAAATTTTTTTATTTGCAACGCGGAAGAACTTTATTTTGTAAATAAAGTTAATTGGTGCTAGTGCAGGTCGCGAAAATTCCACATTCCCCTCGTCATTCTTAAATCTTAAATCCTAAATTTTAAGTTCTAACTAGGAATACGGTTGACAGAATCGTTATTTTTTAGATATCATATAAGTTATGGAAGGTTTTGAAAAAATAGATCTGGACACGGCACAACCCGTAGTAGAAGTAAAAAAAGGAGAAGCTAAGCAAATGGCACATAAAAGAAATCGTTTTAAAAAATTTACAACAAGTAAAAAAGGCAAAGTATTAATAAGTTTAATACTGATTTTTCTTTTATTTGCTATTTTTGGAGTTGCGCTTCCTGCGAGAGCAGTTTATAAATCTGCCCAAAAGACAATGGCTCAGGCAAAAATTGCAGCGGATGCTCTTAAAAAACAAAATGTAGAGCTTGCTTCGGTTGAACTTGTTAAAGCAAAACAAAATTTAGAGGTTACTCAAAAAGATTTAAACAGAATGGGTTATCTTGGATATGTTCCTTTTGCAAATGCATATTATAACGATGCAGTGCATCTTATTAGTGCCGGTTCATATGGACTTGATGCTTCCATAATAATGGTTAACTCGGTAAAGCCGTATGCCGACGTTTTAGGACTAAAAGGTCAAGGAAGTTTTGTTTCCGGATCTGCGGAAAATAGAGTGCAGACTGCAGTTAAAACAATGGGAAAAATTACACCGAAGATAGATGAAATTGCAATAAAACTTTCTAACGCAAAAAAAGAAGTGGACAATGTAGATCCGAATAGATATCCGTCTTTTTTGGTTGGTAAAAAAATAAGAGAAAATCTTGATATGGCAAGGAGTCTAACGGATCAGGGAGTAGCTTTTGTTGATGAAGCAAAGCCGCTTATTAAAGTTCTTCCGGAAATTCTTGGTGAACCAAAAGAGAAAAAATATTTAGTGCTATTTCAAAATGACAAAGAATTAAGATCTACGGGAGGTTTTATTACCGCATATTCGGTTTTTAGATTTGACAGAGGAATAATTCATGTCGATACTTCCGGTGATATTTATACTTTGGATGCAACTGTTCCCAATAAACCTGTTGCTCCTAAACCGATTTTAAAATATCTTGCAAATGTGCCAAGACTTAATTTAAGAGATACAAATCTTTCTCCGGATTTTGTTGTTTCCATGGAAGAATTTAATAAATTATATGCAAAATCACCCGGTCCTAAAGTGGATGGTATTATCGCGGTAGATACTCAGGCACTAGTTTCGGCGATGAATATTTTAGGAGACGTTCAGGTAAATGGAACTAAATTTACAACTAAAATAGATCCAAGATGCGATTGTCCTCAGGTAATTTATATGCTGGAAGTTTTTTCCGATAAGCCGGTTCAAGGCACTAGGGAAAACCGTAAAGGGATTATAGGTGAGTTAATGTACGCGATTATGGAGAAGGCTTTTTCTTCTTCTCCTAAACTTTATTGGGGACCGTTGTTTCAAGAAATGTTAAAACAGACTGCTCAAAAGCACATTCTGTTTTATTCATATAATACCGATGCACAGCTAGGCTTTGAGTCTTTAAATGCTTCCGGAAGAATAATGAGAGCAGAAGGAGACTATTTCCATATAAATGAGTCTAACTTTGGAGGAGCAAAATCAAATATGTTTGTATCTGAAGCAGTTGATCAAAATTATGAAGTTAAAAGTGACGGAGAAATTACAAAAACAGTTACTATTACCTACAAAAATCCATATGCTCCTTCCGATTGCAATTTGGAAAGAGGAAATCTTTGTTTAAACGCGGTATTAAGAAACTGGTTTAGAATTTATGTGCCAAAAGGAAGTCAACTGATTAGTTCATTAGGTTCGGAAGCTAAGGTTACTTCTTATGACGAATTAGACAAAACTGTTTTCGAAGGTTTTTTAACAGTAAGGCCAAGAGGGTCGGCAAAGTTTACTCTTACCTATAAATTACCGTTTAAACTGGAAAAAACATCTCCTTTGCCCCTATTAATACAAAAACAACCGGGTACTGCCGGATTTACCTACACGATTAACGCGGGCGGAAAAAGTCTTGAGAAGTTTGATCTTTTAACAGATAAGGAATTTAGACTGGTTTTTCCCAGGTAATATGAATAGCTATAAGACCGAAGGAATTGTTATAAAAAGACGTAATTTAGGTGAAGCAGATAAGATTTTAACAATTTTTACCAAGAGATATGGCAAGATTCAGGTTAAAGCTCCGGGAATAAGAAAGATAAATAGCAGAAGATCTCCGCATGTAGAATTGTTAAATTATTCGGCAATATCGCTATACTATGGTAAAAACCTGCCAATTTTAATAGAAGCAAAAACAATTGAGCCGTTTTCGGATATAAAAAGTGACCTTAAAAAAATTTCTTCCGCTTATCACATCTGTGAATTAGTTGATAATCTATGTCCGGATAATCAAGAAAATTGGGATGTTTTTATGCTTCTTAAGGAAACGTTATCGTTAATAATTATCACTATCGATCCGGAAAAAATAATAAGAGCTTTTGAAATAAAAATTCTGGTTCAATTGGGTTTTTTAAAGCCAATAAGTGTTGATGAAAATTTTAATACAATTTCTTTTATAGAACAGATTTTGGAAAAGAAATTAAAAACCCGCCAAGTAGCGTTTTGCTAAACAACCAGCAATCAGCCACTAGCCTCTAGCCATCAGCGTTTAGTTATATTCCCGTGGATGGTTTTCAAAAGACCGGTTTTTATGCTATAGTGATTTTTATGGAAGATCTAATGGAAAAGATTACAAATTTAGCTAAAAAAAGAGGATTTGTTTTTCCGGATTCGGAAATTTACGGTGGATTGGCAAATACCTGGGACTTTGGACCTCTTGGGATTGAGCTTAAAAATAATATTAAAAAACTATGGTGGAAGACTTTTGTGCAAGAGCGGATGGACATGGTTGGTTTAGATAGCGCAATTATTATGAATCCAAAAGTTTGGGAAGCCTCAGGTCATGTCTCCGGTTTTACGGATCAGTTGGTAGATTGTAAAAGTTGTAAGAATAGACTTAGGGCAGATCATTTAGTCGAAGATGCAACAGGAATAGACGTAGAAGGTAAGTCTCCAAAAGAAGTTTTAGAAATTATTAATAAAAATAAAGTAAAATGTCCAACTTGCGGAAAGATAGACTGGACAGAGCCACGGAATTTTAATCTTTTATTTAAAACCCAAATAGGAGTTTTGGATGATGCAAAATCTTTAGCGTATCTGCGGGGAGAAACGGCTCAGGGGATGTTTGCGGATTTTAAATTGATTTTGGCAACTTCGCGGAAGAAAATTCCATTTGGAATTGCTCAAATTGGAAAAGCTTTCCGGAACGAAGTTACTCCGGGTAATTTTATATTTAGAACCAGAGAGTTTGAGATTGCCGAATTTGAATACTTTATAAGTCCTAAAGCGGATTGGCAAAAGATTTTTGACGAGTGGTTAGGTATTATGCAAAAATTTGCAGATAAGATCGGTCTTGATAAAAATAAACTACACTTACATGAAATACCTACGGAAAAGAGAGCTCATTATTCTAAAAGAACAGTTGACTTGGAATACGATTTTCCGTTTGGTCAAAAGGAGCTTTGGGGAATTGCCTATAGAACAGATTATGATCTTTCAGCTCATCAGAAACATAGCAGTAAAGACATGAAATATTTCGATCAGGAGACGCACGAAGCTTACATACCTCATGTTATTGAACCTACGTTTGGAGTAGAAAGAACTCTTTTGGCAACTTTGGTTGCGGCATATAACGAAGAAGAGGTTTCGACTGCAACGGGTGAAAAAGAAACAAGAATTGTCTTAAAACTTCCGAAAGAATTAGCTCCTTTTAAAATTGCTATATTGCCTTTATCTAAAAAACCGGAGTTAGAAAAAATTGCTCAAGATATATTTGATAGCTTTAAAGAATCGTATATGGTTGATTACGATGTATCTCAGAGTATTGGCAAAAGATACAGAAGGCAAGACGAAATAGGTACGCCGTACTGCATTACCGTAGATTTTGAAACTTTGGAAGATAAGACCGTAACAGTGCGTGACCGCGACACAATGAAACAGGAAAGAATCAAAATTACAAAACTACCCGAATATTTTAGTAAAAACCTCTAGCTGACCCTTTTTGTTGTATTGTTAAACACAAATTAATAAGTTATTATTGCCTTGCTAATAACAGCTAATGGCAAAAACCGAAGCTCCTTCCAGCTATACCGAAATTGATAAACCCCATGATAAGTGTGCCGTAGTAGGTGCAATTAGTTTTAAAGGTCGTGATGTAGCAAAAGATATAGTTGTTTCTCTTGCGGCCCTGCAACACCGCGGACAAGACGGAACAGGAATTGCAGTCGTTCGTAAAGCAGGAGAAATTGGGTTATATAAAAAACAAGGATTAGTAGGCAATGTCTTTGCCCGCCATTCTGTTTTAACAGAAAATAATTTATTCGGATTTATTGGGATTGGACAAAACCGTTATGCTACAGCCGGATCAAGAGGGTTAGAGTCCTGTTTACAGCCGCATGTAGTTGAATGGGAAGGAAGAAGTCTGGCAGTTGCCCATAATGGTAATATTCCGAATGAAATCCTTGCGCGCATTAGGAAAGAACTTCCTGATAATATACCTTTTAAATCAAACACAGACACAGAAGTTTTAGCCTGGAGAATAATGTTTTCCAAAGGGGATTTATGGCCGGAAAAAATTAAAAATGCCCTTTCCGGTATAGAAGGGTCATATGCTCTGACAATTGCAACAGATAATGGGGAATTAATTGGCGCAAGAGATAAGTATTCAATAAGACCGTTAGTTGTTGGATATACGGAAGATGGAATGATCTTGGCATCCGAAACCCGCGGACTGGAACATCATATGGAAAAAGTAAACCATTGGGAAGAGATAAAGGGGGGAGAAATGATTATAGCTGCAAATGGAAACATAGATAAAATTCAATTTGCCCGTAGAGATAGAACAGCCCGGTGTATTGTAGAACCTGTATACTTTGCTTTTCCAACTTCCAGAGAAAATGGTTTTGACAATTCCGAAATTAGAAGAAGAATGGGAATGCAGCTTGCTGAAGAATTTCCAATTGCGGATAGAAACACAATTGTTTGTGGTATTCCCGAATCGGGCAATCATGTGGCCGAAGGGTATGCAGAAAAATCAGGAATACTATACAGGAGTGGTTTAATCCATAAAGATAGGTATGGAGCGGGAATTAGAACTTTTATTGCAGATACGGACGAGCAAAGAGATAGTCTGCTTGAATATAAGTTTTCCATATCAGAAGGAGTAAGAGGGAAAAATTTAGTTTTAATTGATGATTCGGTTATTAGAAGTGCTACTTCAAAGCGACTTGTGGTAGCGTTAAGAAAAGCAGGAGTTTTAAAAGTTGGCTTGTTATCCGGTTCTCCTCCGTTTGTAGATATTTGTGATCTGGGAATCGATATCCCGGATAAAGAAAAATTAGCGGCTGTTTATAAAAAGGGAGAACATTATAAAGAAAGGAAAATGACGGACATAGCAAAAAGAATTGGTCTTGATTACATAAGATATCTTAGTCTGGATGGACTAGTTAAGGCAATCGGAAGGAAAAAAGAGGATCTCTGCACTCATTGTCTAACCCATGAGCACCCGATCTTTGACGCAAAAACTGTTGTTGACAAAACTAATTGCTTTGTTACAATTTAATAAGACGTGTTAAAAAATAAGAAATTATTAATTCCATTAATCGTAGTAGTTCTTCTTGTATTAATTGGGGGAGTCTATCTTTTTAACGCCCGAAGAGGTTCCTCTGCTCCTACGGACATTCAACCGACAATTGAAGTTATTCCGACAATTATTCCTTCGGAGATCGGATTATCTCTAAAAGCAAGTGCAGACGGAAAAAAGGTTATTATGACAATTACAAACACAAAAGATATTACGGGGGTTGATTATGAGCTTTCTTATACTGCAAAAGGAGATCTTCCAAGAGGAGCAATTGGTCATATAGATATAAAGGAGCCTGGTGAAAGCGTAAGTCAGGAAATTGTTCTTGGAACCTGCTCTGATGTTTGTCATTATGATCAAGATGTTAAGTCGGTAAAATTGGTAGTTAAGATAACCAAAGTGGACGGAAAAGTGTATCAAGCAGAAGAAAAATTAGATCTCTAGAGTCCTCTTTAAAAACATTTTTTTAAATTTCTAGTTATTTAGTGTTTTTTTATTTTAAAATACACTATTTTATCTATTTCCCCTATTGACAAAGATACTCAAAATGATCCAAAATGGTTTAAAGTGGTCTAAAGTGGGAAAAGGTGGGATAGAAAGGCAGGGCCTCGAAGCACTCGGGGTTAACATATGTTAATAGGTCAATATGAAGGCATAGTTGGGGAAAAATCAAGAGTTGCCTTCCCAAAAAAATTTAGAGAAGTACTGGGAGATAAATTAATAATAACTTTAGGATATGAAAACTCGCTCATCGTCGTATCGGAAAAAGGTTGGAAATCGCTTCTCGAAGGAACAGAAGGTAAGCCATTTATTCATAGAGAGGCAAGAGAAACTCAAAGATTTTTACTTGGAGGGGCAAGCAATGTCGAGCTTGACAATAAGGGAAGGTTTATCTTACCTGGTTACTTACGAGAATTTGCGCAAATTAAAAGCGAGGTTGTCTTTATAGGTCTTTCAAGATACGTAGAAGTTTGGGATAAAAAACGTTGGGAAGAATACAGAAAAAATCTTGAAAAAAACATTGAGTCAATTTCAAAAAAACTGGTAGAAGAAAACAGAAATGAAGAGAGCAAATAATGAACGATTATCATGTTAGCGTTCTTTTAAAAGAAGCAATTGAACTTTTACAAGTTAAAAAAAACGGAAAGTATATAGATGCGACTCTGGGCGGAGGCGGACACACCAGGGCAGTGCTGGAAAATGGCGGATTGGTTTTAGGAATTGATCTTGATCAGGAAGCATTATACTTTATTAACCAAAATCAAATATCAAATATCAAAAATCAAAAGTTAATTTTGACCCAGGGTAATTTTAAAGATATTGCAAGAATTGCACGTTTAAATAGATTTGAAAAGGTAGATGGAATTATTTATGACGTAGGCGTTTCTTCTCACCAAATTGATTCCGGAGAACGTGGGTTTAGTTATTTAAAAAATGGACCGCTTGACATGAGGATGGATAAGGAAAATGCGGTAAAGGCAAGCGACTTAATAAATATTTTAACGAAAGGAGATTTGTATGAATTATTTTCTAGATTGGGTCAAGAACGTCGTGCTAGGGTCATTTCTGATCGTATTGTTAGGGCCCGTGGAATAAAGGCGATACAAACAACAGAGGAATTATTAGAAGTAATTAAAGATGCGTACGGTCTGAAAACTAAAACACTTTCGCCTTTTATAAAAGCGGCAATAAGTAAAAGAGTGTTTCAAGCCCTGAGGATGGCGGTAAATAGCGAACTTGAAAATTTAAAAGAATCTTTACCTCAGGCAATAGATCTTTTAGAAAAGGGAGGAAGAATTGTGACTATAACGTTTCATTCTTTAGAAGATAGGATAGTAAAGCATAGTTTTTTAGAATTCGAGAAAAACAAACAGGGAAAAATAATTACAAAAAAACCAATGATTCCCAATGAGGAGGAAATTAGAAACAACAGGAGAAGTGCGAGCGCAAAACTGAGAGTATTTGAAAAATTAATATGAAAAAACCATTTGCAATAATAGGATTTTTAATTTTAGTAACGGTTTTATTATCGCTTACGAGAACAATTCTACTGAATAGTATGGCAACAACAGGTTCGTTATTGGCAAAGGTAACAAATGATCTAAGCTTTTACGAGTCGGAAAATGCAATACTTGGCGAGCAAGTCTATGACAAATCTTCTTTAAGCAATATAGCTTCCAGGGCAGAAAAATTGGGTTTTGTTAATCAAAAATCCGGCTATTCCTTAACGAATGCAATTCCAATTGCAGCTGTACGATGAACTGGAGATTCCGTTTTATCCTCGGTTTGATAACCCTATCTTTTTTTGTTGTTATAGCTAGACTTTTTTACTGGCAAGTTGTTAAAGCTCAAGAGCTTTCAACAATGGGACAGCTTCAGTATGGAAAAGTAGTTACGACACTCTCTAAAAGAGGAGAGATTAAAACTTCCGATGGGTTTCCGATTGCAGCCAATAAAATAACATACCGGGTTTTTGCAAATCCAAAAGAAGTAAAAGATTTAAAAGAAACAGCGGAATTAATATCAACCACTTTGGGGATTGACCATGCTTCGGTAAGTGCAAATCTTTCGCTTGACAGATTTTGGATTTCTATCGCAACAGAAGTTGAGCCTAAGGCTAAAAACGATTTAAAAAAACTAGGTCTTCAGGGGGTTGGATTTGAAGAACAATATACAAGATTTTATCCTGAAGCATCTATGGCAGCGCACTTAATTGGATTTGTCGGAAAAGATGATTTAAGTAGACCTAAAGGCTATTTTGGACTCGAAGGATATTACGATCTTCTTCTTAAAGGGAGAGAGGGAAAAGCAATACAAATTCACGATGCTTTTGGGCGTCCAATTCTGGCAAAATTGGGAGATTTGGAAAAACAAATTGATGGAAGCGATTTGCTTTTAAGCCTAGACCGCTCGGCTCAATTTTTAGTTGAAAAAAGATTAAAAGAGGGTGTGGAAAAATTTGGAGCTCAATCCGGAATGGCTGCGGTAATTAACCCTAAGACAGGAGAAATATTAGCAATGTCAAGTTTTCCAAATTTTAACCCGGAAAATTATGAAGATTCTCCCGACAGTGTTTATAAAAATCCTTTTATTTCCGATTTATATGAGCCTGGATCAACTTTTAAGCCATTAGTTATGTCTTCGGCTCTTGATTTAAAGCTCATAACTCCGCAAACAAAATGTTCGGCATGTGCAGGACCTGTTTCCGTAAGTGGTTACGATATTCACACCTGGAATGATAAGTATTACAAAGATATAAACATGATTGACGTAATTATGCACTCGGATAATACAGGAATGGTTTTTGTGGCACAGAAGCTAGGGGTTAGCGGAATGATTAAATATCTAAAGCGTTTTGGAATAGGCGATCTAACGGGAATTGATCTTCAGGGAGAAATTTCTCCAACAATAAAATCGGAAAATTTATGGTACCCGGTAGATTTGGCAACTACAGGATTTGGACAGGGAATTTCAATTACACCAATAGAACTCTTAAGTGCTACGTCTGCAATTGCAAATAAAGGGGAAAGAATGCAGCCTCATATAATTATCGGGATTAAAAATCCCGACGGCTCGACTGTAAAAATTCAGCCTAAATCCTTAGGAAACCCAATTTCTCCGGAAACTGCTAAAGTAATGACGGAAATAATGGTTAACGCTGTTGATAAAGGAGAGGCGTCATGGGCACGTTTGAAGGAGTATAGGATTGCCGGAAAGACTGGAACAGCGTCTATTCCTATTGCAGGGCATTATGATCAGACAAAAACGATAGCATCGTTTATTGGTTTTGCTCCGGCGAATAATCCGAAATTTGCCATGCTTGTAATTCTAAATCGCCCGACGTCCTCGATCTACGGTGCGGAGACTGCCGCTCCGATATTTTTTGATATTGCCAAAGATTTGTTAATTTATTACGGGATACCACCCGGCGAGTGATTTAAGCTATAATATATGGCTATATGAATAAATTTTTTGGAAAAATCATTTTTTGGATACTAAAGAAATCAGCAAAAATACAGCTTAAAAAAAATAATACTACAGTCATTGGGGTTGGTGGAAGTAGCGGGAAAACTTCTCTTGCCGGAATTATAGGGATTTTATTGTCAGAAAAGTATAACGTTGGCAATAGTTACGGTAAAAATAGTCATACCGGAATACCCTTAAGCGTCTTGGGTATTGACCCGGGTAATTATAGTTTTTTTGATTGGCTTAGGATTTTAATCGAATGCAAAATAAAACTATTAACCAGTTGGCAAAAATTTGATTTTTATATTGCCGAAATGGGAATTGACGGACCTAAAGAGCCCAACAATATGGGCTATTTGTTAAAGATTATTACTCCGTCGGTTGGGGTTTTAACAAATATTTCTTATGAACACAGTGAATACTTTGAGGCGGAAGCAAAAGGTTCAGAAAAAAAAATCCTGGAATTAACGGCTAAAGAAGAAAATCTTCTGCTTTCATCAATTCCCCAAAAAGGTTACGCAATTGTTAATTTGGATGATGCCCTTATTAAGGACAACATGGATAAAATCAAGGCTAATGTTGTTTCGGTTTCTAAAAAAGACAAAAATGCTGATATTTTTATTAAAAAAATTGATTCGGATTTACACACTTTTAATACTCAATTGTTAATTAGTGGAAAAATATATCAGATAAATCTTAAAAATCCATTACCGGAACATTATGCATATTCGTTTGCCCTGGCGGTTGGAGTTGCAAAATCAGTAGGAATTGCAGATGATGAGGCAATATTAACTTTGGAGAAGAATTTTGCTCTTCCTCCGGGAAGAATGACTATTTTTAAAGGAATTAGGGAGACTACAATTATTGACTCTTCGTACAATAATGCAACTCTCCGGCCGATTATTGATCTTTTAGATTTTCTAAAAGAAAAATCGGGGATAAGAAGAAAAGTGGCAATATTGGGTGATATGCGAGAATTGGGAATATTAAGTGAAAAAATGCATCAAACCGTTGCGCGTAAGCTATCGGAAACCGTAGATTTTGCAATTCTAATTGGTCCGTTAATGTTAAAATATGCTCAACCGATTTTAAAAAAAAGCAAATTAAAGTTTGCTGCATTTAAAGATTTTTCTTCTTCAAAACAATATATTATAGATAATATTAAAAAGGGGGATGTTATCTTAGTAAAAAGTTCCCAAAACACTCTCTTTTTAGAACGGGCTGTTGAGATGCTATTGGACGATAAAAAAAACGTAAAAAAATTGTGCAGACGAGGACAGTTTTGGGATAAAAAACGTCAACTATCCCTATAAGTTTAATTCCAAAAAATCATTTATTTCTGTTTGGGTTTTTAAAATTACATCTTTTTCCAATTCAATCACCAGATTGCCTTTTTTTTTCCATAGAAAAATCCTATTTGGTTTAAGACTTTCGGAGATTGCAATAACTTTAAATTTTTTATCGGCAACTATTACGTCAATCGGATATTTCATACCAAATGTATGGATGCCAAACCTGGTATAGAAAACAATGGTTTTCGGAATGTTGCTATTAATTAGGCCTTTGCTTTTATTCCAGAAGTCTTTTAACAAATTAAAATCCATAGAAATTATTGTATTCTTACTTATATTTTTGATCATAATTTCATTATACATCTCAGCCTAAAAAGAGTAGAGAAAGCTTTAAATAAGAGGTATAATATAGCGATGTGGCAAAGAATTAAAAATATTTACCATTTTTTTGTAGCAATTTCTGCTAATATTATATTCTTTTTTCCTTCGAGAAAAATGAAGGTAGTAGCTGTAACCGGAACGGATGGAAAAACAACTACGGTAAGTTTAATTTATCATATTCTAAAACGTTCGGGAGCTAAAGTCTCAATGATATCAAGCATAGCTGCCGTAATCGATGGCAAAGTGTATGATACAGGTTCTCACGTTACCACGCCTGATGCCTTTCCACTGCAAAAATTTTTAAGAAAAGCCCGGGAGAAAAAATCGGAATATTTTGTCTTAGAAATTACTTCTCATGCAATTGATCAAAACAGAATCGTAGGAATTCCTATTAAAGTGGGAGTTCTAACTAATGTAACGAATGAACATCTGGATTACCATAAAACATATGATATTTATTTAAAAACAAAGATTAAATTATTAAAAAAATCAAAAATATGTGTCGTTAATAACGACGATAGCTCATATATGTTTTTACCGGAAATTAAAAGCCAAAAAACCCAGAAAAATTGGATAACTTACGGACTTTCCGAAAGTGCCGATTATAACGAAGGTACATTTGATATTAAAGAAAATAATTTATTAGGGGAATTTAATAAGTATAACGTCCTAGCTTCGGTTGCAACCTGTAAGGCCTTAGGGATAACGGATGAAACTATCAAAAAAGCCCTTAAAACTTTTCATATACCAATAGGCAGAGTTGACTATGTTTACCAAGAAGATTTTAGCGTAATGATCGATTTTGCTCACACCTCAAATGCATCGGAACAAATATTAAAAGCAGTAAGACCAACTGTTAAAGGTAATATAATTCATGTTTTTGGAAGCGCCGGAGAAAGAGACGTACTAAAAAGACCGTTTCTAGGAGAAATTTCTTCGGAGTATTGCGATATTGTTATTTTAACTGCCGAGGATCCAAGAAGAGAAGACGTTAATACAATTATTGCAGAGATAGAGGTTGGCATAAAAAAAGGAAAGTGCGAAGTTATTAGAATTCCGGATAGACAAGAAGCAATTCAGGCTGCAATACAAATGGCTAAAAAAAATGATTTGGTTTTAATTACAGGTAAATCTCAGGAGGGATCTATGAATTATGGTAAAGGAGAAGAACCTTGGGATGAGTACAAAATGGTTAAAGAAGCTTTGGAAGTAAGAAATAAATCCCTATAATGAGTAAATTATTAACTTATAGATTATTTAGTCGGGATAATATAAAAGTTTTTTCTACAACAAGAGCAATCGGTTCAACAAAAACAGATGGTAAATTAAAGTGGAAAAATTTGGAAAAAGCAATGAAGCTTAATAATCTAGAGCCGGCAAATCTGGTTTTCCCCGAACAAGTCCACGGAAATAAGATTGAATTTATTAAAAATGCTACTAGAAAAATAATACCCAAAAAAGACGGTCTTGTAACTAAAAATAAAAATATTTTCTTAGGAGTTGTTACAGCAGACTGCGCTCCTATTGTGTTCTATTCTTCTAAAAATAAAATGATTGGGGTTTTTCATGCGGGATATAAGGGAATATTATCGGGAATTCTAAATGAAGCGGTTAAAATTTTTAAAGCAGATGGCGAATCTTTGCAAGAAGTAAAAGTTTTAGTAGGACCCTCAATAGGTCTATGCTGCTATGAGGTTGGTAAAAAGATAATTGATGAATTTTCTAAAAACTTTTTAAATATTGAAAAATTTTATTCTAAAAAAGAAGATAAATATTTTTTAGATTTAAAATTTATAATTAAGGAAATTCTGCTGGCGGCGGGAATTTCCGGGAAAAATATGGAATTCTCTGCTATTTGTACAAAAGATAATTCCTCTTTCCTGTATTCTGCAAGAAAAAGTAAAAACAAAAGATATGGTGAGTTTGCTACTATTGTAGGAATGATATGAAAATAAAAAACATTCATTTTACCGGAATTAAGGGTGTTGGCATGACACCTCTTGCAATTATCGCAAAAGAAGCGGGATTTTATATTACAGGTTCGGATGTAGATAAAAAATTTATCACCGACGAATCTTTAAAAAAAGCCGGAATTGTACCTTATTTAGGTTTTGCAAAGGAGAACATAAAAGATGCGGATCTTGTAATAATTACCGGCGCTCACGGTGGTTTTAATAATGTAGAGGCGGAGGCGGCAAGAAATAGAGGAGTAACGGTTTGGACACAAGGGAAAGCGGTTGGGAAATTTATGGACGGTGAGCTTTTTTCAAGAAAATTCTATGGTATTTCCGTAGCCGGGACCCATGGTAAAACAACAACAACCGGTATGATTGCAACAATTCTTAGGGGAGTTGGTCTTGATCCGACTTTTGTAATAGGTACTTCTTCTCTGCCGTCTCTACCAAATGCCGGTTATTTTGGAAAAGGTTTTTATTTTGTTGCAGAAGCGGATGAATATGCTACAGAACCTCTAAGTGATCAAACTCCAAAGCTTTTGTGGCAACATCCCAAAATTGCAGTTCTTACAAATATAGACTTTGACCATCCGGATATCTATTCATCGATTGATGAAATAAGAGAGGTCTTCTTAAAGTTTGCCCAAAATCTTCCGGAAGACGGAATTTTAATTGCTTGCGGAGACGATCCTCAGATAAAAATGCTAATAAATGATTATAGAGGTAACGTAATAACTTACGGTTTTTCAGATACAAATGATTATAAAATAAAAAAAATAAATTATTCAAATACACAATCTTTTTTTTGGATAGAGGGTAGGGGAGTAAATTTAGGTGAATTTACTCTTAACGTTTTGGGTGAGCATAACGTTCTAAACGGACTTGCTGCAATAATAGCTTGCCTGGAACTTGGTGTTTCGATGGATAAAATAAAAAAGGAAGCTGTAAAATTTAAAGGCAGCAAAAGAAGAGCAGAATATATTGGTTGTCTAAATTCGGGAGCACTTCTTTTTGATGATTATGCTCATCACCCTACGGAAATTAAAAAAACATTAAGAGCATTTAAAGAAGGATTTCCTAAATCAAAAATTATATGTTTTTTTCAACCTCACACTTATTCCAGAACAAAAAAATTATTCGATGAATTTTTATATTCATTTTCCGATGCGGATGAAGTAATTATTTCAAATATTTTTTCATCCGAGCGGGAAGGGATTGACCCTTCGGTTTCGTCACAACTTTTAGTTCAATCAATGGCAAAATTACATCCTAACGTTAGATTCATGCCCGGTTTGGAAGATGTGATAAAATATATCGGGCAAAAAAGTTATAAAAGGAATTCTGTAATAATAACAATGGGCGCAGGAGACATTTATAAAGTAAATAGTAAACTAAAATTTAACAATAATGCTTAATCTGGAAAAATTAGTTATAAACGGGCAAAAAAAATTATCAGGAACAGTTTCTGTTTCGGGATCTAAAAATGTTGCCTTAAAGGCACTGGTTGCTGCTTGCCTAACGAAGGAAGAAGTAATTATCGATAACATTCCGATAATTTCCGATTTTAAGATTATGGCAGAAATTATAGAAGAACTGGGTGGGAAAGTTAAGATTGTTGATCATTCTATTTCTATAAAAATGGGTGAATTCAAAACAATAAAAATTACGCTTGAAAAAGCAGCGGAAATTAGAGCTTCCTACATGTTCTTAGCACCCCTTCTTGCAAGAACAGGTAAGGCAATCATTCCTAATCCCGGTGGCTGCAGAATCGGAGCAAGACCGATAGACAGAATTATAGATGGATTGGTAAAAATGGGGACAAGTGTGGATTACGAAAGCGAAGACGGTTATTTTCATACTAGCGCAAGCTCCGGATTAAAAGGAACGCATTACGTTTTTTCTAAAAATACGCATACGGGAACAGAAACAATGATTCTTGCATCGGTTTTGGCAGAAGGTACAACAATTTTAAGAAATGCTGCGCGGGAACCGGAAATAGATGAATTGATTTTGCTTTTAAATAAAATGGGAGCAGATGTAAAAAGAACAGAAACAAGAGTAATAGTTATTAAGGGTGTAAAAAAACTTAAGGGGACAAGATTTACAATTAGTCCGGACAGAAATGAAGTTGTTACATTTGCCGTGGCCGGAATAATAACAGAAGGGGATATCCTTATAAAAGGAATAAGCAGAACCGGTATCACTGAATTTTTAAATCAGCTTGAAGATGCAAATGGAGGCTTTGAGGAAAAACCGGACGGAATAAGGTTTTTTTACAAAGGCAGTCTAAAGCCGACAACAATTGTTACAAATTTTTATCCAGGCTTTATGACAGACTGGCAGGGACCATGGGCAGTGCTTATGACAAAAGCAAAAGGAGTATCGCAAATTCACGAAACAGTTTATGAGAACCGATTTACTTATGCAACAGAACTAGAGAAAATGGGAGCAAAAATAAAATTATTTAACCCTAAGGTAAGCAACCCTGAAGAATTTTATAATTTTAATATAGGAGATGATATAAATTTTCTTCATGCAGCAAAAATTTCCGGTCCGGCAAGACTCCATAATGGAGTTGTTACAGTATCCGATTTAAGAGCAGGTGCAACATTAGTCCTAGGGGCGTTAGCGGCAAAAAAAGAAAGTATAATTTTTGGCTTAGAGCATTTAGACCGGGGATATGAAAATTTCGACCAGAGATTAAGATATCTAGGTGCAGATATTAGGAGAATTACAGAATGAATATATTAGTAAAAAAACATAAAAGTCTTGGGGCAATTATTTTAGCTGCAGGAAAAGGAAAAAGAATGAATTCAACAAGAGTTAACAAAGTAGCTCTTCATTTAGCAGATAAACCGATGATTCTTCATACAATTCATTTTCTTAGAAAAATTAAGATAAAATTTTTAGTTGTAGTTGTGGGTTTTGCAAAGCAATCTGTTATGAAGCTTTTAGACGGAGGAGTTATATATGCTGAGCAAAAGAAAAGATTGGGAACAGCGCATGCAGTAATATGTGCGTTAAAAAAATTGCCGAAAGAAGTAGAAGACGTACTGGTACTTAACGGAGATGATTCTGCATTTTATGGCGACAAAACGATTAAAAGTCTTGTTAAAACACATTTTATGACTAATTCATCGTTTACTTTGCTAACTATTAAAAAACAAAATCCTTTTGGTCTTGGTAGGATCATAAGGGACAAAAACGGTAAGGTTAAAGCAATAATTGAGGAAAAAGATGCAACTTTAGTTCAAAGAAAAATAAACGAGATAAATCCCGGGTGTTATCTATTTAAAGTAGATTTTTTAAAAAAATATCTAAAACAAGTAAAAAAAAGTGATATTACAGGAGAATATTATTTAACAAGCTTACTTGATATTGGTATTGTGCATAAGGAAAAAATTGAAACTTTGAAAATTAATTTATTACCATGGAGAGGCGTTAATACAAAGGATGAGTTACTGGAAGCAGAACATCTCTTCTTAACTGCTAAAAAATAGGTATTGACCTAAAAATTTAATTGCTTATAAGCACCATTCGTATTATAATTATAGCTTATGTCACAGCTTTTGGGATTTACAATATTGTCTTTCTTTATTACAGCAATGCTACTTATCCCATTTATAGATTTTCTTTATAAGATTAAATTTAGACGTCAGAATCAAGTAACAAAAGATTTTCTAAATAACAGGGCTCATGTTTTCGATAAGCTTAATGCGTGGAAAGTTGGCACTCCGTTTGGAGGAGGCGTACTTATCATTTGTGTCGTAGCTATTCTAACTATTTGGGCATATGGAATGTTTAATGTTGAAGTTGGAGGCTGGGATTTATTTGTAATCTTTTTTACTTTTATTAGTTTTGGACTTTTAGGACTTTATGATGATGTAAAAAAACTTGTTAATGGAAAAAAAACAATGATCTTTGGCTTAAGGCTTAGACATAAACTTGCAATACAAATAGTTTTGGCTCTAGTTATTGCAACAGCTTTATATTTTAAACTTGGATATTCGTTCGTTTTCATCCGGGGAATTGGTCTAACCAATTTAGGTTTTTTGTTTATCCCTTTTGCAGCGTTTGTAATTGTCTCTTTTGCAAACGCTTTTAATATTACAGACGGACTGGACGGATTGGCACCGGGATTATTTCTAATTTGTCTTCTTGCGTTTTTAGCAATTTCATCAACTGCAGTAGATCCTGCATTGGGAATTTTTATTGCTTTTTTAGCAGGGAGCGTAGCCGCTTTTCTGTATTTTAATATCTACAAAGCAAGAATTTGGTTAGGAGATGTTGGCTCATTGTCTTTAGGAGCTTCATTGGGAGTAATTGGTCTTTTAAACGGGAGAATAATTGCCCTTGCCGTAATAGGAGGAGTGTTTGTTATCGAAGTAGGATCTTCTTTAATTCAAATTTTAGGCAAAAGGTTTTTAGGGAGAAAGATTTTTCCGGTTGCCCCACTTCATTTGTATCTTTTAAAACGGGGATGGGACGAACCAAAAATTGTTATGAGATCATGGCTGTTGGGTTTTTTGTTTGCAATTATAGGATTATATATTGCTTTCATTAAATAATGAAAAAAATAGATTTACCTCTTTTTTTTGCTACTATTTTTTTAACATTTTTTGGTCTCTTTATGATTTACGACGCATCCACTTTCGTTGCTTTTAGGGATTTTGCCGATAAATATCATTATTTAAAGGTTCAATCGTTCTGGATAATTGTGGGTTTTATATCTCTAGGGCTTTTTTCTATTTTTGACTACCGCAGATTTTATAACCTAGCTATTCCCATACTTATTATTGCTATAATTTTTTTAATTATAGTTTTTATTCCCGGTTTAGGAGTAAATCTTTTGGGCGCAAGGCGTTGGATTGATTTTCGGCTTTTTTTATTTCAGCCATCCGAGTTTGCAAAACTTGCTTTAGCGATTTATCTTTCTGCTTGGTTTTCAACCAAGGAAAAGGGAAGATTTTGGGCATTTTTAATGCTGACGGGATTAATATTATTTTTAATATTGCTCCAACCGGATATGGGGACGGCGGCAATTATCTTAGCAGAATCTATGGTAATTTTTTTCCTTTCCGGGGGAAGTATTCTGTACCTTCTTTCCCTTGCTCCTGTCGTAGGACTTCTTACATTTATTCTGATTAAAATTGCCCCTTATAGGGCAAATAGGCTTGCAACATTTCTTAATTTTAATAATTCTCCGGATAGTTTTTCTTATCATGTTAGGCAAATACTAATTGCTTTCGGATCGGGAGGTTTAACAGGGGTAGGAATTGGCAATTCGTTACAGAAATATGCTTATCTGCCGGAAAATATGACAGACTCAATATTTGCAATAATTGGAGAAGAGTTGGGTTTTTTAGGGACAACTTTAATTATTCTTGTATTTTTAGTAGTTGTCTGGAGAGGTTTTTATATTGCCGTTAGGGCAAAAGATACTTTTGGCAAGCTTTTGGCAGGGGGAATAACCTCATTTTTAGCGTTTCAGATATTAATTAACTTAGCAGCGCAAACCGCCCTTTTACCCTTAACTGGAATTCCCTTGCCGTTTATTTCTTATGGAGGATCTGCACTGATAATGAATTTAGGAGCGATAGGAATTTTAATAAATATTTCAAAACAAGGACATTAAAACATATGAAAATAATTATAATCGGAGGACATTTATCTCCGGCATTGTCGTTAATTGAAGAGCTAAGATCTAATGAGATATTTTTTATTGGAAGGAAATATTCATTCGAGGGGGACAAAGCGCTTTCCTTAGAGTACTTGTTAATAACTAAACTGGGAATTCCGTTTATACCATTAACAACGGGAAGATTACAAAGAAGACTTTCAAAACATACCTTCACTTCTTTACTAAAATCTCCGGTTGGATTTACTCAATCATTAAGTACACTTGTAAAGATTAAACCTGATATTGTAATGGGTTTTGGTGGGTATCTTTCATTACCGGTAATTTTTGCTGCATCCTTTTTAGGTATTCCGGTTGTAATTCACGAGCAAACATTAGAAGCAGGTCTTGCAAATAAAATTGCTTCTAAATTTGCTAATAAAATATGTACATCCTGGAAAGAGGATGAAAAATATTTTCCTAAAAACAAAATTATTTTAACAGGAAATCCAATTAGAAAAGAGCTCTTGGAATCACATAGTAACAATTTTAATTTTAAAAATGATTTGCCGGTTATTTACATTACAGGTGGAAGTTCGGGATCTCACACATTAAACGTAGCAGTTTTTGGGTGTATCGAAAGGCTATTAAATTTTGCAAATATTATCCATCAAACAGGTGGAGCAAAAGAATTTAATGATTTCAAAAAAGCAAGAGAACTAAAAGATTCATTAAGAGTAACAAAAGGAGAATATCGGATAAAAGATTTTTTAGATTCGGATGAGGTGTCGGAAGCTTTTAAAAAATCAAAAATGGTTATATCCCGATCAGGAATAAATACGGTTACGGAATTAACTTTTTTTAGCAAGCCGTGTATTTTGATTCCATTATCTTTTTCTCAGAAAAACGAACAGCTTAAGAATGCCCTTTTTATAAAAAATCTTGGGCTAGCTGAAATAATAGAACAGGATAAGCTTAATCCATTAATATTATTTGACGAAATTGATAAAATGGTAAAAAATATTGACAAATACGTTTTAAATTCCGGACAAGATAAAAACATATTCAAAAACGCTGCAAAAAATATAGAAGCAGTAATAAGAGCAATGGCAAATGAAAAAAATAGTAAAAAAAAGAACAAATAGAATAATTAGGAGAAAAAGAATTGCGATTTTTATTCTTCTATTAGGTATTTTTTTGTCTTTTCTTTCGTTATTTTTGAGTGTTTATTATAATGTTTTATTTAAAGATCTTCCCAAAAATCCGGTATCAAAAACAAGAATGTCTGCACTTATAGATTTAGAGATACTTCTTAAGAAAAAAAATATTCAATATCAAAAGGTTTTACCAGGAAACGATCTAAGTTTATTTATAACTCTTAAAGATGAAGGCTTGGTAATTTTTTCTTTAAAGAGGGATCTTTCTACCCAAACTTCCTCTTTACAATTAATCCTTTCTAGGCTTACAATAGAAGGGAAACGGCTTAAAAAGCTTGATTTTAGGTTTGATAAGCCCATAATTGAGTTGATTAAATATTAGAATATATGACTGAAGGCAAAATTGTCGTGGGCGTTGACATAGGGACATCCAAAATAGTGTCACTTATCGCAAGAATTAACGAGGTTGTTAATGTTTTGGGTGTCTCGGAAGTAAAATCGTCCGGAATTAAGAAAGGTCAGATAGTAGACATAGAAGATGCAGTTACTTCCATTAATAATTCTCTTGAATCTGCAGAAAGAATGGCAGGATATTCCGCCTCAAAAGTTGTTATTTCAATTGGAGGAGGTCACATAGAGTCACAAAATTCAAGGGGGGTCGTGGCTGTTTCGCATCCGGATGGGGAGATTACAGAGAATGATCTTGCCAGGGTAATAGATGCTGCAAAGGCGATATCTCTACCATCAACTAGGGAAATAATCCATGTTTTACCTCGAAGTTATACGGTAGATGGTCAGGAAGGTATAAAAGATCCAATCGGAATGACCGGGATAAGGTTAGAGGTAGATACGCATATAATTTCGGCAAGCAGTACTGCT
Source organism: Candidatus Levybacteria bacterium CG_4_9_14_0_2_um_filter_35_21 (assembly GCA_002788395.1). Classification (GTDB taxonomy): domain Bacteria; phylum Patescibacteriota; class Microgenomatia; order Levybacterales; family UBA12049. The sequence goes on along the minus strand of PFRF01000039.1, from coordinate 2,051 downwards.
ATTAGAAATTTAGAAAGAGCATTTTCCGAAGTTGGAGTAGATGTCGATGCAGTTGTCTTTAGCGGTTATGCAAGTTCTCTAAGTGCTCTTTCGGACACGGAAAAAGAGTTAGGAGTTGTATTAATAGATATTGGAGCAGGTACTATTGATATCTCAGTATTTGTAGAGGGTTCGGTCGCTTATTCTGCTGTTCTTCCGATAGGCGCAAGGCATATAACAAATGATCTTGCCATTGGTCTTAGAATTTCCCTGGAATCTGCAGAAAAAATTAAACTTCATCTCTCCGATCTCTCCGGGGAAACAAGAAGAGTAACTCAAGAAACAACGGATAGAAAAAATACGGACGAAATTGACCTTGGCTCGCTAAATTTGCCCGAAGAAATAAGTAAAGTTTCTTATAAAACTTTGGTTGATGGGATCATTAGACCTCGTCTTAACGAAATTTTTACATTCATTGGGTTGGAAATTAAAAAAAGTGGTTACGCCGGTCAAATTCCATCCGGTTTGGTTATTACCGGTGGAGGGGCAAATACGGTTGGTATTAAGGAGGCTGCCAGGAGAATGTTGGCCATGCCTGTTAGGATTGGTTCTCCGGTAGGAATTAAAGGAATTATAGATGAAATTCAAAGTTCATCTTTTCCTACGGTTGTTGGTCTTGTAAAATACGGTGGTAGTTTAGACGGAAAAACTTCACTTCCATTTGGATTTTCTTTGCCAAATCTTTCCGGATTAAAATTTAATAAATCATTTTCTAAAATTATCTCTTTTCTAAAATCATTTATCCCATAAAAACCCTATTGTGATGCGTCTTCTCAATTGTCTCCATTTTGCGAACTCTAAAATGTCCAAACTGAGGGCTGATTAAGCCCTCAGTTTAAACTTGTAAACGACATTACCCATTGATTCAACTCTGACTGTTTCTCCTTTAATCCTGACCCATATCCTGCAGGTAATAAATTCGTTGGGAATTCTGTATCTTTTACCAAACAAAGATATAGTAGAATCACGGTAAACTAGTCTTCTAATGGTAATTGTCAGAAGTTCTGAGAGCTCCTGCTTAGGTTTTCTTTTTTCAGATGGCTGATAAGCTTCAGCAGGAGTTCTCCCGTTCATGCCAATACCGCTATGCTTAAATGTTTCGTTGTAGTGAATTTGCCATTTGAAGAAAGCCTTGTTTAACTCTTCAAAGGATTTAATCTTCATATTTTCTCTTGCAAAATCTTGCTGAACAAACCTCCAAAACTTCTCAATTTTTCCTTTAGTCTGCGCTCTATGAGCAAAGATCAAATCAATTCCTAAGGCTTTTGCATAAAATTGAAAGGTTGATTGAGCATATTCACCGGTCTGGGTATACCTTGCGTTTGCTTTGTATTGTGATCCTTTATCTTGAAGCATCTTCTTTGGCAATCCCCACTGAAACAAACAGTGATACCAAACTCTAAAGACATTCATCTGTGTTTGGTTACTAAACCATTTGCCGCCAAGGATAAACCTGGAATGATCATCAATAGTTGCAACTAAATATGCATCGTCAAGAAAAGGGAAGTGTATCTTTCCCTGAATATCTGATTGCCATAAGTCATTTGGATAAGGGGCAACAAAGCGGACAATTGGTTTTAATCTCTCAATATTTTCCTGATGAAGATTATGCTTAACCCAAATTCTTTGTACTTGCCGGGGCTTAATGATAGTAATTCCCGTTAATTCCAATGCTTTCCTGGCAGAACGCCATCTTCCTTTCTCTTTTATCTCCACTAAATCTTTTTCTTGCTTTGGAGAAAGCTTATGATTATTGCTACGCCGTTTATCTTTTAACGCTGCTAATCCGCCTTTCCCTACAAGATCAACATAACGGACAATTGTTCTTTTTGAACAACCAAGAGATTGCTCTGCTTCTTTTCTGCTGATTTTTCCCTTGAGTAATTTTCCAACAACATCTTGCTTAAAAGAAAGTTCTTTCTTTAACATTTTCATCACCTCTTCTCCTAAAAGATAATGAAAAGTCTAGGACAATTGAGATGTCGTTTTAAAGAGACAATTCAGAAGACGTG